>JAFSJF010000143.1 GCA_017439405.1 Bacteroidales bacterium
GCCGCCTCCGCTTCAACCGCTGACTTCCTCAAAACAATCCAAAACTGATGAAAACTAATTACGAAAAACTGATGAAAATAAATTACGAAAAATTGTTGATTTTTTATTTGCCATTTACACCTGTTCTTCCGAATTTGCAATCACGAGCGGTCGAAAGACATGCAAAAGTACTTCGTTCTTGCGAATTTGCAATTCGCAAGGTGTGAGAAGGGGATTTGCAATTCCCACATGATTGTAGAGACATCACAATGTGGCGTCTTTACGGTTTTTTAGGCGACTGCCACGGTGTGCGGCTGCCACGGTGTGACAGCCCTACAGGGTTGGGGCTGTAGGGCTGTCGTATCACGGCAGCCGTGTTTGGTTGTGGTGCCAGCCGGGGTGCCGCCACTCCCCCTGCCTCCTCAGAAGGGGGAGAGGGCACGAGCTACGGTTACGGGTGGTTGCGTTTTTAGACGCGAGGCTGGGGGGCGCAGTAGGTGGGCAAGGCAACGCCAGCGTCCCACCTGCCTTGCGCCAGTAATCAGCAGGGCTTTTTGGATGATGAATTATACCATTTTTATTGGTTTTTCTATTTTTTTGTAAATCATAATATTAAGTATATAAGTGTCCGTTTTTCGGCAACAGATTTACATAAAAATGTCCGTTTTTCGGCAAAATATCCAGCAAGTGGTTTCTGGTAATTTGTTCCAAAATAGTGTTTCCTCCGTCTTTCCTATTTGGATTTTTCCTATCTTTGTCCGTTTTTACACAGCAAAACACGATTCCTATGATTGACATCAAGTTTTTAGTCAAGAACCCCGACGTGGTCAGGGAGAACATCAAGAAGAAATTCCAAGACAACAAACTGCCTCTCGTCGACGAGGCCATCAGCCTTTACACGCAATATTGTGACTGTCAGCAGAAAGCTGATGATTTGCGGTCGCAACGCAACTCCATCTCGAAGGAAATCGGTATCCTTTTCAAGAACGGTGAACGAGAAAAAGCCAACGAGATGAAGAAACTTGTCGAGGCCAATGCACAGGAGTTGGAAAGCCTCGGCAAGCAGCAGGCTTCGCTCATGGAGCAGCTCACGAAGGTGATGTATTCCATTCCGAACATCATCGCGCCCGATGTTCCGATTGGGAAGGACGACAGCTTCAACGTGGAGAAGGAACGCTTCGGCGATCCGGTTGTTCCCGATTTCGAGGTGCCGTATCATGCCGACATCATGGCCAAGTTCAACGGTCTTGACTTGGACTCGGCGCACCGCGTGGCGGGCAACGGCTTCTATTACCTGATGGGCGACATTGCGCGCCTGCATTCCGCCGTCATCACCTACGCTCGCGACTTCATGATCGAAAGGGGCTTCACCTATTGCATCCCGCCCTTCATGGTGCGCAGCGAGATCGTCTCCGGCGTGATGAGCTTCGCAGAGATGGACGCGATGATGTACAAGATAGAGGGCGAGGACCTTTACCTCATCGGCACCAGCGAACACTCGATGATTGGGAAATACATCGACCAGATTATCCCCGAAGACACGCTCCCGCTCACCTTGACGAGCTATTCGCCCTGCTTCCGCAAGGAGAAGGGCGCGCATGGCATCGAGGAACGCGGCGTGTATCGCATCCACCAGTTTGAGAAGCAGGAGATGGTCGTCCTCTGCAAACAGGAAGATGCCGATTATTGGTACGAGCAGATGTGGAAGAACACAGTGGACCTGTTCCGCTCGATGGACATCCCCGTGCGTACGCTTGAATGCTGCTCAGGAGACTTGGCCGACCTGAAGGTGAAGTCGCTCGACGTGGAGGCGTGGTCGCCGCGCCAGAAGAAGTATTTCGAGGTGGGAAGCTGCTCCTATCTTGGTGATGCCCAGGCACGTAGGCTGAAAATCAGGGTGAAAGGCAAGAACGGCAACTATTTTGTCCACACCTTGAACAATACCGTGGTCGCGCCGCCACGAATGTTGATTGCCTTCTTGGAGAACAATCTTCGCGCCGATGGCAGCGTGGCCATCCCGAAGGCACTGCAACCCTACATGGGCGGAAAAACTGAAATCAGATGACTTTTTTGCTGTTAGCTTTTAGCATTTAGCTATTAGCCTTTGTGCTACTGGGCTAATAGCTAATGGCTAACAGCTAAAAAGCCAGCAAAAAAAGAAATACTATGGACATATCCGTTGTAGTACCCCTGCTGAATGAGGCCGAGTCGTTGCCTGAACTGGAATCGTGGATTCGTCGGGTGATGGACGAGCATGGCTTTTCCTACGAAATCGTCTTTGTCGATGACGGTTCCACCGACAATTCCTGGGCCATCATCCAAGGCCTTGCCGAGGCCAATCCCAACGTGAAGGCCTTGCGATTCAGGAGGAATTACGGCAAGTCGCCGGCTTTGAACGAGGGATTCAAGGTCGTGCAAGGTGATGTGGTCATCACGATGGATGCCGACCTTCAGGACAGCCCCGACGAGATTCCCGGACTCTACAGGATGATTAAGGAGGATGGCTTTGACCTCGTATCGGGCTGGAAGAAAGTGCGTTACGACTCCAAGTTGGCCAAGAACATACCGTCGAAGTTCTTCAACTGGACCACGCGCGTGATGTCGGGCATCAAGCTGCACGACTTCAACTGCGGCCTCAAGGCCTATCGCAACGAGGTGGTGAAAAGCATCCAGGTGTATGGAGAGATGCACCGTTACATCCCTGTCATCGCCAAGATGAGCGGTTTCAGCCATATAGGGGAGAAGGTGGTGCATCACCAGAAGCGGAAATACGGCACGAGCAAGTTCGGAATGAGCCGTTTCGTCCGAGGCTATCTCGACCTGCTGACCATCAATTTCATCTCGAAGTTCAGCAACCGTCCGATGCACTTTTTCGGCCTGTTGGGTTCAATCACCTTCCTGATAGGATTCGTCATTGCCGTTTATTTGGCTTGCATACGCCTGTTTGCCCATGCTTACGGCATGACCAACCGTCCTTTGTTCTACTTCGCACTGTTGGCCATCATCATCGGCGTGCAGCTGTTCTCGACGGGCTTTTTGGCCGAGATGGTTACTTCGACCCAAAGGGACAAGCGTGTCTATTCTGTTTCCGAGAAACTCAACGTGGATTAGGCGGCTGCCGCCATTCCGCCCGAACAGAAAAAGCCACCGCAAGGTGGCTTTATTTGCTTAAGATTTTGTGAAGATTTGTTTCCGAAAAAAGAAAACGCGAGATTCCTTTCAATACAAGTCGTCGATGTTGCCATCAAAGCTCTCGTCGAAGCTGTCGCCAAACTCATCGCTGAATTCCTCTTCGTCGAACCCGTCCTCGAACTCGTCGAAAGGAGAGTCGTCGGCAAAGTCGTTGTTGTCCCAATCGAAGTCGCGCTCAAGGTGCTCCTCGTCGAAGCTGTCTTCCTCCTCATGGCCGCTGATGAAGCTGTCGATTTCGTCGTCGCTCATCTTGTCGAAGTTCGCGTCAAGCAGCGCCGAGTCGTTGATGCTGCGGCTCATCGACTTCAGTTCGCGCATCACTGCGGGCGACACATAGAACTCGTCGATGTTTTCCTTGCAGTAGTTGATGTATTTCGGATCCTTCTCATACACTTCGGCGATGGTCATGCCTTCATATTTCCCGAAGGTGAAAACTGAATCAATGTCATAGAATTTCATATTGTTGCCTTTCTTTTTGTCGGTTATTGGTGTTGTTTCGAGCCCGCAAATATCATGCATTTTTCGGTTTGTCGCAACAAAAAACTATTTTTTGAACGCAAAAAACACGGCCAACACGATAAGCAAGAAGGAAACGATGTGGTTCCAGCGGAAGGTTTCGGTCTTGAACACCGTGACGACGATGACGGTGAACACGGTCAGCGAAACGGCTTCTTGTATGACTTTCAATTGGATAAGGTTGAACGGGCCGCCGTTTTGCATGGCGCCGATGCGGTTGGCGGGAATCATGAACGAATACTCGAACAGCGCAACGCCCCACGACATGAGGATGACCAAGAAGAGAGGCCAATCCTTTGACGAAGGGACGATTTCGAGCAATTTGAGTTGGCCATACCAAGCGAAGGTCATGAAGACGTTGGAAACGATGAGCAGGAGGATGGTGAAGATTCCTTTCATTAGGGATGCGTTTTTGTTTCGGGCTGCAAAATTAGGGTTTTTTACCTCACATTCGGAAGTGGCCATAATTATTCTTATTTTTGCATCCTTAAAAACGCAAACGCTATGAACCCCTCGATTATCCTACTTGTTTTTGTGCTTTATACCGTGCTGCTTTTCGTGATTTCGCATTTCACATCGCGCAAGTCCGACAACGCGGCGTTCTTTCGCGGCAACCGCAACTCGCCGTGGTTTGTGGTGGCCTATGGCATGATTGGCGCCTCGCTTTCGGGGGTCACGTTCATGTCGGTGCCAGGCGGCGTATATACGGGACAGTTTACATATATGCCTTTGGTTTTTGGCTATGTGATTGGTTATGCGGTGATTGCGTTGGTCTTGCTGCCTTTGTATTACCGCCTCAACCTCACCTCGATATACACCTATTTAAATATGCGCTTCGGGCCGAGGTCGGAGAAGACAGGTGCGGCGTTTTTCATCCTGTCACGTCTGCTTGGTTCGGCGTTGAGGATGTATCTCGTTGTGTTTGTGCTTTATGAGTTCGTTTTCAAGGCTTGGGGAATCCCTTTCATAGTTCCGGCGGTCATCTTTATCGCCATCATCTTGCTCTACACCTTCAAGGGTGGCATCAAGACGGTGGTTTGGACGGATACCTTGCAGACGACTTTCCTTTTGCTTGCGGCTTTCCTCACGGCCTGGTATATCCTCAAAAACTTGGACATTTCCTTGGGGGACCTGCTGAAATCCGCTTCCGACAAGGGCTATACCAAGATGTTTGAGACCGAATGGACGCACAACAAGTTCTGGCTGAAACAGTTGTTGGCCGGAGCATTCATCACGATTACGATGACGGGACTCGATCAGGATATGATGCAGAAGAACCTGACTTGCAGGAACTTGAGAGACGCACAGAAGAATGTCATGACATCAAGCCTGCTCTTTGTGGTAGTCAATGCCTTGTTCCTATGCTTGGGCGCGGCCCTGATTTGTTATGCGCAGGCAACGGGATTCCAACTGCCTGTGAACGAGGCGGGTGTGGTGGTCAATGACAAGATTTTCCCCTCTGTGGCCTTTTCGTTGAGCAAGTTCACCGCTGTGGTCTTCATCGTCGGCCTTGTTGCGGCAGGCTATTCCAGCGCCGACGGCACTTTGACGGCACTGACCACGACATTTTGCTTCGATTTCATGCACTTCGACAAGAGACAGCGTTCCGAGGAGCAAGTCACACGCTACCGCAAGTGGATCCATGTGGCTTTCGCGTTGCTTTACTTGCTGGTAATCATTGCGTTCCGACCTTTCCATAATGAGTCGTTGATTGACAAGGTGTTTGACATCGCCGGCTTCACTTACGGGCCTTTGTTGGGCTTGTATTCTTTCGGCCTGTTCGTCAAGAATCGCAAAGCCATCGACAGGGCCGTGCCCTTCATAGCCATCGCGTCGCCCATTGTCAGTTATTTGTTGAAGATGTTTTCAAAGCAGTTGTTTGGTGGCTACCAGTTTGGGTTTGAAATACTGGTAGTCAATGGATTGCTGACATTTTTGGCTTTGCTTGCCTTCAGCAGAAAGGAAAAAAATGTCGCAGGATGAGGCGCTTGTCAGATAATTGCGTATTTTTGACCCGTAATTAAAACCCTAATGAAATGAATAGTTTTTTCTCAAAGATGGCGTTTCTGCTGCTGTTTTTCCTTTGCGGGATACAGCTTCGCGCCCAATTCACGACCACTTTTGCCAAGAATGTCAATCCGGGGCAACAAAGCGGCTTCTATTATTCCCTGCCCCAAACGATGTTGCGGCTGGATTTTTTGATCGAGGAAACCGAATGTTTGCAAGGCCCCTTGAGTGGCTATGCCTCCACCTATTTCAGCATGGATGAGTTGGTCGAGTACGAGACCACGGAGTATAGGCTCCTTGATGTCCAGATGGCCAAGGTGTCAAGTCCCGACCCCAATGCCACCTTCTTCGTCTCGATTTCGAGCGGAAGAGGCGGCGGCAAGGCTGATTTCGACATCTTGCCTAACGGCATCATCCGTAGCGTAGGCTCGGGTGGGGCCGTGGAAGGGAACGAGACGCCCACTGTGGGAGACCAAGGCTTGGCGCGTTGCACAAAGCACATGACTGAAGCCCCGAGCAAAGGCTTCATCAGCCTGAACACTTCGGGAAAAACGGACGCGCTGTTGGCACGTGAGGCCGCCGATAAGATTGCCGAAATCCGCGACTCAAAGTTCAAGCTGGTTTCTGGCTACTATGAAACGGCTTTTTTGCCAGAGAGTTTCAAGGAAATGTATGAGAAGTTAGACGCGATGGAGGAGGAATACTTGAGCCTGTTTTTGGGCAAGCGGGCGAAGAGGACGGTAGTGAAGACGGTTTATGTGATTCCCTCCAAGGAGGTGACTACCCAAACGGTGGCGAAATTCTCTGATACCGAAGGGTTTACATCGGGTACCTCAGGCTATGGCAATCCGATTACGGTTCAAACTTTGCCGTTGAATACCACCGCAGCCATCAATGCACCGAGCCAGTCGGCAGTAGAGTCGATGTCCTATGAAAACAAGCTGTTTTATCGCGTCCCTGAAGTGGCCAATGTGAAAGTGAGCTGCAACAACGTCGTTTTGTTGGAGGAACGCCTCGTCGTCAACCAACTGGGCGAGCTGCTAATGGCGCCTTTCGCGAACACGAGGATGGATTTCGACACATCCACGGGCCAGATCATCAATTTCAGGATGCGTTGATCATAAAGCTTCCCTGATTCTAATTAGCTGATTCAAGAGCGGTTCGACGAGGTCGAGACGGAGCATGTTTGCGCCGTCCGACTTTGCTTTCAAGGGTTCGGGATGCACCTCCATGAATAGGCCGTCGGCACCCGCCGCGATGCCTGCCTTGGCGATGAGGCCAATCATCTCGGGCTGTCCTCCCGTGATGCCATTGCTTTGGTTGGGCTGCTGAAGCGAATGCGTAACGTCAAGGATGACAGGCACTCCGAACTTTTGCATGATGGCGATGTTGCGGAAGTCAACCACCAAATCCTGATAGCCGAACATCGAGCCGCGCTCGGTGAGCATCACCTTGTCGTTGCCCGACTGGCGCACTTTTTCGACTGCAAAGCCCATAGCCTCGCCTGAAAGGAACTGCCCCTTCTTGATGTTGACGGTCTTGCCCGTTTTGGCGGCGGCCACAAGCAGGTCGGTTTGGCGGCAAAGAAAGGCTGGAATTTGCAGAATGTCAACGTATTCCGCTGCCATTTCTGCTTCTTCGGAGGCATGGATGTCGGTCACCACGGGAATTTCAAGCTCTTGCCTCACTTTTTGCAGCACTTTCAAGGCTTTTTTGTCGCCAATGCCGGTGAACGAGTCCAGTCTGGAACGGTTGGCCTTGCGGTATGAACCCTTGAAAACCAGCGGAATATGGAGTTTTTGGCAGATGTTTTTCAGGGACTCGGCGATGAAGAGTGGCGAGTCCTCGTCCTCGATGACGCAAGGGCCGGCCATGAGGAAGAAACGGTCGGGGCGAAGGATTCTCAGGAAATTGAAGTTGGTGGTGAGCATGGTGTTTTTTTTGGCAAAGGTAGTAATTAATTCGGAATGCTGAATGATGAATTCGGAATGTCGCGATGCGATGCTGGGTTTTGCCCAACTGACTACATTGAATCTTCGATTTCCGCTTTTATGATTTTCCTAAAACGTGGATGGTAGCTCGTTAGTGTGTCGCGCAGCAATTCGTCGGAGACGTGCGTGTAGATTTCCGTGGTGCTTACGCTGGCATGGCCGAGCATTTGCTGGACGGCGAGCAGGTTGGCGCCGCCTTCCAAAAGGTGTGTGGCAAAGCTGTGGCGGAACGTGTGCGGGCTGATGGTCTTGGTGATGCCGTTCTTTTCGGCGAGGTCTTTCACGATGAGGAAGACCATCTGTCGGGTGAGGCCAGTGCCACGGCTGTTGAGGAAGACGGTGTCAGTGAACTTGGGCTTTGGCGTGATGTGCACCCTTGCGCCTTCGATGTATTGGTAGAGGATTTTCAGGCTGCTGTCGCCGATGGGCACAAGCCTTTCCTTGCTGCCCTTGCCGATGATGCGGAGGAATCCATCGTTACGGTATATGTCGCTGATTTGCAATCCAATGAGTTCCGATACGCGCAGTCCGCAGCCGTACATCACCTCGATCATGGCCTTGTTGCGGTGGCCGTTTGGCTGGCTGAGGTCTATGCTGTCGATCATCGTCTGGATTTCCTCGTAGGTCAGCACTTCAGGAAGATGGCGACCCAAGGTGGGGGAAGAGATGAGCAGTGTCGGGTCTTTCTCGGCAATTTCCTCTTGGAGCAGGTAGCGCCAGAACGACTTCAGTCCCGAAAGGATTCGGGCTTGCGAGGTGGCGCCGATGTTCATGTCGTATAGGAAGTTTAGAAAACCCTTGATGGTTTCTTGCCTGATGTCGTTGATGTCCAATGAAAGTTTTTGGCTATCAAGATATTGCAGAAACAAGCCCACATCATGCTTGTACGCTTCCACGCTGTTGTCGGACAGCGAGAGTTCGAGCCGAAGGTAGTCGGCGAAGTGCTTGATGAGGTTGGGGGTGATATTGGTAGGATGCTTGTCCATTGCTGTGTTTTTGCAAAGGTAAGAATAATTGTTGTGCCGTCTTCTTTCGGTTGTTGAAAAACTTGCATTTGCATGCATTCCCCGAATTATGGTTCTTGAACCTGTCGAAGGGCTCTGTGGCCTTCGCTCCATTAACGCCTCACGGTGTTACCGTCCTCTGCGCCTGATAGCCTCGCTTTGGTGGCTCCACATCGTGTTCATCTCGCCAGCCGCAGAGTAAGCGGTAATTTTGCATCGACATATTTTGGTAAATAAAAACCGACGGCGTGGTGGAGCGTACGAGGAACGGCAAGGTGCACTCCGCCACGAGGCACGTCCCGAAGGTGGAGTGGCTGAAGGAGCGGGAGTACCTCGTCCCGCTGAAGCTCCACCAGGGGGCGACCTCCTCCTTCATGGGACTGGCTGCCGACATGGTTCCGGCCAGAAGCAGCATCGGCACTTACGCAACTATCCAAGACTGATGAAAAAAATTACGAAAAATTGTTGGTTTTTTATTTGCCATTTACATACGGTTACATGTAGTTGCGTCTTTCAGACGCGGCGGCTATTTTTTGTGTGGCAGGAGTCCTTGCGGACTTCACCCCTGCTTAACGTCCGCCGTCGCTCCGCGACTTTGTGGTTTGGCTATAGACCCGCTGTGCGCTTCCCATAATTGGCTTTGTCGAAATCTCTGATACAAGCGTAGCTAATCTGCGATTTCTGCGTGAGAAATAACCCGAAAACGACAATCCTCATGCTTCATACCCAAACCGCTTCAACTCAGCTTCATTGTCTCTCCAGTCTTTGTCGACCTTGACGAACAATTCAAGGAAAATCTTCTTCCCCGTAAACTCCTCAATATCAGCGCGGGCCTGAATGCCGAGTTTTTTGATGGCGCTGCCGCCCTTGCCGATGATGATGGCCTTCTGCGAGTCGCGGGCCACATAGATGATGCTGCGGATGTGTATGTGCTTTTGGGTTTCCTCGTAGCTTTCCACCTCGACTTGAACGGAGTAGGGGATTTCCTGCTGGTAGTTGAGCAAGATTTTCTCACGGATGATTTCGGTGATGAAGAAGCGCATCGAGCGGTCAGTGAGTTCATCCTTGGGAAAGTAGGGCGGACACTCGGGCAGTTTTTCCAAGATTTGCTTGAAGATGAACTCCACGTTGGCGTTGTATTGTGCCGAGAGAGGAAAAACGGTGGCGTTCGGCAAGGTCTCGCGCCATTGCATGACGGCCTGCTCGACTTGCTCTTGCGTCGAGAGGTCGATTTTGTTGATGAGGACGAAGAGGGGTATCTCGGTGGTTTTCAGTCGCTCCACGGTCTTTTCCTCGATTTTCTTGTCGGTGATGTCGACCACGAAGAGGATGAGGTCGGCGTCGATGAGGGCCACGTTCACGAATTGGTTCATCACCTCGTGCATCTTGTAGGCCGGGTCCTTGATGATGCCGGGCGTGTCGGAGAAGACGATTTGGAAGTCGTCGCCGTTGACGATCCCCAAAATCCGGTGCCTTGTGGTCTGCGCTTTCGAGGTGATGATGGAGATTTTCTCCCCAACGAGCTGGTTCATGAGGGTCGACTTGCCCACATTTGGGCGACCTATAATGTTGACATAGCCTGCTTTATGACTCATAGTGAAATTTTTTCTTGGTTTTTTGCTCTGCAAAGAAACAAAATTATTACCTTTGCAGCCGATTTCGAGAGGAAAAAAGTTTTCCGATTGGGATTTTTCGCATGATGCGGGGTAGAGCAGAGGCAGCTCGTCGGGCTCATAACCCGGAGGTCGGAGGTTCGAATCCTCCCCCCGCTACAAAACAAAACGGATGACCAATTGGCCATCCGTTTTTGTTATGAACAAGTTGGTTTTCAGTCTTCTGCCTTTTTCAAAACACTACGGATTTCACCGACAAACGTGACTGGAATCTGCATTCCGCCATAGTTGAGCAGGCAGTCCGAAACGTTTCCTTCCAAGGAAAGGATGTCTTCTTCAAGCAAGCCCGAAAGTCCGATGGTGGCATTCAGTTGGATGTCGGCATTGGCGATTTCGAGGGTGAAGGGGTCGAAGACAATCGTGTCGCCTTGGATGCTGCCCGTGAGGTCGTAATCCATGCCTTGGTAGGTGTACACGCCTTTCACTTCGTTGTCTTCCAGCACGTTGATGCTCATCGCAACTTGTGAACTGTCATTGACGGGATAGCTGATTCCCAAGGTGGAGACAGTGCCGTCTGTCTTGAGGTAGCCGTCATAGAGTCCGTCAAATGAAACGGGTTCTGGATCAGGGTCAGGGTCAGGATCGGGATCGGGAGTGGGGTCGGGATCGGGATCAGCGGCGGGGAGGCTCTTGAAATTGACGGTGATAGTGGCGGTCTTGCCATTGGTGTCGAAGAGCGTGGCCGTCATGGTAATGTCGCCATCATACATGATAATGAAAGAGCGGTCGTATGTGGCGTTGCTGGCATTATCCCATGTCTGAGTGTCCTCGATAGCGAAGGCTTCGCCTTTCATGAAGATGACGTTTAACGCAGCCAACTTATCGGCTTCACATTGCAGACTAACCTTGAAAGGCTCTCCGACCATAGTCTCGGCACCTTCGCAAAGATAGCCTTCTCCAGTCATTAGGGTTAGCTTTGGTGCAACAGGGTCTTTCTTGCAGCCCGTCATCAGCAGAAAGCCGACGAGGGCGAATGCAAGGAATGAAAACTTTTTCATTTTCAGTTTGTTGTGGTTAGTTTGTTCAAAGTGCCAGTCATGTTGCCCATGATGTCGAAAGGAACGTCCAAAAGGGCGGTGGTGCCGGTTCCCGAAAGGTTTCCGGTGAGCGAGAGAACGTTGTTCACCAAAGTGCCTGTCATGTTCAGTGTGGCATTGATGGTACCGCTGAATTGGCTTTCGTTGATGGTTTGGTTGATGGTGTAGGTGTCAAAGGTGACTTGGTCTTTGTTGATGGTGCCGGCAATGCTGTAGGTTTCGTTTTGGTTTTCGAATTTGCAGGTCATGACAAGCTTGTTGTCGGCATCTCCCGCCGAGACGGTAGCCTCAATAGGCATGTTGATGTTGTTGAAGTCTTGGTTGGTGCTTGACCCAGGAAACACCGGATTGTCGATGGTGATTGTTGCGTCAACCAAGCAGGCGCCTTCATAGTTGCCGATGAACTTTTCGTAGGGTTTTTCTTTCTTGCAGGCTGCAAAAAGCACTGTGATGCAGCACATTGCGATAACAAGTGATTTTTTCATTTTTTAGTTGTTTAGTTATTAGTTGTTAAGTTGTTCAATTGTTCGGTTATTCAGTTGAAGGCTGTCGCACTGTGGCAGCCGCGTTGTTATGGCGCAAAAATAAAGCCAAAATCAATACAATAACGAGGCTTGTCAGAAAAAAGTGTAATTTTGGCCGTTATTTTTCGCGTATGAGGAAGAAATGTAAGGTTTTGGTGGCGGTTTTGGCCATGGTTTTGGTTGTTGCCATGCTCTATGTTTTCGGCCCCGTCGGAGGCCCGATGCCGCTGTGGATGTCGGTCTTGCCGCCTTTGGTCGCCATCGTGATGGCCTTATTAATAAGGGAGGTGGTCTCGTCGCTATTCATCGGTGTGCTGACGGGCACTTTTCTCATGGCCTTGTATGGCGGCGCAAATCCGGCGGCGGCTGTGGGCGGCGGACTGCTGCGCGTGGTCGATACATACATCGTGGGCTCGCTGTTCGATGCCGACCATGTGCAGATCATCGTCTTCACCCTGATTATTGGCGGCATGGTGCGCATCATCACGGCCAATGGCGGGATGCAGGGCGTGGTCAACTGGCTCTCACGGCGGGCTCGAGGGCCACGCTCCGGCCAACTGATGACCTTCCTCATGGACCTTTGCATCTTCTTCGACGACTATTCCAACACGCTCGTGGTGGGCAACACGATGCGCCCGATTGCCGACAAACTGAAGATTTCGCGCGAAAAATTAGCCTACATCGTCGATTCCACCTCCGCACCCGTGGTGGCCGTGGCCTTTGTCACCACTTGGATTGGCGCGGAACTGAGCTACATTCAGGACGGCATCAGCGCCATCGGGCTTGAGGCTTCGGCCTATTCGGTGTTTTTCCGTTCGTTGGCCTACAGCTTCTATCCCTTCCTGACGCTCGGCTTCGTGCTGATGGTCATCCTCAGCGGGCGCGACTTCGGCTCGATGCTGAAAGCGGAACGCAAGGCAAGGATGACAGGCGACAGTGGCGCAGAAACGGCCAATAGCGCGGCACGCCCTGCCCATGTCATCGACGCGCTTGTTCCCTTGCTGGTATTGGTTTTCGGCACCGTCATCGGCTTGTTTTTCACGGGCTACGATGCCCAAGTGTGGCAGTCGGCTGAGACTGACTTTTTCTCCAAGCTCTCGGCCACCATCGGGGCGGCCAATTCCTATTTGGCCTTGCTTTGGGCTTCGCTGCTCTCGCTGCTCACGGCCATTGTGATGACGTTGCTGCGCGGTACGCTCGCCTTCGCGAAGGTGATGGAGGAGATGGTGGAAGGCTTCAAAACGATGTTCAACGCCGTGCTGATTCTGACGATGGCGTGGTCTATCGCTTTGGTAACCAAAGATATGCATACGGCGGAGTTTGTCTCACAACTGCTTCTGAAATGGTCGCTGTCGCCGTGGTTGGTGCCTGTGCTGACCTTCGTCTTGGCGGCCTTGATAGGCTTCTCGACCGGCACTTCATGGGGCACGATGGCCATCCTCTATCCGCTGATTCTGCCCTCGTCGTGGCTGCTTTGCCAGGAACAAGGCCTGAGCGTTGAGGCCACGATGCCGTTGTTCTACAATGTGGTGGCCAGCGTTTTGGCGGGTTCGGTGATGGGCGACCACTGCAGTCCGATTTCCGACACGACCATCATGAGTTCCTTGGCTTCGAGCTGCAACCACTTGCAGCACGTCAGCACGCAGATGCCCTATGCCCTGACGGTGGGCGGCACTGCCTTGCTCGTCGGCGTGTTGCCCACGGCCTTGGGTTTGCCGTCGTGGCTGGCTTTTTTGATGGGATTTGTGGTTTTGTTCTTGATTGTGAGGCTGATAGGTAAGCGGGTTTGAGCTTATATAGGAGGCTGAGAGGAATCACCTTTGATTTCCCCAAAATCGGGCAGGTGGTCCATCGGCTGCAAGATGCCGTTTTCCACTTTAAGGCAACGGCAGTCGGAGCCGTTGAAGAGCAACAGGAAACTGGGCTTCAAGGCGGCATGGTATCGCACGGCTTGATCAAATGTCTTGGCTGTGAGTTTCACCGTCGGGGCTTTGCATTCCACAATCATCAGAGGACGACCATCGGTGTCGAACACTACCGCATCGCAACGTTTGTCCAAGCTGTTCACCTTGACGGAATACTCCACTGCCACGAGACCCGCCGGCACATGCAGATGCTCGACGAGGATGTACAGCATCTTTTGCCTGACCTCCTCCTCGGGTGTCAGCGCAACAAAGCGGCGGCGCAGCGGGTCAAGGACCATGGTTTTGCCTCCGCGCCGCTCCGTTTTGAACCATTGCAGTTTTTTCTCGTCCATGGAATATCGCGTTTTTTTCGGAGGCAAAAGTAAAAAAGATTACTTTTGCGCCATGAAAAAACCGTTTTTTCTCCTCATTTTGGGCTTCGCTTTTGCGCTCGTTGCCTGTCATTCCAGGCCCGACTCGCTTATCGGCGAATGGGTTGCCGACAAGGTAAACGTGCAATTCGACGAGCGTCTCAGCACTCCAGAGTTGGTTCGGCAAGTAGGCGAGATGGAAAAGCAGAACAAAATCTGCATATCTGCCGATTCCTTGTTGGTTTTCAAGGGATTGGATGCCGAAAAACGAGGTCGTCTGACATTGGGCAGTGAAGGCTCGCTGTTTTGCGACGGCTTGTTTTTCGGCCAATGGAAAGATGGGAAAATCGTCACTTCGACGGATTCTCCTCTCGGCGAAATCGTGGTCGCTTATCGTAAGGAATGAATCAATCCTCAACGAACTTCAGGCTGTAGAGAATGGCCTCAAGTTGCAGCAATTGGTTGCGTTTCTTTTGGTTAGGCTCGTAATAGTAGCCTTCCACCGTGACGAGATTCCCTGTGCGGCTGTCGGCGAAAGTGTATGACACGAAAGGCCCGCCCATGAAGTCGTTCACCACCTTCCACATGCCGCGCATCTCGACGGCATAACCGGCGGGGAAGTCGGGGACATACTTCACCAAGGGCGGCACGAACTCCGTCTCGGTAGCCATGTAGGACCCTTCCAAGGGGCCAGGAATGTACTTTTGGAGTATCATGTTGCGCATGGCCACAAGGCTGTTCACGTTAAACTGGGCTGTGTCTTTGTAGGGTGTTTGGTAAATCAAAAGGCAGGCGCTTGAGCGTTCAAGTTCCTTGCGGAGCCACATGAAATCCGATTCGTCTTTGGCGATGTAGAAGCCTTGCGGGACGGTCAGGGTGAAGCCCATTTTCTTGGCAATGGCATCGACGACGTTGTTGTCTATCGATGGGCGGAACACACCCAGTATGCGTTCGCGCTCCACCTTGTCGAACCAACGCTTGTATGCTTCCTTTTGCGTCTCAAACAAGTCCACCCAGGCAGTGTTGCTCGGCGCCGTGATTTTCACATAGCGTTGCGGGGCGGCCCAGAGGTCGATGGCGGTTTCAGCCTTGGCTTTTTCAAGTTTGGGGTCGATTTCCACCTCGAGGATGCACTTGTGCTTCTTGAACAAGTCGGAAAAGCCTGAAACATTGATGTGCGCCAAGTCGTTTTGGGCTTCGGGTTGTGGTAAACCGTATTGATAGTCAAGGAAATAGTGTTTGATGGAATCGCCAATCATGCCATTCCATTGTTCGTCGTTTTGGGTGACGACGAGGATTTCGGAGGTGCCGCCCGCCGAGCGGTCTTTCTTGGCTGTGCGCGGCTTGTCGGAGCAAGCGGCCAGTAGGCTGAGCGCCACTAAGGTTGCCGCCAGTAATGCAGTGTGTCTTTTCATGGTTTTTGTCGTTTTGCTTGTTTTGCCTGTCGGGGTGCTGCGTTATGTTAGTATGGCCCCGTTGGGCCAGGCCCTTATTTCTTGATTTTCAGTTTTTGCCCTACTTTTATGCTGTTGCCCTTCATCCCATTCCATTTCTTGATGTCGTTGGGGGTGCAGCCGTATTTTCGCCCGATTGACGAAAGTGTTTCGCCCTTTTTCACGGTGTGGGTCTTCGTTGAGGCTGTAGAGGCTGGCTTTGAAGACGGGTTTTTGTTCGTCTTGCCTACCTGAGCCATCGGAGCGCCCGAGCGGTATATGGTCAGTTTTTGCCCGATGTGGATGGTGTCGCGCTTCAGGCGGTTCCAGCTCTTGATGTTCGACACGCTGACATGGTATTTCTTGGCGATGCTGCCGAGGCTCTCGCCTTTCTTCACCGTGTGCGTAAAGCTGTCGCTCACTTCCTTGACCTGCTCGACGATTTGCTCGCGGCTCATCTCGGCCTTGGTTTGGTAGGAATAGATGCTGTCTTCGAGTTGCACGAAGCGCAGGGCGTATTTTGTGGGAAGCCGCAACGCACAAAGGTTGTCGTGCGATGCCGGAATGATTCTTTTGGTGTATTGTGGATTGAAGAACACGATGTCTTCCATCGGAACGCCAACGCACTCGTTGATTTGGTCGAAGTCCAGATAGTCATGCACCATCACCGTGTCGGTGCCATGCAGTAGCAGCCCCGGGTTGATGGGGTAGAGGTTGTGTTCGGTGGCGAAGTTCATCACATAGCTGACGGCGATGAAGGCCGGCACATAGCCGCGCGTCTCCTTGGGCAGGTAAGGCCAGATGGCCCAATAGTTTTTTACGCCGCCGGCGCGCAAGATGGCCTTGTTGACCGTTCCCGGGCCTGAATTGTAGGCAGCCAGCACGAGGAACCAGTCGCCATAGCGGGCATAGAGGCTTTGCAGGTATTGGCAGGCCGCCATGGTTTCCTTCATTGGGTCGTAGCGTTCATCGACGAGCGAGGTGACACGCAGGCCGTAGTCCTTCCCCGTGGCCAACATGAACTGCCACAAACCTTTGGCGCCGGCACGCGAGCCTGCCGTGGGATTCAGCGCCGACTCCACCATGGCCAGATACTTCAGCTCCAAAGGCAGGTTATACTTGTCGAGCAGCTCCTCAAACATCGGAAAATAGACATATGACAAGCCCAACATACGGCTTGACTGCATTCTTAGGCGGTTGGCGTACAATTCGATGAACGATTTCACATGGGTGTTGAAGGTCAGTGGGATGGTGGTCTCGCGGGCCAAGGCCTCGATGCGTTCCATGTATATCGTGTCGTCGAAGACGGGTATCTCATTCTTGTCGTAGCCATAGACGTTCATCACGGCTGAGTCGATGTCGAGGTAGTCATCCTTGAAATAGCTGACGTGGCTGATCAAGTCGAGCATTTCGAGCACCGTTGACTCTTCCACAACAGCTTTTCCCGAGTTCAGGTCCTTGATTTCCTGCTCGTCATACTCTTCCATCTCAAGGCTGTCGGGCTGGGGGGCTTCGGGTTCGAAGGATTGGGAAAACATCTGGATGCAAGGCCACAACAACATTGACAATAATATAAGGTGTGCTTTTCTCATGGGTAAAGGTGCTGTTTTTAGTAATGAAACGGCAAAAGTAATACAATTATTTCAAAAAAGGTCAAAAGGCCGTACACTTTCTCCTGGAGTTAAAGTATGTTCAGCCTGTTGGCGTCCTGCTTGACGAAGATGGCTAACATGATGGTGAACGCCAACATGCTTGACCCGCCATAACTCAAGAATGGCAAAGGAATGCCGATGACGGGCATCAGCCCGATGGTCATGCCAATATTGATGGCAAAGTGCATGAAAACGATGCCTGCAACGCTGTAGCCATACACCCGGCTGAAAGTGGAGCGCTGACGTTCGGCGAGATAGACAAGACGCATCAGCAAAGCCACGTAGAGCAGCACCACTGCGGAGGTGCCCACAAAGCCCCCCTCTTCGCCTATCGTGCAGAAAATGAAGTCGGTGTGCTGCTCAGGCACGAAGTCGTACTTGGTTTGCGTGCCTTGCAGGAAGCCTTTCCCTTTCAGGCCTCCCGATCCGATGGCGATTTTCGACTGATAGACGTTGTAGCCGTCGCCCTTGGGGTCGTCCTTCAGGCCCAGGAGAATCTCTATGCGCGAGCGTTGGTGTTCTTGCAGCACTTTGCCGAAGGCGTAATCGACGGAGAAGACGAAGCCGGCCATGAACAAGAAAGCCGCGACCATAATGACGGGATGGCGCTTCTTCGTCAGCACCCACAAGGCCGAAGTCAGGGCAAACAACACGCCGAGGATGATGAACATGGCCTTTTGTCCCCAAAGCAGGGTGAGGACGAATAGCAGGATGGCAGCCACGCCGACGATCATCAAGGCGCCGGCGCCGGGCATTCCTTCGCGGAAGAGCACAATGATGAACGAGACGAACACGATGGCCGATCCCGTGTCGTTTTGCATCAGCACCAGAGCCATCGGAATCAGGATGAGGGCATAGCTTACGAGGCGGTCCTTGCGCTTCTGCAAGTCAACGTTGAGGCGGTCGAGGTAGCCGGCCAAAGCCAATGCCGTGGCCATCTTCGCGAACTCGGAGGGCTGGAACTTGATAGGGCCGAATTCAATCCACGAAGTGGCTCCTTTGGTGGCCTTGCCGTAAACCAGCACCGCGAAGAGCGAAACCAGCACGGCGATGTAGATCCACAACGAGAAGGCGTTGAAAAACTTCGCGTCGATGAGCAGGATGACGAAGCCGATGAGCAGGGCTGCCCCAATCCAAACGAGCTGCTTGCCGTATTCTTTCGTGAAGTCGAGGATGCTGGGGTGCAACTCGTCGTATTTGGCTGAGAAGATGCTAAACCATCCTATCAGCACCAAGGCCAAGTAAATCAGTACCGTAAGCCAGTCTATCTTGCCGATGATTTTGTTCCTGTAGTATTCGTTTTCGTTGATCATCTCTCGTTCTTGTATGTGATTCTTCCTTCCATCATGCGCTTCTCAAGATCCTCCCGCTCGCTGTAGCCACGGATGTATTTCTCGATCATGAGGCTGGCGATGGGGGCGGCCCACGTGGCGCCGTAGCCGCCGTTCTCGATGATGACGGCGATGGCGATTTGCGGGTCGTCGTATGGGGCGAAAGCGATGAAGTTGGAGTGGTAGTTGCCGTGCGGGTTTTGCGCTGTTCCCGTCTTGCCACACTGCGCGATGTCCTTCATCTCATAGCGCCGTGCGGTTCCCGCCGGACCGCTGAAGACGGTTCGCAGGCCGGCCTTCATCACCTCGAAATGCCGCTGCTCTATGCCTGGGTTCGTCTTTGTGGTCATCACTTCCGGGATGGGGGTGCCGTCACTGAAGCCCTTGATGAGATGCGGGGGGTAATAGAAACCTTCATTGGCGATGGTGGCTGCTATGTTGGCCAACTGAAGTGGGGTCAGCAAGACTTCGCCCTGGCCAATGCCTAACGAGCGGATGGTCACGGAGTTCCATTGTCCGTTGTACATCTTGTCGTAATACTCGCGTGAGGGGATGTTGCCCGATCGCTCATAAGGGATGTCGGTGTTGAAGGTGTGCCCTAACCCCATCTTGTAGGTCATCTCTTTCCAATACTCGTATCCTTTCTTGATGTCGCCGAACTTCTTGTTGTTGATGGTGGCCTTGAACGACTCGTAGAAATAGGGGTTGCATGAGTTCATGATGGCGTTGGCAAAGTCGGGACTGCTGCCGTGGAAGTGTGTGCACTTGATGGGAAGCGAACCGGGACCTGCACAGTGGAAACAGGTTGCCGGCGTGATGCTCCCGCTTTGCATGGCGATGAGTCCGACGACGGTCTTGAACGTCGAGCCAGGAGGATAGGTGCCGCTGACGGCTCGGTTGATGAGCGGCTTCATCGGGTCGCTCTGCAGTTCCTTGTAGTGTGCCCCGCGTTCCCTGCCCACAAGCAGGTTGGGGTCGTAGGTCGGACTGGAAACGAAGGCCAGTATTTGCCCCGTGGCAGGCTCCACGGCCACGATGGAGCCGATTTTGCCCACCATGAGCTGCTCGCCATAGGCCTGCAGGTCGGCATCCATGCCGAGGTAGATGTCCTTGCCAGGAATGGGGTCGCTGTCGAGGCTTCCGTTGTCGAAGCTGCCCATTTCGCGGTTGTGGACGTCAACCATCACCACCTTCAAGCCTTTCTTGCCGCGCAGTTCCTTCTCGTAGGAACGCTCTATCCCCGACTTGCCGACATAGTCACCCTGCCGGTAGTAACCTTCACCCTGCTTGTCGCGGTCCAGCTCGTCTTGGCTTATCTCGCCGATGTCGCCCAAAGTGTGGGCCGCTATGGCGTTGGGATAGTGGCGCACCGTGCGCGTCTGGAAGAAGAAGCCGGGAAAACGGTAAAGCACTTCCGCAATGTGGGCATAGTCTTCCTTCGACACTTGTGTCATAAAAGGCGAAGGCTTCAGGTAAGACTCTTTTTTCGCCTTGTTCATCCGCTCGACGAACGACTCCCTGTCGATGTCGAGCAGCTGGCAGAACCCTGTCGTGTCGAATGGGCTAAGATTGTCTTTCCGGATGGTTTGGCGAGGGATCACCATCAGGTCGTAAACGGCCTCGTTGAAGACCAGCAGCTTGCCGTTGCGGTCATACACCTTGCCACGGGCGGGATATTGCGTGACGAATCGCAAGGCGTTGTTGTCGGCCAATTGTTTGTAGCGCTTGTCCACGACTTGTAGCGAAAACAGTCTGACGACATACGCCAAACCCACGGCGATGAAAATGCCGTAAACTAGCAACCTTCTTGCTTTCAGATTGTTATTCCTCGTTTTCATGGTGTGTCAACCGTTACTTGTGTTTGCCTACAAACAGAGTACAAAAATAGTGTTTTTTCCTTTTCGCATTCCACACCGAAAAAAAGAAACGCTCCTTTTTTTGCTTTTTGTTGGCAAAAAGTTTCTTAAACCGCCGTCGGTATATTATTTTTCCTTATTTTTGCGCAATTTTATATGCATTGAGTATGAAGAAGACGTTGCCGATATTGATGGTGCTCGCCATGTTTGTCCTGCCTGCCTGTAGCGAAAAGACAGACGACGGGATAGTCTTGCACCGCAGTTTCCATAACGACACTTGGGAGCGCTTCGATTATGTTTTTGACAGCGTTGAGCTGAAGTCCGAGAAGACATACGACCTCAGCATGAGAATCGGTTTCACTGACGCTTATGCCTATGACGACTTCTCGATGGTCTTCACCGTTTTCGATGCTTCGGGCAACCCTTACCGCGCCCGAGGCTACAAGTTCAAGCTGAAGGACAGCGAAGGAAACTGGAACGCGCAGCCAACCGATGGGTGCTACACTTTCGTGCTGCCCATCAACAAGGAGTTGCGCATCGCCGAACCAGGCACCTATCGTTTCCAAGTCGAATACAGGATGCCCAAAACGCCTATCACCGGAGTCAGGGAACTGACCTTGTTTGATGAGAATGATTAAATTATACGATATGAAAAAACTACTCAAAACCAACAAATTCAGCAAATCGGGGATTGCATTCATTGCTTTCGCCATCCTTTTGGCCTCATGCGTGCCGCAAAAGAAGATGCTCTATCTGAAAGACGCGGAAATGGCCGCTGCCAACCTTTCCAAGGAATACGTCAACGAGCGTACTGTAAACTACAAGATTCAGCCTGGCGACAACCTTTACATTCGTGCCCTCAATGTCATCGACGACCGTGTCGCCGCGGCAATCAATGGAGAAGTCACCAATCGTTCCACTTACATGTCAAGCGACGCCAGCATCTACCTCCAGTCCTACAACGTGGACGAGCAAGGCTGCATCGAACTGCCACTGGTGGGCAAGGTGGAGGTCAAGAACCTGACTGTTGACGAAGCCAAAAGCAAGCTCCAATCCTTATTTGACAAGTATCTCAACCAAACCACGCTCATTGTCAAGTTGTCCAATTTCAACATCACCATGCTCGGTGAAGTTACCAGACCTGGAATGTACAAGGTTTACCAATCGCAAATCAATTTGTTTGAGGCCGTCTCGTTGGCAGGCAACATGACCAGTTTCGCCAAGAGGGACGAGGTGAAAATCATCCGCCAGACCGACAACGGATCGGAAATCATCACTGTTGACATGGGACAGGCCGACATTCTCTCTTCGGACTACTACTATCTGAAACCTAACGACATCGTTTATGTCGAACCGATGGCCGCCAAGCAATGGGGCTTCACTTCGTTCCCCTATTCGACCGTCATCGCCATCGTCACGCTGGCCGCAACATTATTCAATATCTTCAGAAAATAATTAAACAAAAAACCTTATACTCCCATGTCAAACGAGAACACATACAACAATCCGCAGCAGAGCAACGAAGAACAAGGTGTTGATATCAAGAATTTGATTTTCAATTTTTTAGGACATTGGTATCTGTTCCTCATCGGGGCAGTGGTAGCCTTGGCCATTGGTTTCATCATCACAAGATACACCACGAAAATCTACCAAACCACCGGAACTGTCGTCATCAAGGAAGGCAGGCAGGGCATCGACCCCACAGCCATCATGACCAACATCGCCTACGGCAACCAGCAGAACCTCGAAAACGAAATCGCAGTCATCAAGTCCTATTCGCTTACCGATCGTGTCGTAAAGAAAATGGGCATCGAGGTGAGCTATTGGGAAAAAGGGCGCTTCGTTGCCAGCGAGCTTTACAAAGATACGCCATTCTTGGTAGAGTTCGACCGAAGCCAGCCGCAAGCCGTCGGCCTTGTCTATAATATAGAATTCACCGACGACGAGCATTTCACACTGAGCGCAAAAACAGATAAAGGCACCATCGTTTCGTTTTACGACTTTATCCTTGAACAGAGGCTAAGCGACACCATGTGCGAAATCAACTATTCGCAACAATTCAGGCAAGGCGAATGGTTTGAGACCGGATTCAACCACTTGCGCATCGTCCTCAAAGACAAATACGAAGCCGGACAACTAGCTGGCAGAAACCTCAGCTTCTACCTCAACAGCTACCCGAGCCTCGTCAAGCAAATGAAAACCTTCAGTGCAAGCCCCACCAACAAGCAGTCGTCGGTGGTGCTCATAAGCATGTCGGGAGCCAACAGGAAGAAAATCGTCGATTTCACCAATACCCTGTTGAACGAATACGTGATGAAAGGCTTGGAGAAGAAGAACATCGTCTCGGAAAACACCATCGAATTCATTGACCAGCAGCTCGGTGACATTGAAGAATCGCTGAGTACAGCCGAACAGGAACTGAAAGACTTCCGTACAAGGAATGACCTGATGAACCTTGATGCGCAGGCCAATCAAGTGTATGGGGTTTTGCAGAACTTGGACGGGGAACGCGCCGAAATGCGAGTCAACGTAAAGATTTACAAACGTCTGCAAGAATACATCCAATCTAATATCGATGACCCGGAAAACCTCGCTGCACCCAGCACCATGGGTATCAATGACGTGCTGTTGAACCGCTTGGTCTCCGAGTTGGTCACTCTCTCGCAAACCAAAGCCACCCAGCTGCTTATCCTTACCGATGAACACCCGCAAATCATCAAATTGGACGAGCAGATCGTCACCATCAAGAAGAACCTTCTTGAAAACGTGAACAATATTGTGTCAAATGCCGAGATGGGCCTCAAGGAAATCGAAAACCGCATCGCCCAAACCGAGGCACGATCCCAGACACTGCCCGAAAAGCAACGCGAATTGCTCAAATACCAGCGCAACTTCAACCTGAACGACGACACCTATAAATATTTGATGCAGCGCCGTGCCGAAGCCCAAATCCTGAAGGCTTCAAACACGCCCGACAACGAGATTCTCGACATCGCCCGGCTGGATACCACCCTGTTGGTGAAGCCCCGCGCCAAAATGAATTATCTCATCGCACTGATTATCGGCCTGCTGATTCCGGCGCTTTATCTCTTCCTGAAGGACTTCTTCAACGTGACCATCAACGAACGCAAGGATCTTGAAAAGCTGACCCGCTTCCCCATCATCGGTCAGGTGGCGCAGGTGGAGGACAAAAACCCGCTCGTCGTCATCAACTCGCCGAAAGCGCCCATCGCCGAAGCCTTCCGCTCGATTCGCACCAACATCGAGTTCATCACGCAAGGCAAGTCGAAGAGCATCATCCTCGTCACGGGCGACGTGCAAGGCATCGGCAAGACCTTCAACAGTATCAACATGGCATCCATCTATGCCCTCTACGGCAAAAAGACCGTGCTGTTGGGCTTCGACATGAGAAAGCCCAAACTGTATCAGGAGTTCAATCTGACGAACAACATCGGTTTGAGTTCCTACTTGTCGAACAAGGAGCCGCTTGAGAACATCATCCAGCCGTCAATCAAGATCCCGAACTTGGACGTCATCACCAGCGGCCCCATCCCGCCCAACCCAGCCGAGCTGATTGCCTCCGAAAAGTGTAACGAGCTTTTCGCCGAGCTGAAGGAAAGGTACGACTACATTGTCATCGACACGCCGCCTTTGGGTCTCGTCACCGACGCCTACCTGTTGATGCGATTCAGCGACGTCAACCTGTTCATCGTGCGCCAGGGCCAAACCAACAAGAACATCTTCGGCAGCATCATCAAAGACATTGAAGACCGAGGTCTCGAAGCCTCTATCGTCATCAACGGCATCGAGTCGGGCAAGGGCTACGGCTATCGCTACGGCAGATATCGTTATGGTTACGGCTACGGCTATGCCTATGGTTACGGCTATGGCAAATATGGTTATGGTACAGGCTATTACGGTGAAGGCGAGGAAAAAGAGGAGAAAGGTGTCAAGGGCCTTATCCAGCGCGTTTTCAACGGAAAGAAGAGCCATCACCACCATCACCACCATAGCAACAGCAAGAAATGAACCCTGCCAAGCATTGGTACGCCCTCTACGTGAAGTCGAGGTCGGAAAAGAAAGTGCTGATGCAGCTTGAAGACCAAGGCATTGAAGCGTTTCTTCCTCTGGTGACTCGGATCAAGCAGTGGAGCGACAGGAAGAAGAAGGTTGAGGAGCCGCTGTTCAAGTCGTATGTATTCGTACATTCCAACGAAAAAGAGCACTATCCTATCCTGAGCGTTCACGGCGTGGTGCGTTTCGTCACCTTCGAGCGCAAGGCCGTCGTCGTCCCCGACAACCAGATCATCGCCATCAAGCGCTACATCGACGATTTTCGTGAAGAGGAGAACAGCTTGAAGAACGCCGACCTGAAAGAAGGCCAGATGGTAAGGATTGTCGCGGGACCGCTGATGGGACTCACGGGCCGACTGAAGTCGGTGAACAACAAGAAGTATCTGATTGTCTATATTGAGACTGTCGGGCAGTACATCTCCGTCAACATCCCGAGGACCAAAGTCGAGCCGATTGTGGAAAATGAAAAATAAGCGCTTACATTTCAGCGAATAGTAGTATTTTTGCAAACAAAACGATCAAGAATATGGACTCAGAGAAAAAAAGTAACAAAACCGTTTTCATTGCTGCGCTTGTGGCGTTGGCAATTGCCCTCGTCGCACTTTTCGTTATGATAGGCAAGTTCTCCTCAACGAAAAGCGACCTGAAGAAACTGGAAGCCGAAAAGGAGATGCAACGTCTTGACTTCCAGGCGGAAGTCGATAGCCTTATGCGGGTCCACAACGAGCTGAAGGAAAGCTACGGCGAGTTGAGCGCTGAGCTGGCGCAAAAAGACAGCATCATCCAAGCCGATGCCATAGAAATCAAGAAGCTCCTTGATTCACAATGGGACTACAACAGGATCAAGCGGAAAGTGGCCTCGCTGCAAGCCATCTCCCAAAAATATGTCCGCCAGATGGACTCGCTCTACACCGTCAACCGCGAACTGGTGGCCGAGAATGAGCGCATCCGCGAAGAGTACCAAGCCGAAAGACGCGAGAACACCAACCTCACAAGGCAAAAGGAAGAACTGGCCAACAAGGTGAACATGGCTTCGACCATGAAGATTTACGGCCTTTCGGCCAGCCCCATCTATTTCAAGGGCGGCAGCAAGGAAACTGAGACTAACAAGGCCAACCGCGCTGAACGCGTCAGGCTCGACTTCACCTTGGCCCAGAACGATTTGGTGCAACCAGGCACAAAACTCTTCTACGTCCGCATAGCCGACCCCACCAAGTCCATCATCTGCAAGGGCACAGGCGACGAGTACGCCTTCGAGTCGAACGGCGAAACCTTGCAATACACCGAAAAGGTCACCGTCAACTACGACAACAAGGAAAAGGACGTGGTGGCCTATTACATCAAGCCTTCCAGCATCAAGATGATGCCCGGTTATTACTTCGTGGACGTTTATGAGCAAACCGGCAAGCTTGTCGGACAAACTTCCTTTGAACTGAAATAAGCGGCTACAACACGACTTGAAGCACCTCATGTGAATGGAATTCCTTCATCACGGGTGCATGAAGCCGCATGTACAAGACCAAACCATCGAGCAACTCGCGGCGCTGTTGCAACTGAAGCGGCAGGCTGCAGGCTTCTTCGATGCCAAGGCACAACAGAGCCTTGAGCAACGATGCCGATTCAGCATCCAAATAATAGGGATGTAGCGGATAGTCGTGCCCGAAAACGCCCTCCATCATGTCGAAGCAATCGCCCGGACGGAAGGCTGTCTTAGGGTAAAAGCCCAAATGTCGCGTCAGTTCGAGAGTGAAGTATAGGGGGAAATTCGCATAATGGTCTTCCACCAAATCGAGCCATTGGAGCGACTTCACTATGAAGTCGTACAAAGGCACGTTTTGTTCCTGACCAACCAGTGTTTTTGAAAGCAATTCGCTGACATACAATAAAATCGCGCTTTTTTTCATTTCAACGGGAAGACTCTGATAGACCCAAGCAAGCTGCACGTCCTTCATATAGCCCAAAGAAGAGCCTTCGGGCCTTCTCGCCTCCACGAAACTGATGATGTTCAGGTGCTGGAACAGTGCCACCTTGTTTTTCGAATTCCGGCTGAACGCACCTTTCAACATGTAGGAACGCAAGCCGAAATTGCGGGTGAAAACCTTCACTATCAAGCTGGAATCGCCGTAGCGTAGGTTTTGTAGGACTACGCCTTGTGTCTTGTCGTCCATCAATTCAAGATCAGGATCTTGGTTGCCAATCGGTTGGAGCCATCCTTGGTGCTAGTGAAGATGAAATAGACGCCAGGACTGACCTTACGCCCGTCAATGGTGGTGCAATCCCAGACCGCCTGTCCGCCTTCCGACATGAGTTGGGTGACGAATGCGCCATCGACCGTGGTGATGCGCACCAAAGAGTTCTCCACCAAGCCCTTGATGCCCACGTATCCTTGATAGCCTTGATAAACAGGGTTCGGGTATGCCACCACATCACTGACATCGGGACTGGGTGGCGTGGCTTGGGCGCGATAAGAGATGATGCCACTGCTGGTGCCGAAAAACACTTCACCGTTGTTGTCAATAGCCATGGCGGTTACGCTGTTTTCGAGCAACGGGCTGTTGTCGGTGTTGAAGCTTTGGAGCAAGGTAGCATTCCTGTCTTGGGCGACCAGGCACACTCCCGTTTCCAATCCAAACCAGATGCTGTTGGAACCATCCACGGCCATGGAAAGCACGTTTGAGCCGTCGAAAAGGAAGTCGTATTGCCCTGTGCCGTCGTTGCGAGGCACTTTCTGTTTCGTCGCATCGAAATCCGAGCCGCTGAAGATTTTCCTTGAGTCGCTGATCATGCAAGGGCCTCCCGTAGTACCAATCCACACGACGCCGCTACGGTCAACTGCAAAGCAGTTGGCCGATCCTGGCAAGGCGCCGCTTCCCACTGCTGTGTTAAGCCGGGCCACCCTGTCATCGGAACTGATGTCGAGCGTGCCGTTGTCGTTGAAAACGATGATCTCGCCACCGCGCCTGATGATCCATTTGTAGTTGTTGTTGTCCACCATAAGCGTTCCGATGTCTATTCCACCGAGGCTTCCGCCGAGGCTGCAAGAGTGCCATGTGCCGTCTCTTTCCATGACTGAGAGGGGGTTGCTGGCACCCGAGTTGGCCACCCAGAGGTTGCCTTGGCTGTCGTAAGCCAATCCGCTGATGAGGACTTTCGGGTCGCTGTCGGCCACCCAATAGCCGAGGGTGCTGTTGTCGGCGTTGAAGACCTCCACCAAAGCGCCGTCCTTGAGTTTCAAAAGGCCCTTCCCCCAGGTTCCGACATAGGTTTCGGTGGGGTCATTAGGATTGGTTGCGGTACAAATGTAGTCTGTGATTTCGTTGAAGGCTGTGTCGGTGTCGTTGTTGAAGACCGACCACAAGCCATCAAACCGAGCCACGCCTTCGCGCATATAGCGTTTCGACCAGTTGGCCGCATGACCGCCCGTGGCCACCCATACTTGGTCGCCACTAGCCTTCAGCTCAAACACGTTTTTCGATGCCGTGCCGTTGGGCAGTATGTCGTTGGCATTCCAGCCGTTGTCAGTATCAATCAGCCCGCGCTTGGTGTCGCCAATCCAATAATGTCCGTTGGCGTCGATGGCCGTCGAAAGTGGCTCGATGTTGCCTCCAGGGGAATAGATGTTCATGACTTCATTTAAGTTGGCGTCATAAACACCGACCTGGTAGCGTTTGGTGACCAAAAAACGATCTTCATAAGCCCGCAATTCGAACCTTTGCGTGGGGCTTTCCCTCTCAAAATAATCCCATTGGTTGCCGTCGAAAGTGAACAACGTATCGTTGTTGAAGCCCCCGTCGTAGTTGAGGAAAAGCTTGCCGCCGAACACTTCCATTTCGGTATAGGCCAGATGGGGATACTTCGGCGAATGGTCGAAATGCCAAGCCGAGTAGTTGGCTAAGTTGGGCGAATCCAACGCGGCATAATAAAGCCCGTCGTCGGTGCAGGCATACAACCTGCCGTTGAAGATGGCGATGTCGGTAACGTTCACCATTTCGCCTTGGTTTCCTATATAATAGGTGTCTTTCACCTCTTCCTTCTTCAAGTCGAACACCACGATGCCGAAGCCGCAGGCCACATAGGCCAAGTCGCCGTCGAAGCACACGTTATTGATGCGCTTGTTGCCGAGGATGTTTTTTTTCTTGATGTCGCTCATGTTGGTGATGTTGCCATCCCTGT
Source organism: Bacteroidales bacterium (assembly GCA_017439405.1). Taxonomy (GTDB): domain Bacteria; phylum Bacteroidota; class Bacteroidia; order Bacteroidales; family F082; genus Limimorpha. The sequence goes on from JAFSJF010000143.1 coordinate 28,718, forward strand.
CGATGAGGTCAACATTGGCATTGGCATAGGCCACGAATAGCTTCTGTTGGCTTTCGTTGTAGCGTATCTTGCTGATGCCAATGTCCGACAAGCCGTTCACCTTATTCAGGATGTTGATGGAGTTGTCTTCCTTGTCGTAGTAGAACAGCTCGTATTCAGTGGCAGCATACACTTTCTGTCCAATTGGTTCAACCCCAATGACTTTCTGGTAAGGCAGATGGGTGCGCCAGTTGCCGATGGAGACACCGTCTTGGGCGAAAGCGAACGAAGAAACGAGCCAAAAGGACACGAGAATGGCAAAGAGTCTAAATCTGTTCATGGCGAATTGGTTTGGGCGGTAAAAGTACGAATTTATGGAATGATAACGCTGATTTCGCCGAAATGTTTTATAGTTTTTCTATCTTTGCGCCCATGAACGCTAAATTCAATATCCGTCCGGCGCAGTCCGATGAGGCTGGCCTGGTTCTCGAGTTCATCAAGAAACTCGCTGATTATGAGAAGTGTGCCGACGAAGTGGTTGCAGACGAAGCCACCTTGCGCCATTCCTTGTTTGTGGAACATTCCGCCGAGGTGGTCTTTGCCGAGGAAGACGGCGAAGTCGTTGGTTTTGCCTTGTTTTTCCACAATTTTTCGACCTTTGTGGGACGGAAGGGACTCTACCTCGAAGACCTGTTCATCCTTCCCGAGAAGCGCGGACGCGGTTATGGCAAAGCCTTGCTGAAATATTTGGCTCGTCTTGCCGTTGAGCGGCAATGCGGCCGTATGGAGTGGATCTGCCTCGACTGGAACAAACCCGCGCTGAAAGTTTATCGCAGCATCGGTGCCGTGCCCATGGACGAGTGGACCGTGCAACGCTTGGACGAAAGCGCCTTGAAACGGTTTGCCGAGGAATGAAAAAATCCCTAACTGATTGATAATCAATTAGGGATTTGTGGGATGGTTGTAGCCCCACTAGGACTCGAACCTAGATTTAAAGTTTAGGAAACTTCCGTTCTATCCCTTGAACTATGAGGCCCTTGCGGTGAAATCCGCTGCAAAAGTACGACTTTTTCCGAAACGATGACACGACTTTTCGAAAATCATGCCAAATTGAGCATGATAGGGCAGTGGTCGGAATGCACTGCTTCGGGCAAGATGCCCACGGTGGCGATGCGGTCGCGCAGGTTGTCGGTCACGATATGGTAGTCGATGCGCCAGCCGAGGTTTTTCGCCCTTGCGCCGGCGCGGAAGCTCCACCAGCTGTAACGGTTGGGCTCCTTCACCAAGTGGCGGAAGCTGTCGACGTAGCCGTCGCTGAGGAAGTCGGTCATCCACTGCCGCTCCTCGGGCAGGAAGCCCGATGAGGTGTCGTGCTTGCGCGGGTTGTTGATGTCGATGTCCTCGTGGCAGATGTTGTAGTCGCCCGAGAGTACCAATTGCGGCCTTTCCTTCCTTAACCCGTTCACATAATGGCGGAAGAAGTCGAGCCACTGCATCTTGAAGGCTTGGCGCTCGTCGCCCGTGGTGCCCGAGGGATGATAGACGCTCACTACCGAGAGGTCGCCGAAGTCGGCGCGGAGAAAGCGTCCTTCGTTGTCGTAAAGAGGTTCGTTCATGCCATAGACCACGTTGTCGGGTTCTTGCTTGCAGATGAGTCCCACGCCGCTGTATCCTTTCTTTTGTGCAGGAAACCAGTAGTGGTGGTACCCCATCATCTCAAAGTCCATCAATGGAATCTGGTCGGGTGTGGCTTTCAGCTCTTGGAAGCAGAGCACATCGGGTTGGTAGTCGTTGATCCATTGCAGCAGGCCTTTGTTGATGGCCGCACGGATGCCGTTCACGTTGTAGCTGACGATTTTCATGGTGTTGAATCGTTGATTGTTGAAATGTTTAATTGTTGATGGGGCGAAAATAGGGAAAAAAATGTTTCTTTTCGTTTTGCGTTATTGTTTTTCCTATTTTAGCCGCCGAAAAGCGACAGGAATCGTGCTTAAGGACAAGATAAACGAATGGATTGACCGTCTGAACGACTGGCGCAGCACTCACATGACCGACCGCCGTTTCATGCTGATACTCAGCATCCCGACGGGTTTTTGCGCAGGTGCCGCTGCTGTTATCATCAAGAAGTTGGCGCATGGCATCCGCGACTTGGTTTTCAACGCGCAGTTCAACTATTCGCATTTCCTTTATTTCATTTGTCCCGCCATCGGTATCCTGCTCACCATTTTGTTTTGCAAGTACATCCTGAAAAAGGACGTGGGACACGGCATTCCGGGCATCCTTTATGCCATCTCCAAAAACAAGGGTCAGGTGAGCCGCAGCAGCACTTGGTCGAGCATCGTCACCAGTGCCCTGACGGTCGGTTTCGGCGGCTCGGTCGGACTGGAAGGCCCCAGCGTTTCGACGGGCGGCAGCATCGGGTCGAACATCGCGCAACTGCTCAAACTTGACTACAAGCACACCATCCAGCTCATCGGCATGGGCGGCGCGGCGGCGTTGGCGGCCATCTTCCAAGCCCCCATCACGGGCATCGTCTTCGCCCTCGAAGTGTTCATGATCGACTTGTCGCTCAACGCGATAGTGCCCATCATCGTTTCGGCCTTCGTGGCCATCCTGACGGCCTATTTCTTCCTTGGGCAAACGGTGGAATATCCAGCAGCCATTGCGGAAGGCTTCATCCCGAGCAATGCCTTGTATTATGTGGGTTTGGGCCTCTTCGCAGGCTTGGTGTCGGCCTATTTCCTTAAGGTGACGTTCAGTATGGAGAAGCGGTTCAAGAAGATTGACAAGCCATGGAAACGGCTCCTTATCGGAGGCACGATGCTTGGCATCCTTATCTTCTTGTTTCCAGCGCTTTACGGCGAGGGCTACGAAGCCATCAACTCGGCCTTGCGCGGCGACTACAGCCCCATTTTCGACAACCCGTGGTTTGCGCAGTTCAAGGACTATGATTTGGTGGTCATCATCCTGTTTGCCGGCATGATTTTGCTGAAAGCCTTCGCCACGGCCTTCACTTTCGGTGCGGGCGGTGTGGGTGGCACGTTTGCTCCGGCTTTGTTCATCGGCGCTTTCACGGGATTGTTCTTCGCCACTTTGGTCAACTATTTGGGAATCGGTGATTTAGACCCGGCCAAGTTTGCCCTCGTGGGGATGAGTGGCCTCGTGGCAGGTATGCTTCATGCCCCGCTGACGGGCATTTTCCTCATCGCCGAAATCACCAACGGCTACGCGCTCATCGTCCCGCTGATGATCGTGGCGGCCTTGGCCTACGCCATCAACCGGCTGTTTTTCAGCCATTCGATTTATACCAATGCCGTGGCTGAGCAAGGCGTTGAGGTGACGCACAACAAGGACAAGAGTATCCTCAACATGATGGCTATCAACCAGTTGATTGAAACCAATTTCAGCACCATCGACCCCGATTGCCTCTTCCGCGACCTGCTGCCTTTGGTGTCGTCGTCGAAGCGCAACATCTTCCCCGTGGTCGATAAGGAGGGCTTTTTCTGCGGCCATGTCCTCTTCGACGACGTGCGCGGCATCCTCTTCGACCAGCAGTATTACGACCAGTCCATACAGAACTTCGCCGTCCTCCCCGACTACGTCATCCACCCCGAGGAGCCGATGGAGGAGATCGTGCACAAGTTCCAGAAGTCGGGCAAGTACAACATTCCCGTCATCCAAGGTGGAAAGTATCTCGGCTACATTTCGAGAGCCAACGTGTTCTCGGCCTACCGCGCCATGATGAGCGAGATTTCGGAGGATTGAAAAGGTTCCTATTCTTTGTAAAACTGTAAAACTGGCAAATGGCGCTTTTGCTCGAATAACTGTCTGATTGTCTGAACAAAGGAATTATCAACAGCGGTTGTTGAAAAAAAAACGGGCAAAAAGCGAATTTTCCAGTCCTTCATTCGTACTTCTTTCCTAATTTCGCAAAGTGAACAAAAGAAGAAGACAGATGCAGCTTGTTTTTGTATTGTATTAAAAATCAGCAAGATGTAAATCAGTCATCTATTCACAACGACAGTTGTTTTTTTATCTTCATAATGGTGGTCGCCGGCAGAGATGTTGGCGACCTTTTTTCTGTTTTCCTTGTTCCTTCACCACACGGTGATTCACCTTAATTGGCAGTGATAGGGAAGGCGGAAACGAAAAAGAGCCAACCCTAAGGTCGGCTCCACGCAACATTTTGAACATAGAAACGCGTTGTTTTTATACGCCCAACAAGTGGCTAACCAAGGTGGGGATGGCCTCGAAGTCGGCTTCCGTAGGCACCCATGAGGCACGCACGTTGTCCTCGATAACCTCGAAACCGGCATCCTTCAGCTTCTCTTGCAGAATCTTCACCGACTCGCCGCTCCAGCCGTAGCAGCCAAAGGCGGCAGCCTTTTTGTTTTTGAATTTCAGCTGTTTGGCGAACTCGATCCAGCCTGCGACGGAGGAAAGGATGCTGTTGCTTACGGTGGGCGAACCGACGGCTATGGCTTTTGACTTGAAGATTTCGGTCATCATCTCGTTCTTGTCGGCTTTGGCGATGTTGAAAACCTTGACCACCGTTTCGGGGCTTTGGAGATGGATTTCTTCGGCGATGCGGTGGGCGATTTTGGTGGTGCCTTCCCACATCGTGTCGTAGGCCACGGTCACTTGGTTCTCCTGATAGGCATCGGCCCACTCGGCGTACTTCTTCACGATTTGCAGCGGGTTGTCGCGCCAAATGGCCCCATGCGACGGGGCGATGATGTCGAACTGGAGGTTGAAGCCTGCGATTTCCTGCAGTTTTTTCGCCAGGACCGCGGAGAATGGGTTGAGGATGTTGGCGTAGTATTTCATGGCTTCTTTCCACAGCAGGCATTGGTCGGCCTTGTCGTTGAAGAGCTCCTCGACGGCGTAGTGCTGGCCGAAGGCGTCGTTCGAAAAGAGGATGTTGTCGCCGGTCATGTAGGTTGCCATCGAGTCGGGCCAGTGCAGCATTCTCATCTCAACGAAGACGAGTTTCTTGCCGTTGCCGATTTCGACGCTGTCGCCTGTCTTCACAACATGGAAGTTCCAGCCTCGCTTGCCGTACTGTCCCTCAAGGCTTTTCACGCATTGGGCGGAGCAGTATATCGGTGTTTCGGGAATCAGGTCCATGAGGGCGGTCAGCGAGCCGCTGTGGTCGCACTCGCCGTGGTTGGCCACGATGAAGTCGATCTTGTCCAGGTCGATTTCCTTCTTCAGGTTTTCTACGAAGTCGAAGCGGTGAGGTGTCCAGATGGTGTCGATAAGGACTGTTTTCTCCTCCTCGATGAGATAGGCGTTTTGGCTTGAGCCATTCATAATGGAGTAGTCGTCGCCATGGAAAGTCTCAAGCTCCCAGTCGATGTAGCCTACCCAGCTGACATTGTTTTTTACGTGTTTGCGCATGTTTGTGTTTTTTTGATGTCTTGAAGAATTCGTCGGCAAAAGTAATCAAAATTCTGCACAATGAAGCCATTTTCTTATATTTGCAGTCCATAAAAGAATCAAAACAACGGCTTTCTGACACCAACCAAGGTATATTCCCCATGAAAACCATCATCAGGCTCATTCTGTTCATATTTTTGGCTTTCAGCGCGTTGCAAGTGAGTGCCCAAGGCAAATGGCATTTTGAGTTCGGCCTTGGAGCCTCGTTGAACACGGGTAATGTCAACAACTGCAATGTCAGCAATAACGCATCCATCAACCGCAACGACAGCCTTGTCGCTCTCGATGCCCACTACAAGTTTCTGTATAGTGCGCTCATCCACAAGGACAACGTGGCGCGGAAGTGGGAGGAGTCGAATTTCGAGATCAATGGCGGCGTGAAGCTGGATTTGTACCAATACGGGAAATACTCCCCGTTTTTGGCCTGCGAGATGCTTGCCAACAAATACAAGGGCTACGACCTCAAGATGAGCGGCCTCTTTGGGATGAAATACAGGATTTATGCGAGGCCGTCCGTCTGCGACTATTCCATCAGTGCCGCCTTTGTGTATGATTGGTGCGACTATACCGATGCCACCGTCCTTCCGAACAACAATTACCGCGTCTCGATACGCCCCAAGTTCACGCAGAAAATCGCCGAAAACCTGACACTTTCGAGCATCACCTTTTACCAGCCCTCGGTGCTTGGTTTTGGCGACTACATCATCAATAGTGTGATCAAGCTGCAGACAAGGGTCACCCGAATGCTGTTCCTCGATTTCTCCTTCACTTATGAATACCGTAGTCGCGTTCCGGCTGAGAACTACAAGAAACATGACGTTTTGTCGGAGATCTCCTTGAGGATTAAAATTTAAGCCCTCGTCGGTCAAAGTGTGATTTCTGGACTGGTTTACGGAACGAGGGCCGGTTTTACGTGTTACTCCAAACTGTCGCCCGACTCGCTGCTGCCTTCCTTGGCCTGACGCTCGAGTTCCATCTTGCCGAAGCGGAGGGTGAAGCCGGCCGAGATGTAGCGGCTGTTGAGCATCTTGCGGGTGCTGTCGCTGAGATAGTACGGGTTGGTGTTGGTGGAGCCTGAACCAATCGTCGCGCCCCAGTTGAAGATGTCCTGCACGTTGACGAACACCGACAGGCGGCGCTTGAAGAAGTCGCTGCGGAGGCCCATGTTGAGGAAATAACGCGCCTTGCGCTCGCTCATCAGGCCGATGGTGGGCGAGTTGTAGTTGGCCGAGGCCGTCACTTGCAGGCGGTCGAAGAGCTTCGCCCAGGCGTTGACGCGCACACTCCACGAGAGTTTCTCGTTCTCCGTCAGCCTGTGCTCGATGTTGCCAAACTCGTCGACGCGGTCGTATTCCATGCGGTAGCCGTAATTGTAAACATTGGCAAAGAGGCGCACGTTGAAGAAGCCCGTCGGGCGGTAGGTCATGTTGAGCGACGCGCCGTAGCGCCACGAAGTGCCCATGTTGTAAGGCACTGAATAGCTGACGATGCGGTCGAGATAGTCATCGTATTCGGCATCGGTGAGCGAACTGATTTCGTTGGTGCTCAGGCGACCGTAGCCTTCGATACCGATGTTGCCGAAACGCTCGAAGAACTTCTGCCAGCCCGCTTCCACGTTGTGGGTATAGCTGCTTTTCAAGCCGTTGGGATTGCCCACCGAATAACTGTTCTCGCCGTATGTGCGGAACTTGGAGATTTGGTTGTATCTCGGATTCGACATGCGCATCGAGTAGTTGAGTTTCAGGTTGTGCATGTCTTCGGTGCGGTAGGTCAGGTGGATTGACGGGCGGACGGTCAAATAATATAAGGTGCTGTCGTCAGCAAAGGGCATGTTGCTGATATAGTTGTAGTTGATGCGCTCGCCACCCAATCCGAGACCTGTGCTCAGGGTGAAGCCGCCCCAGCGGTGCGTCCAGTTGATGTCGGGGCTGATGGAGCTGTTGCTGCCTTTCAGACGGTAGGTGCGCAACGTATCGACCAAGATGCCAATGGTGTCGTTGTAACGGTCGTAGGTGTTGTCCATTTGCGAATGGTCGGCGCGGAGGCCATAGCTGAGTTCGCCGTCCTTGCTGTAAGGACGGTTGTAGCGCACATCGAGGCTGCCACCGTAATCGTAGGTTCTTGAGAGCATGTAACGGTGTTCGTCCAAGTCGGTGTAAACGTCATACATCCTGTTGTAGAACTCCTCGCCATGGTTGGTGCTGATGCGCCCGTTCAACCCAATGCGCAAGTTATGACCTTCATTGTCAAACTTTTTGGTGTAGTCGGCACCCAAATTGCCGAAAACCGACCTCATATCGTTGCTGTTGGTCGTGTTGTCGCTCAGTGCGGAGTCGATGGGCATGAAATCCAAATAATAGAAGTTTTGCTGCTCAGAGCGTAACATCTTGTTTATGTTAGCGTTATAGAATCCACCAGCGTTCACGGAAAGGTCGCTCATCGAGTCAATCTCGTAATCGACGTTCATGAACAGGTTGCCGCTGTAGGAACGGCTTTTGTCGGTTTGCGAAACGGTGTCGGCCCAAGTGGTTTCATACTCGCCCTCCGTGGCGGCATCGCGGCGGCGTTGCGACCAGCTGCTGGTTTCGTTGTCGCGTTTGCTGTAGCGTCCTGATGCAAAAATGTTTAGGCTCAACTTCTCCTTCTTCCACATGTAGCTCACCCAAGGCGAGACGAAAGGCTGGTTGGAGCCGTTGACGCCAAAACTGATGAACTGGTTGCTCTTGATGTGGGCCGAGGTGACGATGTTGATGACGGCTTCGGCATCGGTGGCGTATTTGGCCGAGGGGTTGGTGATGGTCTCGATGCGGGCGATGGCATTCGCGGGCAAGGTCTGGAGGTAGGTCTTCAGGTTCTCCTCGGTGAGTTTCGAGGGCTTGTCGTTGATCCAAATCTCGACGCTCGAAACGCCGCGCAGCGTGACGTTGCCTTCCACATCGACCTCCACGCCGGGCGCGTTCTGCAAGGCGTCTTCGGTGGTGCCGGTCTGGATTGACGGGTCCTCGCTGACGTTGTAGATCATCTTCTCGCCTTCCATCGCGTAGAGCGGCCTCTCGGCGGCCACGGTCACCTCGCCTAGCGAAGTTACGCCTGGATTGATGCGCAGCGTGCCGAGGTTGGTGTTGTTGGTCACCTTGAATGGGTGCATGTGACTCTCATAACCGATGGCCGACACACGCAGCACGTAAGTTCCTTGCGGCACTTCCGTGATCTCGAAAACGCCGTCCATGTTGCTGATTCCGCCTTTGACAAACTCGGAATCAACGGAATCGAGCACGGCCACATTGACGTAGGGCATATACTCGCCAGTTTTCGCGTCGCGCAAAACGCCGACCACTTGGAACGTGTCGCCTTCGCGCACTTTCTTCTTCGGCTTCACCGTCGGCATGTTGCCCTCGTTTTGCCCCCATTGCCTGTCGCCCCCATAAGGAGGACGGCCTCCGGGAGGACGACCACCAGGCGGACGACCGCCGGGAGGTTGTGCCTCACATAAAAGGGATGCCAATGCTAATGCCATGAAAAACAAGGTTGTAAGTGGTCTGTTGTGCTTCATTTTTCTGCCAATTTAGATTGCAAAGGTAAAAAAACTATTGCTAAAACTCAAAGATTGAAGCGAATTGAATGGCTAAAATGTTTGCCCGAACCGACCACAAAGGCAACTAAAGGATTCCATTTGGATACCCAATCACTGCAGCGAGTACCGTTCCCGATTCTTTGGGATGGTATGATGACACGGAAACAGTCTTTTTTGTATTTTTGCACCATAAAACCTTGTCGCTATGACTGCTTTCGACTTCTTCAATATCCTCCGCTCCATCCCGAAAACCCTGCGCTTCAACCTGCATTATTTCCCGCTGAAAACGGCCTTGAAGCTGCCCGTCGTCGTGTCGCATCGCACCTATTTGCGCGAGTTGCACGGCAAAGTCACGTTGCCGGAAAAAGTGGAAACAGCAATGGTGAGAATCGGCTTCGGCGACGTGGGTCACTACGACCGCAAACGCTCACGCACGATTTGGCAGGTGAGCGGTACGGTCAGTTTCGGCGGCAAGGCGAGCATCGGGCACGGCTCCAAGCTCTCGGTGCGCGGCGACTTGAAATTAGGTGCAGATTTCAACATGACAGCGGAAAGCACCATCGTCTGCGCCAAGGAAATCCGTTTCGGGCGGGACTGCCTCCTGAGTTGGGACATCCTCGTGATGGACACCGACGAGCATCCCTTGTACAATATGGAAAACGAACGCATCAATCCCGACAAGGCTATCGTTGTGGGCAACCATGTCTGGATTGGCTGTAAGTGCGTGTTGCTGAAAGGCGCCGAGGTGCCTGACAACACGGTCGTGGCGGCTGGCACGCTGCTGACCTCAGCCTTCAGCGGCGAAAACCAAGTGATTGGCGGCACCCCGCCCTCTGTCCTGAAACACGACATCCGCTGGGAACACTGATTTTTCACGCAAAAATATCTTATGCAGAAAGCACCGTTTGTTTTTGGCACGCAGAATCCGCAGAATCTTGTGAATTAGTCGCCGCTTTGCGTCGACACGCTTCGCGTCATTGACTACGTCGAATCTTCGATTTGCGAACGAAGTGAAGCAATCCAGACGACAGGCTTATGGCTCATCCTTTGGATTGCTTCGTGCCTCGCAATGACGCAAATCGACACATCATCATCGCCCGGCAGGATTCTGCGTATTCTGCGAGTTCTGCGTGCAAAAAAACTTCAGTGATAAATTCACAAAGCCTCAATCACCGTGCAGAGGTTCTCGAAGATTTCCGGGATTTCGCCCACGCCGTTCACCGCGTGCAGGTTGTCCTTGCCTTCGTAGAAGTCGAGTACGGGGCGCGTCTTGGCCTCATATTCCACAAAGCGGTGCTTGATGGACTCGAGGTTGTCATCGGCGCGACCGCTGGTCTTGCCGCGTTCCAACATGCGCTCGATGAGCATTTCCTCGGGCACTTCGAGGCTCAGCACGCCTGTCAGCGACATGTTGAATTTCTCCATCATTTCTTCGAGGATTTCCGCCTGTTTCACCGTGCGCGGATAGCCGTCGAAGAGGAAACCGGCCGAGTCCATGTTCTCGGAGAGTTTCTTTTCGATGATTTTCGCCACGATCTCGTCGGAGACGAGGTTGCCTTGGCTGATGATTTCCTTCACTTGCAGACCCAATTCGCTTTCGGCGGCGATTTCCTCGCGCAGGATTTCGCCCGTGGAGATATAGGTCAGGTTGTATTTCTCGCGCAGGAACTGCGACTGCGTTCCCTTGCCTGCCCCGGGAGGGCCAAAGAGGATGATGTTTAGCATGGTATGTTGTTGAATTGTTGATTGGCTTTAAGCTTTAAGCTTTAAGCCGTAAGCTATAAGCACGTCGTGGCATTGGTGGCGGCTTATTGCTTATAGCTCACAGCTTATTGCTCAATGATTTTATAAATATCGGGTAGATTCCGTCCCTGTTGGTCGTAGTCTAATCCGTAGCCCACGATGAAGTCGTTGCCGATGTCCATGCCTATGTAGTCGATGGGGTAGTCGTAATGGAAGTTGTCGGGCTTGAAGAACAGCGTGGCGATGCGCACGTCGGCGGCCTTCAGGTCGCGGAGCTTCTTGAGGGTGTAGCGCATGGTGTGGCCTGTATCGACGATGTCTTCCACGATGACCACATGGCGACCGTCCAAAGGATGATCGAGGCCAATAAGCTCGCGGATGACGTTGGTGCTTTTCGTGCCCGAATAGGAAGTCAGTTTCACGAAACTGATTTCACATGGGATGGTCAGCCGCTTGAACAGCTCTGAGGCGAACATGAAGGCACCGTTGAGCACCACGAGAAACAATGGGTTCATGCCTTCCATGTCGCGGTTGAGTTGGTCGGCCACGGTTTGGATGTTGGCTTCGATTTTTTCTTGGGGGATAAACAGCCCAAATTCCTTGTCTAAAACTTTTACTGTTTTCATTTTCAGAGGATTGAGGTTGGATTAACCTTTTGTTAAGGCGACACAAATATACAAAATGCTTCGATTAGCTCAACCGTACCCGAAAAAAAACTATTTTTGCGGGTGAAGAACCGAAGCCGCAAGGATGTTCTTTATCCTTTAGTCGTCATAGCGGGCTTGACCCGCTATCTCCTAAGCAGAAGGGGTTTACATTCGTGCATAGGAGATGGCGGATGTTCCTCCGCCATGACGGTATGGGTTTGAGCGAGGCCAATCCCGGTCACGCGTCCCGACGTCTCGCGTCCAATAACAATAAACTTGATACAAAAAAATGAATCCAATTGTAAGCATCATCATGGGAAGCACCTCCGACCTTCCCGTTCTCGAAAAAGCCGCCCAGTTCTTCGACGAGATGGCCATCCCGTTTGAAATGAACGCATTAAGTGCGCATCGCACTCCACAAGAAGTAGAACAATTCGCCCGCGAAGCCCAAGGGCGCGGCATCAAGGTCATCATCGCCGCCGCAGGCATGGCTGCCGCCTTGCCGGGTGTGATTGCCGCCAACACTACCTTGCCCGTCATCGGCGTGCCGGTGAAGGGTATGCTCGATGGCTTAGATGCCATGCTGTCCATCATCCAGATGCCTCCCGGGATTCCCGTGGCCACGGTGGGCGTGAATGGCGCTTTGAATGCTGCCATCCTCGCTGCCGAGATGTTGGCGCTTGGCGATGCCGTGATAGCTGCAAAAGTCACTGGTTATAAGGATAATCTGAAAAACAAAATCACGAAGGCCAATGCCGAACTGAAGGAAGTGAAGTATAAGTTCAAGACGAACTGATTGTTTGGATTGCTTCGCAAGAAATCAGCAAAAATCATTCAAAATCAAATAATTGATTTTTTAGATTTTAAAGATAATTCTTGAAAGATTTCTTGCCTTTAGGCAATGCCATTATTTAGTTTCCATTGAAAACAATCTGGCTAAGCCGCCCTTTGTCGAACACCCGATTGGCCACTTCAAGGATGTCGTCAGTCGTCACGGCCTCCACCTTGCGGATGATGTCGTCCATATATTCTATTTCTTCGCCCATCATAAGCGATCGTGTGGCACTCAATAGCTCGTTCATTCCGCTCTCGTAGCTCAAGGCCACCTGTCCGATGAGTTGCTGCTTGGCATGGTGCAGTTGCAAGGTTCCCAACTTCTGTGTGCAGAGTTTGTTCAATTCCTTGTGTACCAGTTCAATGGATTTTTCCAACGAGTCGGGGTCGACGGCCATATAGACGTTGATGAGGCCGACGTCGGAATAGGCCGTATATTGCGACTCGATGGTGTAGGCAAAGCCGTATTTCTCTCGGATGTTCAGCCCGAGGCGCGAACTCATTGCCGGACCGCCGAGTACGTTGTTGAGCATCACGATGGGCATTTTCAATGGGCTGCAAAACTCTGGAGCAACGTTGCCTATAATGCAGTGGCTCAAATGGTTATTGCGTCTTTCGATTCGTTTTTCTGCCTTGTAGCCTTTGAACGTTTCTCGTTTCCTATTAATAATGTGTGCGGGTTGGTTGCCAAAACAGCTCATGGCCAGTTTCTCAAGTTCCTTGAAACTAATGTCGCCAACAGTGGCCAAAACCATTTGGTCGGTGCTGTAGTTGTGGGCCATGAAGTCGAGGATGTCCTGCCTATGGAAGCTTTTGACCAACTCGGAGGTTCCCAATATGTTGCGACTCAAAGGATGCCCCTTGAAGACCACCTCCTCAAACAAGTCGTAGATCTCGTCCGAGGGAGAATCGAGATAGGAGTTGATTTCGTCCAAGACGACTTCCTTCTCCTTCTCCAACTCGTTTTCGGGGAAGATGGAGCGGAAGGCGATGTCGGCGAAGAGGTCGAGGGCACGCTTGTAGTGTTGTTTGAGGAACGAGGCCTGGATGCAGGTTTCCTCCTTGGTGGTGAAGGCATTGAGGTCGCCGCCCACATTGTCGAGGCAGCTCAAGATGTGGTAGGCCTTGCGGTTTTGGGTACCCTTGAAGATGGTGTGTTCCACGAAGTGGGCAAGGCCGTTTTCGTGCGGTAGTTCGTCGCGGGTGCCGGTTTCGACCATCAGCACGAGATGGGCTATCTCTCCTTGTTTCCGCCTATGTATCAGCCTGATTCCGTTGGGCAAGACTGCTTCAGTGTATTTGTTTTCCATTACAAGCACAAATTTGGGCTGCAAAGATACAACAATCAAAAAACATTCCTAAATTTGTGCCTTAATTTCAAATCTTTATGCAATGAAAAAACTGTTGTTTACTATTTTGACGGCTATCCTCTGCATGGTGGGATATGCCCAAAGTGTCATCGACCCGTTATTGGCGGAAGAAATGGAGCGTAGCGGTGATGAGGACAGGATCCCTGTCGTTGTCATTATGAAGTCGCAGTATGACCGGATGGAACTCACCCGCCGTGCCGCACAATTCGCCATCCGTGCTGACCGCCGCGAGTTTGTGGTCAACGAGCTGAAAGCTTTTTCCGAGGCCTCGCAATACGACTTGAGACTCACGCTTTCCGAGATGGAGCGTGGTGGCATGGCGACAGACCCCACCGTCTTGTGGATGGCGAATGCCCTCTATTTCGATGCCACAAAGGCCGCAGTCGAAGCCCTCGCCATGCGCAACGACATTGAAATCATCGGCTATGCCATCGAGCGTCACTGGATTCCCGACGGCGAGGAAGCTCGTCCTGCTTCGGCCACACGCGAGATTACGCCCAATGTCACGCAAGTGGGTGCCGACCAAGTGTGGGCTTTGGGCTACATGGGCGATGGTGTTGTGGTGGCCGTCATCGATACGGGTGTCAACTACAACCATGTTGATTTGGCCGGTCATCTTTGGGATGGCGGCGAGGAGTTCCCGCACCATGGCTATGACGTAATCAACAATGACGACGACCCTATGGACGATAATGGACATGGCTCGCACTGCTCGGGTACGGTGTGCGGCGATGGTCACGGCGCTTCGCAAACAGGCATGGCTCCCAATGCCACGCTGATGTGCGTCAAGTGCTTGGATTCGAATGGCAACGGTGGCGCCCAAAGCATCAGCCAAGGCATCCAATGGGCTGTCGAGCATGGCTGTGACTTGTTCAGCATGTCGTTGGGCATCGCCAATTCAACCGTTGCCGAGCGCACCTTGTTGCGACTCACTTGTGAGGCCGCCTTGGACGCTGGTGTCGTGGCCGCCATCGCGGCAGGCAACGAAGGGGCCAGCCAATGGCAGTTTCCCGTCCCGAACAACGTGCGTGTGCCGGGCAGCTGCCCACCCCCGTATTTGGACGAGGTGCAAGGCGCAAACCCTGGCAAGCTGAGTTGTTCGGTGTGTATCGGGGCCGTGGATTATAACGACAATGCCGCCTATTTCACTTCGCGCGGCCCTGTCACTTGGACCAACACCGAGTTTGGCGACTATCCCTACAACCCGGGCATAGGCCTCATCCGCCCCGATGTGTGCGCGCCGGGCGTCGATATCAAGTCGATCAACTACGCCTCCAACACGGGGTACACCAACATGAGCGGCACCTCAATGGCCACACCTTGCGCCGCCGGATGCATGGCCTTGATGCTGAGCAAAAACATCAACCTGTCGCCAGAGGAAGTGTGTCGCATCCTCGAGGAGACGGCTGTGCCGCTCGCTGTTGGCAAAAGCAATACCTATGGCTTTGGCCGTATCAATGTGCTGGACGCTGTCAATGCCGTTCCGTCTTCCCTCTTGCAATACAACTCTTTCGCCATCAACGACTTGATGGGCAACAATAACCATAAGCTCAATCCCAACGAGTCGGTTTCGTTGTCGATTACGCTTGACAACGTTTCCGAGAACCCTGTAAGCAATGTCACCCTTGTGTTGACAACGGATAATCAGGATGTTAGCATTACGAATGGGGAAGTGCAGGTCGCTGAATTTGCTGCCAACGAGTCGCTGACTATCGGGGATGCTTTCGCGTTTTCCGTCGGCGATGGGGTGGTAGCCAAGCAGCAAATCAGGTTCGGGCTGAAGGTTTTTGTCGATGGTGAACAGGTATCGGTTTTCTATTTCGATGTCGAAGTGTTTGATTATCTGTTGCAATATGCTACTGCAGTCGTCTTGAACGACGACAATGGCCTCCTCGAACCGGGCGAGACTGCCGACCTGCGCATCATCATCGACAATTGTGGCAACGAAATGGTCCAAATGCTGAATGGATCCCTTTCAACTGAATATGAGTTTGTTACGCTGAACGAAACCGAGAAACCCTTCAATACCATTGGCCCCGACATGATGGGATACGCCGACTTCAGCGTCACATTGGACGAAGCAGCTCCCGAGGGTGTCGCCATCCCTTTCTTCCTCGACCTCGAGGATGTCCATGGAAGGCATAACGAGTTGGATTTCAGTTTCAAGAACTCGTGCCGGATTCTCTTCGTGCTTCACGATTCCGGCGGCAACGGATGGCAGGGATGCTACTTGCGTGTGTCTTATTCCGAAGGGTTGCCTGTCGAGCAAATCACCTTGGAAGAGGGCAGCGAGGCCACCTTTTCCCGCGACGTGCCGTCGGGAAGCCGGTTGATGCTGCATTGGAACAACGGACAGGGTGCTTCGCAGTGCAGCTTTGAGCTTGTTTACGAGGACGGCACTGTCATCTTCGAGAACAGCGGCGGCTTCAGCGGCAACAAGTTATTCACCATCGATTGTGCCAATGGCAGCAGTGCCCCTGAGCTTTGCCATCCGGTGCAAAACCTCAGCTACACCTTGGACGACCACGACGTGATTCTCACGTGGGATGCCCCAAGAGACTTGTTGCCTGTGGGTTATGAAGTGTATCGCGAGACCGTTCTCCTTGCCTTCACGGAGGAATTGACCTATACAGACCCCGGTTTGGAAGACAGCACCTACAACTATTGCGTCTATTCCGTTTATGAGGACTGCCATAGCGAGTTCGCATGCTTGGTGGCTGAGGTGAACTCATGTGCACCTGTCCAGAATCTCGACTACACCTTGGACGACGACCTGTCGCTCACCCTAACTTGGGATGAACCCGTATTCACCGCTGGACTGCTTGAGTATCAAGTCTATATGGACGATGAACTTGTCGGTTCAACCAACGAGTTGACCTATACATTCACCCTTGGAACAGGCCAACACGACATCACGCTGAGGGCGGTCTTCGTGAATTGTGAGCTTGATTCCCACGTCGGTGTGTGCGTCGTCGGTGCAGTGGAAGGCTTGGACTATCTGAATACCGATGGCCGTTTCGTCCATGTGTTGTGGACTCCCATTTCTGGAATCAGTGAATATGAAGTCTATGTCAATGGCGAATGGACTGAAACGGTTGAAGGAAACTTGTATGTTGCTGAATTTGAGGCTGGTTTGACCACCGTTACGGTGAAAGCTGTTGCCGAGGGATGCTACGTGTTGGGCAGCAGCATCGATGTTTGCGTCATCGACCCGATCGAGGGCTTCACGTTTAGCGACCTCGACGGCGAGCAGATGATGAGATGTTCATGGAATTCGGTTGCATACGCCGAGCATTATAGTGTGATGGTCAATGGAGAAGCGATTGGCGAACAACTCACAGAGCCTTATTACACCTTTGCGCCACAAGTGGGTGCAAACGAGGTTTGTGTGATTGCGACATCGGTTTACGGTTGCTTTACATGGCCCTACGAGTGCGCCACGCAAATGGTTTATCCCGCCGTCAATGGTTTCGATTATTCCTTCAATGGCAACCAGGTCAGTCTCAGCTGGAATGGCGATGCGCCGAGCTATGCCATCCGACTCGACGACATGGAAGAGGAATTCGTCGGGACCAATACGCTCACCAAGGAAGTGGCCGATGGCGACCATCTCTTGACGGTGGTGCCCATCTATCCTGACGGTCCGGCCATCCCGACCCAGTTCATGTTCACCGTCACCAATCTCGTCACTGAAATCCAAGTCACGGAGGTGCACGAGGGCATCATGGCCACGGCTTGGACGGCGGTGGAGGGTGCCGTTGCCTACAACCTCTATCGCGATGGCGAGCTGATGGCCGGGAACCTCGCCGCCACCGCGTATGACGACCACGAAATGCCTCTCAATGCAGTGCATTGCTACTCTGTGCAGACGGTGTTCGAGAAAGGCGTTTCCGACCTTTCCGATGGGGCTTGTGCCAACTACTTCCAAAGTGTGGACGAGAACGACGGGTGGGTGAAGGTCTTCCCCAATCCGACTTCCGACAAAGTCACCGTTGAGTGCGAAGGCATGACACAAATCGAGGTTTATTCTGCTGAGGGCAAACTCGTCCAACGCGTCAAGGTGGAGGGTGACGTGTGTCAAATCGACGGCCTCGAAAGCGGCGTCTATATGTTTCGCATCCTGAAGGGTGAAGGAGTCCTCACCCGAAAGGTGGTAAAGAGGTAAGGAATGCTTTTTTGCTCCCCCTGAATCCGCAAGGGCAGGGGGAGCAAAAAACAAGCCGTCCCATACTAAACCCTACAATTATCCGTTTTGAAGAAAAGAATCAGTTATGCGCAGAATCCTACTTTCCGTGGCCCTGTCGTTGGGCTTTGTGGCCCAGCTTGCGGCTCAAACTCCGAGAGACATCATGAAAGAAGCCATTCCCGTGGCGATGTTTCAGGTCACTTACGCCTTCCATCTTCCTGCTCTTGACCAGAAAGAGACATACGGCATCAGCAACACCATCGGGGGAAGCTTTGTTTACAAAACAGAATCCAATTGGCTTTTCACCGCTAACGGCAACTACATCTTTGGCAGAAAAGTGAAAGGCGACCGCATCGACATTTTCGGCGAGGGTATCACCACCGAGCATGGCGAAATCATTGGCGGCGGAGGCAGTGTCGCCTTGTTTTCTGTCAACCAAAGGGGATTCCATTTTCAGGCAGAAGTCGGCAAGCTGTTCCCTTTCTGGCCCAATCCCAACAGCGGCTTTTTTGTTCAGGCGGGCGCCGGCTACCTGCGCAACCGCACCCGTATCGACTTCCAGCAGGAGATGTACAACACGCCTTATCCGGTTTACGGCGACTATGAGTACGGCTACGACCGTATGCGAGGCGGTCTGGCGGCTCATCTTGAGGCGGGCTACCTCTACATCGGCGACAACCGAATCACCAACCTCTCCGTGTCGTTAGAAGTGACCTATGCCCGCACTCGTGACTTGCGCGACTACGACTTCCGCGTGTTCGACGGCGTTCCGGTTGGCCACACCGACCCTAACAAGCGTTACAACGACCTCTACTATGGCATCCGCGTCAGCTGGAACATCCCGACCTATCAGCGCCAGCCGGAAGCCTACTACTACAATTGATTCCCGCGATGCTCCTGTTTACCATAGGCGTTCTGCTTTACACCTTGGGCGTGAAGGTGGCGGCCTTGTTGGGTAACTCCAAGGCCAAGCAATGGGTCGAAGGGCGCAAGGCGCAAAGCCAGAAGCTGGCCGAAAGGCATGCTGCATCTCAACGCCAGGCCGACTGGATTTGGTTTCACGCCGCTTCCTTGGGCGAGTTTGAACAAGGCCGGCCCGTCATCGAGGCCTTGAAAAGGGACTATCCCCAATGCAAGATCCTGCTGTCCTTCTTCTCGCCGTCGGGCTACGAAGTGCGCAAGGACTATCCTTTGGCCGACGAGGTGCTGTATCTGCCTGCCGACACGCCGAAAAACGCCGCCGCTTGGATTGGCCGCCATCATTTCGTGGCCGCCTTCTTCATCAAGTATGAGTTTTGGTTCAACTACATGAGGGCGTTGAAGGAGGCAGGCATTCCTTTGTTTTACATCTCATTGATTCTCAATAAAAAATCGTACTTTTTCAAACCTTATGGCAAAACGTTTCGCAAGCAGCTGTCATGTGTGAGCCATTTCTTCGTGCAGGACGAAACCACGGCGAGATTGCTGGAAGGCATTGGATACAGGAACGTCACCGTTTGCGGCGACACCCGCTTCGACCGTGTGGCCGCCATTGCGCAACAGGCCAAGCCTTTCCCCGAAATCGAGCGTTTCATTGGCGGGCGGCATTGCATTGTCGCTGGCAGCACATGGCCTTCCGACGAGAGCTTGCTGGCCGGATATATGCCCAAACTGCCCGATGGCTATTGCCTTATCATCGCGCCGCACGACATCTCAGCGGGCCATGTCGCCCAAATCCAGGGCTTGTTTCCCGAAGCGTGCCTTTATTCCGAACTTGACGCTGAAAGACCATCGAAAGTTTTGGTCGTCAATACGATAGGCATACTTTCACAGCTGTACCAATATGCGCGTTTCGCCTACATCGGCGGTGGTTTCGGGGCAGGCATCCACAACATTCAGGAGCCGGTCACCTTCGGCTGCCCGGTGGTGTTCGGCCCGAAACACAAGAAGTTCAAGGAAGCGGTCGATTTGGTCGCTTTGGGCGGGGCCTTTGCCATCGAAAGCCAGCATGACCTCGACGCGGCTTTCTCGCGCCTCATCGCCGACGAAACGTTTTATGCCGCAGCCTCGTCCATTTGTAGAGTCTATCTCAAAAGCCAGCTTGGGGCCACCGAAACCATCCTCAAAAACCTTCCCCTTAGCCTCAAGGAGGCCTAAAACCGGCGTTTTTTTCAAAAAAAAAGCGATTTTTTTTGTTTTTTTGTTTTTTATGACTATTTTTGAAGTCCGAAATCTCGTTGAAATTCAGCGTATAAAAAACTCAGGCCATGGCAGAAAACAACGCAAATCAACTATTGCCCCGTGTCGGGTTGACACACGGCGACATCAACGGTATCAGTTACGAGACCATTTTGAGAGCTTTTGGCGACTCGCGAATGATGAGCACAATGACTCCCGTCCTTTACGGGCAGTCGAAAGCCTTGTCCTACTACAAGAAAAACTTCGGAATGGACGATTTCAGCTATTCGCTGACGCGCGACGCCCGCCAGTCGTGGAACCAGAAGTTCAACATCCTCAACATCGTCGATGACGAACTGAAGATTGAGGCGGGCAAACCCACCGAGGTCTCCACTCAGATGTCGGTGCTCTCCCTGAAGAAGGCCGTGGAGGACCTGAACGATGGCTACATCGACGCCTTGGTCATGACTCCCACCTGCCGCGCCGTCGAGAAAAGCAACAACGACTACCTCCTCTCGTTCCACAAGGGCAGGGAAGTGATGCGGGTGATGGTGAACGACATGTTGCGCATTGGCCTCGTCACCGACGACATCCCTGTTGCCGAGGCGGTCAGGCTGATCGACGGCAAGCGGGTTGGGCAACGTTTGCGCACTTTCTCCAAAGCGCTGAAGGAGGATTTCGACCAGGCTTCGCCCAAGATCGCCGTGCTGGGTCTCGACCCGTTTTCTTCCGATGACGGCCCTGAGAACGACATGGTGTCGGCGGCAATCAAGGCCGCTCGTGATTCGGGCATCTTCGCTTTCGGGCCTTTTCCTGCATCGAAGCTCTTTGGCGACGGCTTGTGGCGGAAATACGATGCGGTTCTGGCGCTCTACCAAGAGCAGGCTTGCCTGCCGCTCAAGTTGCTGTCGTCGGGCGGCTGCGCATACTATTGGGCGGGTTTGCCCGTCTTGTGCGCCGCGCCCGTCGAAGGCCCCGGATTCGAAATCGCCAACACGAGAAAAGCCACGCCCGACGCATTGCGAGCCGCGCTCTATCTTGTCACGGATGTGCTCTGTCATCGGCAGGGCACGAAATGAAAAAAGGAGGCTCTCGAATGCCTCCTTTTTTCATTCAGGTTTGGATTCCTGTCTTATTTCACGATGAACTTCTGCGTGTCGCTGCCGGCGCTGATGAAATAGACGCCGCTGTTGAGGCCGCTGAGGTCGATTTGGTTGACGCCAGCATGTCCTTCCATGGTGCGGATGACTTGGCCCGTGATGTTGTAAACCGCAATCTCAGAGTTTTGGTTGAGGCTCACGTTGAGGATGTCAACGGCAGGGTTGGGATAGAGGCTCATGCGGGTGTTGTGGCTGATTTGCTCTTCGAGGCCGACTCCCTCATCCGGGAATATGTCGTTCAGCTCGAAGGTGAAGCCTTGGTAGTAGTTGTCGTAGGCATCTTCATCGTCGCTTTGGACGTAGGTGCCGGTGCTGCCGTCAGCTTGGCAGGCGATGACGAGGGTCGTGCCGATGATGGTGGCTTGAGGATAGACGCACTCCGAGTATTGGAACATGAAGTCGTTGGTCAGGTGGACAGGCTTGCCCCATGTGCGGCCACCGTTGCCTGAGTGGGCGGCAAAGAGTTTGTAGAAGAAGTTGCCGGCACCGTCTGTGTTGTTTTCATCCATGGCGACCCACACGGTCACTAAGTCCCAGCCGTTGCTGCCAGGGACGACGCAGAGCACGGGCATACCAGCGGCACCGCTGTTGTAGGAGCCGTGTTTGGAGAAGTCGTCGATGTTCATGCTTTCGGCTTCTTCCCAGCTTTGCCATTCACCGTTCTCATCGATAGGGGCTACGTAGCCGAAGTAAGCAGGATTGTTCCAAGTTTGGTCGCTCCAACGCGGCCAGGCGGCATAGATGTCGCTATACATGTAACCACTGTCCATCACGAAAGGCTCGCCGGGTTTGGGAGACATCGCGTTGGTCGGGTCGTAGCCGTAGATGGCATGAGTCTCGGTGTCATCATAAGGCATGTTTTCGCTCCAGAAGGCAACGCCACCGAGGCTGGGATAGTAGCTGCCCGAGCCAGGTTCGCCGGTAGAACCGTTGAATTCGTAGGCAAGGCAGAGTTCGCCGTCTCTACCCCATTGGGCGGAAGTCCAACGAGGATACATGAACCAGGTGCCAAAGGTGGAGTTGATGCCGGGGTGGTGGTAGAAGGTCTTCTTTTCCCAGGTCTCACCGTTGTCATAGCTGTAGAGCACCATGCCATCGCTCCAAGCGCTGTTGATGACGAGGGCGAGGCAGTTGTCTTCGGTGGTCTCCATCCAGTAGTAGTCGTTGGTGCCCCAGTCGGTGCCGCACTCTTCGAGGTAGGGAAGGATCACCTCGGTCTTGTCCCAAGTCTGGCCGTCAGACGAACGCCAGTACAAGGCAGGGATGGTGCTGTCGTCAAAGTTGCCGCAGAAGACGTGGATGATGTCGCGGTTGGCGCCAGAGGTCATCACGGAAGGGTGTGTGTACGAACCGTTGTTGGTGTAAAGGGAGGCAGGGACGCTGTTGGGCGTTATGTTGTCCTTGTCCTCGACGATGTAAACGCCAACGTTAGTGCTGGTGTGGGCAACAACGACGATGCCGTTTTGGCCATAGCGGGCGATGGAGCCGAATCCGGTCTTCTCGCTCTCGATGCGGCCGCCGCTGGGAATCCATTCGTCGTTTACGGCATCGTAGGTGCCGATACCGGTGCCACGGTCGCTGAAGCTGCCATCGGTGGCCATGGTGTAGGCGAAGTTCACTTTGCCGTCGGGCCAAGTGATCGTCCACGTGCGGGCGCCTTGGTTCGACTGCCAGTCATAGGTGGTGTAGTCCAGTTCGCCTTGACCGAAGTCCAAGCGGGTCATGTTGGGTTGGCTTTGCACGTTTTCAAGGGCGTTCCCAGCTTCCAGTCTGGGAGCTTTCTTCATCGTGGCAACTTCGTTCTTCGCTTCCTTGTAGGAAACGTTTCTCACTTGAGAGTAACCGGCAACGGTCACCATCAAGACCAGTGCTAAAGTAAATAACTTTTTCATTTTGAATGTGTTTAGTTAATGAATAGTGAATGGTTTGATGTTTGTTTCTTTGTTTTTGGACGTTTTTACACGTCCGCTTTCAGAGGGCAAAGATAATACTTTTTTCTTTTCTGCAAGTGTTTTTTTTCGGTTTTGCACAAAAAAAAGGAGGCCGAAGCCTCCTTTTTCATGAGTAAGCTATGTATCACCATTATTTCACGATGAATTTCATGGTGTTTTCGAATCCGTTGGCTTTCACGGTGACGAAGTAGATGCCGCTTTCGAGGTTGCTGGTGTTGATGCTCGGGCGGTTGATGCCGGTGTTGATGTTGACGTTGTCTTCCATCACCTTCTGTCCCATGATGTTGAACACGCTGATGTTCATGAAGCTGCTTTGCGAGGCGTTCACCTCGATGTTGAGCACGTCGGTGGCAGGATTGGGATAGACGCGGGCAGAGGTCATCGGGTTGACGGCCACTTTCTCTTCAACGTCCCAGCCTTGAAGGACTTCGGGGATGATCTTCACGGCGTAGATGTAGTTCTCGGTGAGGACGCCAAGGTTGCTGTCAGGATAGGTGTCGCTGATGTCAAGGTAGAGGCCTTGGTTTTCGTCGCCGGAGTAGGCCACCCAGAATTCGCCGTTGTAGGCGTTGGTGGCAGCCCAAGTGGGATATTGCTCTTCATATTCGTGGACGAAGCTGTCGCTCAGGTTGATCTCGTCGTCGAACCATGTGCCGGTGTTGTCTCTGAGGGTGACGTAGGCGCTTCTGTAGGAGAAGTTGGTGGCGGCAGAGACTCTGGTCTCCGACCACACGCTATAGACCACGACGACGTTGCCCATGTCGTCAACGCTGACGGCGGGCATGGTGCAGAGGCCGAGTGAACGGTAGTGCCAGGTGGCGCCGATTACGTTGTCGTAGTCGATTTGGCCGTTGCCGTTTTCGTCAACGTAGCCAAAGATGTGGAGGTTGGCTTGGTTGTCGCCCAATGCGGAAAGCTCGTCGATGCGGTCGGGGTGCAAGGTCCAGCCGAGGTGGTTGGACCCCCATTCAGCCTGGTGGGCAGCGTCGATGCTTGATTCGCCGAAGGGCAGGATTTCGTGGCCACCCAATTCGTTGACGTAGTTGGAGTTCCAATACACGATGCCATAGTAGCCGGCAGGATAGTAGTTGTAGTGCTCGGAGTCGGTCACTCTCCAGTGGAAGAGGCCGAAAGCGACGTGTACGGTGCCGTTGTTGTCGATGGCGATGCTGTGCGAGTTGTCGCTGGTGTTGATGGTGTCGGTCATGCCTTCCGGAAAGTCGGCGAAGTCAATGGCGTGGACGGGATTGCCATCAGCGTCGGCAATCGGGTAGGGGGCTACGATTTGGCGCTCCCAGGTCTCGCCGTTGTCGTGCGAGATGATATAGACCACCTCGGTGGTGTAGGCGCTGAGCAGGATGGCGACGTTGTTGCCGTTGGCGGCCATCACGTAGTCGTCGGCGCTGAACTGGTTGCGGTATTCGCCGTTTTCGTCATTGTCGATGAGCGGGAGGTCGATGAGTTCGCTCCAGGTCTGGCCGCGGTCGGTCGAGCGGGTGTAATAGACGTGGTTGTCGTAGCCTTCGCCGACGGAAATCTGCTTGCACATGACGACGTGGACATACTCGCCGTTGGGGCCGCTGCAGACGATTCTCGGCCAGGTGGGTGCACCGTAGTCGTTGCCCCAGTTCATCATGAGGGTCCAATCGCCTTCGCCCTTCTTGGGACGGTAATAGACGTTGACGCCGGTGGCGTGGGAGGCGAGGAATTCGCCATCACCGCTGGCGGCGATGCTGGGCCAGCCCGACTTCATGGGTTCTTGGCGCGTTTCAGGCTCTTCGCCGAAGTTGCTGCCATCGTAGAAGTTGTAGCCGGTGCCGCGGTCGGGGTAGCCGGTGTTGTTGGAGTGATCCCAGGTGGCGACGTTGGCGACGCTACCGTCAGGCCAGGAAGCCATGCGGTTGCCGACGGCGCTGTTCGACTGCAGGTCGTAGTTGGTGGTCATGGTGCAATACTCTTCGTATTCGCCTTCCCTGACGGCGTTCACCATGTGTTCAACCTTGTTAAACTGGATGCCTTGGGCAGCCGATCCGTCGATGGTTCTGAGTGCGCTGGGCTTCTCTGCGGTCACGCTGACGTTTTTGGCAGCGTTCTTGAGGTTTCTCTGTGCAAAGCCGGTCATGGCGACGGCTAATGCGAGGGTTACAAATAAAACTTTCTTCATAGTTACTTGAATTTAGTTTGTTGATTGATGTTGGTTGATGTTTGTTGTTTATGAATTGACTGTTTTGATTTCGCGATTTGGCCGCAAAGATAGCTATTTTTTTGCAAAGTGTTCTGCTTTTTGACAAAAATACCTTTTTTTTATCGACAGCAAAATCTGTGCCAGAAAAAATCGTGGGCATTTGCAAAACCAAAGAGGATTATTTCTACTTTTACAGCCTCAAAACACATGTTCAATGAAAAAAACACTTTTACCTTTGTTGCTTTTGGTGCTTGCGGCTTGCACCACACAACCCAAAGCCGAATATGTGACTGACCCTGCAAAATATGTCGATCCCTTTATCGGCACGGGCGGCCACGGCCATACCTTCCCGGGCGCCACGGTGCCCTTCGGCATGGTGCAGTTCAGCCCCGACACCCGCATGAACGACTGGGACGGCTGCTCGGGCTACCACACCTCCGACAACACCATCCTCGGCTTCAGCACCACCCACCTCAGCGGCACCGGCTGCTCCGACTATGGCGACTTCCGTTTCATGCCGATTGCTGGAGAATATAATAAACTCCCTCAAGGTTTGTCTTTAGAACAGGCGAGTCTTTATTATGATTCGATTTATGGCCATGCCGTTTTTAAGCACGAGAATGAAGATGCCCAAGCAGGCTATTATTCCGTTGTCTTGGATGATGGCGTGAAAGTGGAATTGACCACGGGAGACCGCGTGGGTATGATGCGCTGCACCTATCCTAAATCAAGCCTTCAGCATCTTTTGCTTGATATGCTTCACGGTGTCAATGACGAATACGTTTATGAAGAAGAGGTGAATGTGGAAAGCAAATACGCCATCAGTGGTTTCCGCCGCACCCGCGACTGGGCTAACGATCAATACCTGTATTTCTATGCGGAGTTTTCTAGACCTATGGTGTACTTCAGCAGTCCAAGTTTTTTTGAGGAAATTAATAAAGATAGGACAATGGCTGTTCCGTTTGTAGCCCATGCCCAATTCGAAGATGTTGACGAACCTCTCGTCATGCGCATCGCCCTCTCCGCCGTCGACGTGGAAGGAGCCAAGAACAACCTGAAAGCCGAGCTCGCTGACGGTGACTTCGACTTTGATGCGCTGAAACAGAAAGCTTACGACAAATGGAACACCGAGCTGAAACGCTACGAGGTGGCTGGCAACGTGGAGCAAGACAAGACCGTGTTCTACACCGCCCTCTACCACACCATGATCGCACCCAACCTCTTCAGCGACGCCGACGGTCGCTATCGCGCCCACGACTTGAAGGTCTACAACTCCGAAAGACCCGTCTACACCGTGTTTTCCTTGTGGGACACCTTCCGCAGCCTGCATCCGCTCTTCAGCCTGATGCAGCGCGAGCGCACCCTCGACTTTATCAACACCTTTATTAATAAGTACGAGACCAACCCGCACCATATCCTGCCCGTTTGGGAGCTGGCCGCCAACGAGACCTACTGCATGATCGGCAACCACGCCATCCCCGTCATCGCCGATGCCTATTTTGCGGGCATCCGCGACTTCGACACCGAAAAGGCCCTCGAAGCCATGGTGGCGAGCCAAAAAGACGACTTCCGTGGTATGGGTGCCTACATGAAATATGGCTACATCCCGATTGAAGTCGAAGGCGAGGCCACTTCCAAGACCCTCGAATATGCCTACGACGACTGGTGCGTGGCCCGTATGGCCGAAGACATGGGCAAGACCGAAATAGCAAAAGAGTTCTATGCCCGCGCACAGGCCTATAAGAATATCTATAACCCTGAAAACCAGTTCTTCCAAGGTCGCCGCAACGGTGGCTGGATGCGTCCCTTCGACCCCGCGCAGGTCAACTTCACGCTGACTGAGGCCAACTCCTACCAATACGGTTTCTTCGTGCCACAAGACGTGAACGGCCACATCGACCTGATGGGCGGTCGCGACAGCTATGCCGCCAAACTCGATGCCTTGTTCAATGCGCCTGAAAACCTCACCGGGCGCGTGCAACCCGACATCACTGGCCTCATCGGGCAGTATGCCCACGGCAACGAGCCGAGCCACAACACCGTGTATATGTACAACTTCGTCGGCCAGCCGACCAAGACGCAGAAATACGTGAAACAGGTCATGGACGACTTCTACACCGACCGCCGCGACGGCTATTCAGGCAACGAGGACTGCGGCCAGATGTCGGCTTGGGCGGTGTGGTCGTGCATGGGCTTGTATCCCGCCACACCCGCTTCGGGCTATTATGTCTTAGGTCTGCCGCGCTTCCAAAACATGAAGCTGTCGTTTGAGAACGGCAAGCAGTTTGAAGTCGTGGCCAAGAACCTGAGCGAACAGAATTGCTATGTGCAGTCGGTGAAGCTCAACGGCAAGGCGTTGGAACGTAGCTATGTCTCCTTCGAAGAGGTTTTCAATGGCGGCACATTGGAGTTCACCATGACCGACCAGCCCAATTCCACGTGGGCCACCCAACCCGAAAACTGCCCCGTGGTGCGCATCGACAAGAGCAAGGATGTCGTCATCGTCCCGACCATCAATGCCTTGTCTGACACCTTCTTCGACACGCTGATGGTCAGCATGAACCATCCCGTCGAAGGCGTTGAAATCTATTACACTGCTGACGGCACCGACCCGAGGGAAAACGGCCTGCGCTACGAAAAGCCTTTGTGCATTAAGGACAACGCCACGATTTGTGCTGCCGCCAAGCAAGGCGAGCGTTGGAGCCAGCCCATCGAGGCCAAGTATTACTTGATTGACGCCAACACTTCGGTGAAGTTGGACAACATGTACAACGAGCAATATGCCGCTGGTGGCCCCAAGGCTTTGATTGACCACCTGCGTGGCAACGACAATTTCCGTACCGGCACATGGCAAGGCTACTACGGAGTGGACCTCGTCGCCACCGTCGATTTGGGCGCGCCCAAGAAAATCAACCGCTTGGCGGGCAGCTTCTTGCAGGAGGCCTACTCCTGGATTTGGATGCCGCGCGAGGTGGAGTATTTCGTCAGCGACGACGGCAAGAACTTCCGTAGCGTGGGCAAGGTGAAGAACGACATCCCCGAAGATGCCGATGGCGCTTTCGTACAAGAGATGGAAGTGCGTCCGCGCACCAACGCCCGCTACGTGAAGATGGTGGCCAAGACCATCGGCACCTGCCCGGAGGGACACGTCGGGGCAGGGCAGAAGGCTTGGATCTTCTGTGACGAGATTGTGATAGAGTAGGAGGAGAGTTTGTTGAATCCCCCCTGCCCCCCCTTAAAAGGGGGACGCGCAAAGCGACGCAGAACTTGGGTCCGGCAGGCTTCCCCCTCTTGAGGGGGAAGGGGGAGTAAAACAGCCCCCGGTAGGCGTCCCCCTCTTGAGGGGGTGCCCGCAGGGCGGGGGTGTCAAAAGACCCAATTAGGCAAATTATAAATCTTGAATATTAAATCTTTAAATCAAACTATATGAAAGAATCCATCGTGATCCTCGCCGGCGGCGGTCCGGCACCTGGCATCAACACAGTCGTCAGTACTGTGGCCAAGACCTTCCTCAAGGACGGTTATCGCGTCCTCGGCCTCAACGAAGGCTACAAAAACCTCTTCAAGCCCAACCCCGATGTGGTGGAAATGGACTTCCTCTATGCCGACGCCATCCTCAAGCAAGGCGGATCGGCACTGAAGATGAGCCGCTACAAACCGAAGAACGAGGAGTTCAACACCGATTTCTTCGTCAAGAACAACATCAAGTTGCTCGTCACCATCGGCGGCGACGACACCGCTTCCACTGCCAATCGCATCTCCAAGTTCTTGGCTACATGTGGTGTACACATCCAAAACATCCATGTGCCCAAGACCATCGACAACGACCTGCCGTTGCCCGAGGGTAGCCCGACCTTCGGCTACTATTCCGCCAAGGATGCCGCCGTGCATTTAGTGCAGACCATCTATGAAGACGCGCGCACCAGCGGCAACTGGTTCGTGGTCTCCGCCATGGGTCGCGAGGCCGGTCACTTGGCCTTCGGCATGACGTCGGCCTGCCACTGCCCGATGGTGGTCATCCCCGAGATGTTCAACAAGGCGGAAGTCACCTTCGACTCCATCATCAAGCTCGTGGTCAGTTCCATCATCAAGCGTAAGCTGTTGGGCGTGAACTATGGCGTGGCCATCATCAGCGAAGGCGTGTTCCATTTCATGAGCGACGACGAAATCGAGCGCTCGGGCGTGGCCTTCACTTACGACGAGCACGGCCATCCTGAGTTGGGTAATGTCAGTAAGGCGCACATTTTCAACCTCTTGCTGCAACAAAGACTGAAGGCACTGGGTCTCAACGTGAAGAGCCGTCCCGTCGAAATCGGCTATGGCATCCGCTGTGTCGAGCCTAATGGCTACGACCTGACCTACTGCTCGTTGCTTGGCTACGGCGTGAAGAAACTCTTCGACCAAGGCGTGAGTGGCGCAATGGTTACGGCCAACCCGAAGGGCGAGATAGAGCCTTTGTACCTGAAGGACGTGGAAGATGAGAACGGCAAGATCAAGCCGCGCTTGGTGAACCTCAACGGCCCGAAGGCCGAACTGATTTTCAACGACGGCCTGCAGTACATCACTCCCGCCGACTACGAAGCCGCCAAGGCTTACCTGCCTGATCCGGAGAGTTACGATTTCAGGAAAATCCTGAGGTGGTAAAAGAAAAGCCTCGCTGAGTCAGCGAGGCTTTTTCTTTCATTCCTCCCGTTTCCTTCGCTTGCCGAAGAGGTAGGCACCGGCAAGGCATCCCAAGACCCAAATGCCGCCGCCCAAGGGCGCGTATTGGTCGATGGTGACGTTCATCCAAGGCACGATGGGGAGGTTGCCGGGCTGAGTGCCGTCGCGCACGCTGGAGTAGTACTCCTCGTCCGACATGATGAAAATCTGGGCCTGGGCCTTGTTTACGCTTACCGAAGCAAGCATCAAAAGTAGTGTCGTGGTGATAATTCTCTTTTTCATTGCTTTGCCCTTTCCCATTATTTGATGATGATTTTCTGGATTTTGCTCTGTTGGTTGCCCGTCATGCGGAGCAGATACACGCCCGCGGCCACCTTGGGCAGGCTGACGCTGCTTTGCGCGCCTGCCGTCTGCGTGGAGAGCAGGCAGCGACCCGTGATGTCGAACATCTGCAGGACGCCCGCGCCGTTCACGATAAGCTCGTCGCCCATTTGGAACGCGAAGGTTACCGGGTCTGTCGAAGTGCCGTCCTCAGGCTCCTCGATGCCGGTGACATCGAAGACGAGCTTGAAGCGCGATACGTAGTCGGTGGTGCGGCCCTCGAACTTGTATTCTTGGGCGGTGAGCATGTCCACGTCGGCGCCGGTGAGGTTGTCGATGAGGTGCAGGTAGTGGAAGTCGCCGTGCAGCGTGTTCCATTTCATGGTGAAGACCTCGTCGTCGAAGGCCTCGAAGCGCACGGGCACTTCGCTGACGCCTTCGGGCGTGAAGGCCGTTTGGTAGTCGATGCCTTCCCAGCGGGCGCAGATCGTGGCGTCGCCGATTCGCAACCCCTTCATCTTTTGGCCGCCGCCCACGTCGGGACGGTTGATTTCCACCGTGGTGTAGTCGCGTTTGCCGTCGGCATCGTAGCAGAGCAGGTTCACGAGGGGATAGTTGACTTGCTCATTGCGGAAGTTGGCATGGTACAAGTTCTCCGTATCGCCAAGATTGGGGGTGTATTTCCCCGCCACGCGCATGGCATCGGTGAAGCTGAGGCTTCCTCCCGCACTTGCCCTCACGAAGAAGCCTTGGTGAGGATGAATGTATCTCGTAGCTCCATAGACATTGTTAGAACTCCCTGCGGTATAGGATATGTAACCTGCGCTGTCGGCATCCAGAATGTAATAGTTCGTTGTCGATCCTCCCACAAGTATGCCGTTATTGCCTGAGGCCAACAAGTCGAAGTCCAAATAGCTCTGGTAGGGGTTGCCCACAAGGTTGATGCCTTGCACAGCATCCGCATAGCCTGAGGGGTTGAAGCTGTAGTAGGTGTTGGTCAAGGTCTCGCTTGCGGTGAGGTTGCCCGTGTTGAGGATGCCGTCGGCCATGACCATGGTCTCGTCCGAGAAGGCCATCATGTAGCCCTTGCCGAGTCGCATCGTCGTCTCGTTTTCGTAACGGATGTTGCGATGCACCGTTTCTCCATCCTTCACGTCTTGGTGCCAGTGGTCGGAGAAGGTCGAAGTCCCCTCGCGCTTGAAGTTGATCCAGTGGCATTCCTTCTCGTAGTAGCTGTACAGGTCGAAGCTGCTGTTTGCAAAAGTCCCCGAACTGGGCCAATGGCCGCTGTTTCCCCATTTCCCATAAGGCGTGTTGGAGCGGAGATAGCCCGTGCCGGCTATGGTGGTTACGGGCGGATCCATGTAGTCTCTGCTCTCATAGTCGGTTTGGGCGATGCCGCTTGAAACGAGGGTAGAGTAATTGGTTTTGATGGAATAGCTCTTGCCGCCTGATGCAGCATCCGTGTTGTCGCTATGGTATTCGATTCCCATCGGCACGTCCTTGATGGCGGGGCTGAACATGTGCCAGTCGTAAGGCTCGCCTCCGAGGTAGGTGGTGCCCTCGCTGTTGTCGAAGAAGGCGCCCACGCGGGCATTGAGGCCCGACGAGGAGGCGTTGCCGCTCACGGTGATGCCCACGTCCTCATGGATGTAAAGCTTGACTTCAGGCGAAGTGCCCACATTGGTCACGGTGATGGGTTTTGGTTGCGGATCGGTGGGGTCTCCATCACTTTCGTTGGCTTCGTAGAGATAGATTTCAGGTGTGCCCGACGCCAATGCCGCATAAGCTGTCAGCAGGTCGTTCGCGTTGTTTGCATAATCCATGTAAACACCGTCCTTTGAGCCAACTGCGTTGTAGGCTGGGTCAGTGGTGAGTGCTTTGGCGCCGCTTTCCCTTTTGAAGTTCGGGATGGGCAGGTCGTCGTTGATGCCGCTGGCCATGGTGCGCATCCAAGGATGGTAGGTCTTTGTGCTTGTGTTTTTTCCGTCCACCCATTTGTTGAGCGCCGTTTGCAGGCCGCCTTCGAACTTGTCGTTGTCTATGTAGGAGTTGGATTCTGAATCGTTGGCTTTTGTCATGGCTTGGTCGCGGTGCTTGTAGCCGTACTTGCCATCGATGCGGGTGGTGGGGGCGTAGGTGCCGTGGCCGTAAGGGGCTTTGTTGCTGCCATCAGCGGTGTTTTTCACATACACGGTTTGTCCGTCAGGGATGTAGCTGAAGCGAATGCCGCCTTCACTACTTTCCGAAGCCGCAACGGTGTTGGAACCGGCGAGCCAGCCATAGACGCTTGCCGTGCCGTCGCTCGTAGGCTCGCTGCCTTGCAGGCGGCTGTAGCAGTTCTCCACGATGCCGTTGTTCTCGCCCACCAGGCCTCCGATGTATTTGTCGGTGTTCATGGCATACCAAGGCGTGGTGGTTTGTGGGAACTTCGGGTTCGAGAAGCTGTTGTAGAGCTTGTTGCCCGAGCCGAGCTTTCCGACGAGGCCGCCCATATAGTCCGCTGCGCCGGTGATTGTTGGCATGGCCATGGAGGAGTGGATGGTGTTGGTGCCGGCGGCCTCACCCACAAGGCCGCCTACATAGGAAGATGTTTTGTCTGCATTGGTGATGTCGATGTTGGCGCGGGCTTCGCAGGCGCTGAGGGTGGCCGTGCTGAGCATCTTGCCGGCGATGCCGCCTATGTGGAAGCCCATTGAGCTGCTGGATGCCTCAAATCGTGAGCCGTCGACGAAGAGGTTCTTCACCACGGCGCCCTCATCGAGGTAGCCTAACAAGCCGAGTTTGTAAATACCCGACAGATAGCGGCAGTCAATACCTGTAATGGAGTGGCCTTGGCCGTCGAATTTGCCTTTGAAATGGTGGGGGGTGCCGGGTTCGTCTACGAAAAGACTCTCAATATTTCCTCCTGATATACCAGCATCTTGGAAGGTCGTCACAGAGCCAATGGGAACCCAGAAGTGGGCACTCAAATCCAGGTCTGCCATCAGAACGGCTTCGGCTTTGGAATTCTTTTCTGCGACGTATTTGTGGTGTTGGGCATCACCGTCCTTGAACACATTCAGACCATTAACGTAGGCCGAGAACCAAGCCAAACCTTCTTCGGAATAGATTTCCCATTTTAATGGGTTGTTATTGTTTGGCTCGAAGCTGCTATTGGCAGCGTTGTCATCAGGATTGGTGATTTTGTAATGATGTAGCCAAGCTCCTCCTGAACCTTCTCCAGCCATAGGATTGTTGGTTTCTGGATCAGACTTCACCGCAGGGTGGGTCCAGCAGCCCCAGAGGTAGATGTACTTGGAGTTGAAGGGTGCGCTGGGCGTAGCGGTATGGATGGCCACGTAGGATTCCGTGTCCTCAAAGATGGCACCATTTGAATTAAACAGGCCGTCTGATCCTACAGCGGAGGTCATTATGCTATGTAGCCATGATTCATAGGTGTCTAAGGTATAGGTTGTCTGTCCACTTGGGAAACAGGTGGAATTCCCGTCTTCAGCGAGAGTGTATTCCTTTCCAAATCCATAGGATGTGGCAATCACAGGACAGAAACCTTGTGTGACATGGAAACCGATGTTGGAAGCTGCACCTGAGCCTGTAATATCGGACAACAGCGTGATGACAGTAGATTCGTCATCGTAAGTCCCAAGCACAAGAGAATGGTCATAATTGTATGTGTGTCTCATAAGACACACGTTGTTGAGATAAGCTTTGTGGTCTGCAGGGCAGGTGGCTGGGATAGGGTTATAGGCCGAAGTGTCAAATGCGGAGTAGGCAAAATTTTGGTTTGTGATGAGACCATTTGCACTAGCAGAGGTACCAGTTTCGCCCACATAGAGTCGGCCTTTGAGGTAAATGCCGCCGCCGTCATGGTTGGTGGGTACGTAGTTGCCGTTCACCTCGCAGTGGCCTTTCATGTGCATGAGGGCGGTGGTGTCGATGTAGATGCCGCCGCCGGCTTCCGAGGCGTAGTTGTACATGATCTTGCCTCTTTCGCCGGTATTGCTGCCGCCTGAGAAGACGAGCTTGGCGGGCGATGTGGTGTTCTTGTCCATGTAGATGCCGCCGCCGTATTGGGCCGTGTTGTGTTCGACCAGGGGGATGTCGATGGGGTCCACGAGGCTGGTGGTTTGCGTTTCTTCGCGATAGGCGAGGGTGTCGAAGGTTGGCGCGAGGGTGTCGTCGGGTTGCATGAGCGGGTCCTCGTTCCACAGCCAAGGCTCGCGAGCCGGGGCGGGGTAGATGTCGCGCGGGCGGGGGGTGTTTTGCAGACGGGACGTCTGCGAACCTTCTTGCAGACGGGGCGTCTGCGTACCGGAGCGGCGGCCTCTCGTCGACTCGAAGTTGGCCACAAACGTGGCATCGCCGGCAATGTCGTAGGTGAAGGTGTAGGGGTTTTCAGAGGAAACCACGTTGCCGTTAACCGTCCAGTTGATGAATTGGTAATCCGTTGCTGGCGTTGCCAAAAGGGTCACCGACGTGGTGTTGTACGTCACCGAAACGGGGGCACTATAGGCTGTGCCGTTTACGGTCACATTGC
This sequence comes from Bacteroidales bacterium, assembly GCA_017439405.1. GTDB lineage: Bacteria > Bacteroidota > Bacteroidia > Bacteroidales > F082 > Limimorpha. The sequence continues at coordinate 63,464 of JAFSJF010000143.1, forward strand.
CTGCTCCAGTCGGTTCAACCACAACGGAGAGGTTGTAACTGTTTGGCGTGAAGTTGGCCGTCAGCGTGGCGTTACTTGTTCCCATGGTGAAGGTGGTGGTGGCATTGCTTGCATCGCTCACCGCAGCCCCTGTGCCGCTCACCGTCCAATTATTAAATGTATAGCCCGCATTTTCCGTGGCGGTCACTTCGCAGGTCTCGCCTTCGTCGAGGCCGACATGGGTCTTGTTCACCGTGCCGCCTTCCGTGGGCGAGGCCGCGATGTTCAAGCCGTAGGCCTTGGTGGTGAAGGTTCGTTCTTCGCCGTAGGTAATGGCGTTGTCGGAAGAACTCCTATAATAATAGGCACGGTAATAGTAGGTGGTGCCGGCGGTGAGGTTCGTGGCATCTACGGTGTAGTTCACCGATACGCCGCTTGTCGTCGTGATGGTTTCTTCGGCATAGTTTGTTCCCGTTCTGGTGGGATTTGTCGATGTGCTCCAGCACACGCCACGCATGTTGTCCCGGAGGTGGCCTTCGGTGTCGCGACTCACGATGGTGCCTTTCAGCGTTGCGCTGTTGTTGGTGAGGTTGCTGACGGCATCATCGTCTTCTGGCGTGGCCACCACGGGGAGGGTGACGAAGCTTATCTCGTCGCTGTATACGATGTTGGCAAGCGTATTATTGGCATCTGGGTTTTCCTTGCTGGCGTAGGCGCGCACATAGTATGTCATGTTGGGATAAGCTTGTGTGCGGGTTTTTGTGAAGGTAGTGGCAGAGGTCACGCTTGCGCCGAGGGTTTCCGCGAAGTGGGTGTTGGTCACTTCCGATTCTTGGCGCTTGGGGTTCCGCAGGGTGCTCCATGCCACGCCGTGGGTCCGCACGGTGGTGCCGTCGGCGGGTGTCACTTGGTATAAAATGGTGGATTCGTTGCTGCTGCCCGTGGGGAGGCTGATTGAACTGAGGGCCACATTGTCTACCGTCGGCTTGGCGTGGTCGGCGGTCGTGAAGGTGATGGCGCGGCAGGTGTGGGTGCCGGCGCTGTTGGTGGCGTAGGCTTGCACATAATAGGTGGTGTAGGCGTCCAGAGGGTCTTCGCCTGTTTTGGGTAAATCAGCCGTGAAAGTATTGCCTGAGAGTGTCGTGCCGGGATTTTCCACGACGATGGCACCGCTCATGTCGCTGTTTGTGCTGTATTTCACGCCCCAGTAGTTGACATTGGCGCCGCCGTCGGTGAAGCTGCATTGGACTTTGGCAGAGTTCTCGGTGATGTCTGTCACTTCGTTGATGGTCACCTGCGGCATCGTGATGCCGAGGGCGGTGAAGCTGAAGTTGTTGCTGTAGGCCGTGCCTGTGCTGTTGGTGGCGAAGGTGCGCACGTAGTAGGTCTTTCCGGGGTCAAGTCCGGTCATGGCCAGTGTGAACTCTGCTCCGTTTTCGAGGCTTGCCGTCACAGTGTTATGGCCTTCGTAACTTTCCAAGGTCGGCTCGGCGTTGGTGGCGCTCCAAACGATGCCGTATTGGGTTATGGCGCTTGTGCCCTTGTCGATGAGTTTGCCGTAGATTTTCGCGTCGTGTTGTGTGATGTCTTGTATATTGGTGGCACGCACCACGGGGCTGCCGTCGGTTGAGGGCGTGATGGTTTGCGTGGGCGCGGTGATGCTGTAGTTGGTGATGTCCATGGCGGCAGGCTCGTCTGCGTTGCTTGAGGCGTAGGCCCTCACGTAGACGGTGAGGCCGCCTCGTGCGCCCACGTAGGTGGCGGTGAAGGTGGTAGTGCCCGAGGTCAATGTGCCGGGGATGGTGCGGTCGGAATACAGTTCAGGGTCGTCGTCGGTGCTCCACACGAAGCCGTAGGAGGTGATGTAGTTGGCGCCTCCAGGGTTGGTGAAGTTGGTGCCTGCGGGCATGGTGAAGGAGGCGGTGATGGTGTTGGTGAAAGGCGTTGTGGTATAGTCGGTGGTGGTGGTGAGGTCCACTGTTGTGCTGCCCATGTCGGGGGTGTTTTTCAGGGTGGTGAAGGTGGCCACGTCGCCGTAGCCGGTGTCGTCGGTTGCATGGCTGTTTTTGGCGTAGGCCCTGAAGTAGTAGGTCTTATTGGCTGTCAAGCCGGTGAGGGGCAGGGTGAAGAATTTCCCGTCGATGTCGGTGCTGTTGACGGGATTGCATCCCTCTGCTCCAATAGTTGGGGTGGGGTTGGTGAGGCTATACACGAAGCCCACTTCGGTGATGTCGCTGCTGCCTTGGTCGATCCACTTGCCGTTGAGCGTGGCCGAGTTTTTGGTGACGTTGGCCGAGCCGCCGGTGTATACCGTGGGCTTGTTTGACGAGAGGGTGGTGAACCATGTTGTGTCGCTCACGTTAGTGCCGTTGTCGTTGGTGGCGTAGGCGACTACCCAATAAGTGGTGGCTTCCGTGAGTCCTGTCAAGTGGTACTTGTAGCAACCCGGTGTCAGGTCGGTGGTGGAAACTTGCACGGTCGTCGGCGTCGTAGATCCTCTCACTGCATACTTGAAGCCGTGTTCATGGCTGGTGTTAGCATCTTCGGCAAACATGAGGTGATAGTGGATGGTGTCGGAAGGCGCACTGCCGCTTGTTGGTCCTGGATAGGCATCGATGACTTCGACGACGGGCTTGCCTTGTCGTTTCTGGATGTTGAACTCGCCGCCGCCGCTGTATACGCCGCCGCCGTTGCCGCTGTTGGCGGTGTTTTCGGCGATTTTTCCGCCGAACATGTCGATTTGCCCGTCGGCGATGTAGATGCCGCCGCCGTCGCCGTTTTGAGCGGTGTTGCCTTTGATGAGGTCGCCGTTGAGGTAGATGTTGCCTTTGTCGGCGGAGCTGACGGAGAGGTCGCCGTTGTTGATGCCGCCGCCGTTGCGGGCTGCGGTGTTGTTGGTGATTTGCGTGGCCTTGTAGAGGTAGCACGGCCCGGTGGTGATGTCGCCGTGCAGGGTGTAGACGCCGCCGCCCGAGCCTTCGACGGCGGTGTTGTTGTCGACGATGCAGCCGTAGAGGCGGATGTCGCCGTCGTGGTTATCGACGCCGCCGCCGTTGATGTTGGCGGAGTTGCGCGTGATGATGGCGCCTTGTGCGAAGATGGAGCCGTATTTGAGGTAGATGCCGCCGCCGCGCCCGGTGGGGTCGGTGGCGGTGCCGTCGGCGCCGCGGGTCTTGTTGCGGTCGAGGATGGAGCGTTGCAGGCGGATGGTCTTGCCGGTGGTGTTGGCGTGGGGCCCTTCGCAGTAGATGGCGCCGCCGTTGCCGAGGGTGGAGGTGTTGTTGCGGATGGTGGCGTAGCGCACGTCGACGAGGCCGGTGTGGTTGTTGACGGCGCCGCCGTTGAGCTTGGCGATGTTGTTGTAGATCTTGGTGCCGTAGAGGGTGTCTTGGTGGATGGGGTCGTCGTCGTAGGGGAATTGCATGATGTCGATGTCGCCCACGTCGGTGTAGGCGCCGCCGCCTCGGCCTTCGGTGGCCATGTTGTTCGACAGCGAGCCGCCGTAGATGAAGATGTCGCCGGCGTGGTTGTTGATGCCGCCGCCGTTGAGCGTGGCCGTGTTGTTGTCGATGAGGGCGTTGTAGGTGTAGATGGTGCCGGCGTTGGCGTAGAGGCCGCCGCCCTTCTTGGCCGTGTTGTGGCTGATTTCGATTTGGTCGCCCCTTTGCTTCCTGTTGATGTAGATGGTGCCGCTTCGGGTGTCGGCGCCGCCGCCGTTGAGCACCGCCGTGTTGTGCGTGATTTTCGACTCGATGCGGGTCATGCCGCCCGTGGTCTCCACATAGTCCTCGATGTCGATGTCGCCGGCGTTGGTGTAGATGCCGCCGCCGCTGCCTTCGCTGTTTTGCTGGCCTGTCGACGAGTTGTAGCCCGCCATGTTGCCCAAGCCCGCGCCGCCTCCGATGAGGCAGCCGTTCACGTCGATGTTGCCCTCGTGGTTGTTGATGCCGCCGCCGTTGAGTGCGGCGGTGTTTTGTTGGATCTTCACGTCGGTGATGTCGATGATGCCCTTTTGCAGGTACATCCCGCCGCCGCGGCCCGAGACCACCGCGTTGCCCAACACGGTTTGCGTGCCGCCACCTTCTGCGGCGTGGTTGTCGTTGAGGTCGGCATGGAGCAGGGTGATGTATTTCGTATTGACGTTGGTGCCGTAGCAGAAGATGCCGCCGCCGCTGCCGGTGGTGGCCGTGTTGCCGCTGATGTTGATGCGCTGGCTCGGGCTGTTGCCGAGGATGGTGACGGTGCCGCTGTGGGTGTTCACGCCGCCGCCGTTCAGCCCGGCGGTGTTGTCGGTGATTTGCGTGGCGGTGTGCTCGTCTTGCGTTCCGTTGATGTTGATGTCGCCCTGGCGGGTGTAGATGCCGCCGCCGCCCACATTGGCCTCGTTGTTGCTGATGTCGCCGCTGATGACGGAGATCTTGCCTTCGTCCAAGTACATTCCGCCGCCGCAGCCCAAGTTGATCGGGCTTGAGGCATTGGCTGTGCCCAACGCCTTGTTGTGGCTCACGATGACGCGGCGCAGGCGGATGTCGAAATAGGTGGTTGTGCCGTTGCCCATGCAGAAGATGCCGCCGCCGCTGCCGTCGGTGGCCTGGTTGTGGGTGATGGTGATGGGATAGTAGGTGCTTTCGGTGAACGAGCCGTAGGCCACCACCCTTCCGTTAGCCACATACATGCCGCCGCCGTGCACTTGGGCAGTGTTGTAGGAGATGTTCGAGGGGTTGCCCACGAAGGTCGCGTCGGGGTTGATGAGCACGGCGCCGTTGCCCACGTAGATGCCGCCGCCGCTGCCTGTGGTGGTCGTGTTGCCGAGGGTGGCCGCGTTGCCGCCTATGGTGCAGCTGTGCATGGTGACGGAGTTGTTGGCTACATAGACGCCGCCGCCGTTGCGCTTGGCGGTGTTGCCTTGCACCGTAGAGCCGGTCATGTCGACGGCGCCGTTTTGGGTGTAGATGCCGCCGCCGTCGCCGTCGGTATGTACGGTTTGGTTGCCTTCGTTGGCGGTCTTGTCGCCTCCGATGGTGGCATTGGTCAAGGTGATGTTGCCCGAAAGCGTGTAGATGCCGCCTCCGAGTTTTTGGCACTCGTTGCCTTTCACGGTAGAATTGCTGACGCTGACGGTGCCGCTTTGTGTGTAGATGCCGCCGCCGTTGCCGTTGGTGCCGCCGTTGTAGGTGCCTGCCTTGTTGCCGCTAACCTCGCTGCTGTTGGTAAGGCTGATAGTGCCATTGTTGTTGTAGATGCCGCCGCCGTGGGCTGTGGCCTTGTTGTCTTTGACGAGGCCGCCGCTGATGTTGATGGTGCCGTCGTCGAGATAGATGCCTCCGCCGTGGTAGGTATTGGCCATGTTGCCTTGTATGAGCGGTTGCACGGTGCCTGTCTTCGCGACGTTCACCGTGCCCCGTTTCACGTACAGGCCGCCGCCATGCGAGGTGGCTGTGTTGGTTTTGATCTCGGAATAGTCGTAAACCGTGGTGCTCACTACCGAAGTGGTATTGTTGTAGGTGACGGGATAGGCCTCCACATAGATGCCGCCGGCGTAGTTACTGGCCGTGTTGCCTTCAATCGTAATCTTGTTTGCCGCTTCCCCTTCCTTGCTGACTGTTACGATGACGTCTTGAGGGTGTACATGGCTTGGCATTGCGCTCGGGTTATTAAAATTTTGGGTAGTGATAACAGCCACGCCACCACCGTTGACCGAGCATTCGTTTCCTGAAATGGTTCCTTTGTCAAGCTCACATTCCACTTTGTAGTAGGTCACTTCTTCGTTCCTGTTGATCCAAACGCCACCGCCGGCGCCTCCGAGGGCCTTGTTGTTGGAGATGGTGGCGCCGCCCAGCACGAATCTAAGTTTGAAAGGTTCGTTATCAGGGTTATACCAGATGTAGCCGTTTGGCCCGTTTGGATAATCGTAATTCGCACCTGATTGGTTGTTTTTCATCCGAACTCCGTCTATGGCCACGCCACCGCCGCTGCCAGCGGCAGTGTTGTGGTCAATGAGGGTTTGGCCGTCCAATTCGAGGATGCTGTGGTCGGGGACCAAGTTTTCGGTGCCCCCACCGAAATCGGTATAGGTGGAGAGGTATATGCCGCCCCCGTCACCGTTGGTCCGGTTGTATTGTATGGTGCACTGGCTTATTTGCGCCGGGCCTTTCAGCAGCAAGCCGCCGCCGCCGTTCACGTTAGATCCTGTCAGGGTGTAGTTGTTCTCTATCTTGCAGTGGTTGACAATCAGTTTGTCCTTGGAACGGCTCCCGTGCCAGCGCACAGGGCAGCCATAGTTGTTGGTGAGGTGGCAATTCTCCAGGCTAATCGTGACAGAGTTCTGCCCGATTGACCTGAACGTGCCATTTTGGGTGTCAACCGTTTGTGTGTAGCCCGAATAAAGGGTACTATAAGTAGTATTGCATCCGAAGGTGTATTCTATCTTGCAGTTCTTGAACTTGGCGTCACGCAGGCCGACGTTTAGGCCTGCGTTTTGGCCGGAAGTTGGCTGGTCGTTATAAGTTCCGCCGCTTTGCACTTTGAGGACGATCTCATTTTTGGAGGCAAGGCTCTTGAAGTGGCAGTGGTCAATGTCCGCCAGTACTTTTGCATTATTCTGGTTAGTAAAAACCTGTATGACACCGCCGTTTCCCCAAGTGGTGGCAAAGTTTTGCACAGTGACGTTCTTCATGGTGAGCGTGCCCTCCTGGATCCTGAACAAGCCGTATGATTTACTGTTTCCTGCAGTCGTGACTTCCATTTGCGGTGTCGAGGTGCCGTCATCTATGGCGGTCAAGACGGGGCCGTCGCCATCGATGACGAAGTTGTTTCTGAAGTCGTAGACATAGTTGCTGATGTCTTCCGGCGAATCCGCCGAAGGGTTTTTTCCTTGGACGGTGATGGTGTGCTGGTCTTTTGTCGTAGTAACATTTTTATAGATATAGAAAACTACGTCTTGATCACTATATGCCTGCCGCGACATTCCTGTGATTTTCAATGTCGGGTTGGCCGAGGCCCCCGTTCCCAATTCCATGACGAGGTGGGCTTCTATACCCTCATTGGCATAAACGAAAATCTGCCCATTCATGATAATGGTGCTCGTGTTCTCGAAGACGAGTTTATATGTGCCGCTCGAAATCGTGAAGCCGTTGAGTTGGGGTTGGTTGCCAATTAAAAGCGTTGCCTCTGAGGAAGTTGCTCCTGTGTACACGTCAAAATTGTTGCCTGTGCCCGTTGAGCGCAGGTAGTAGGTCCCTGCGGAGGAGGGAGACCATGCCCAAGCCACGGGGCAAACTGCCAAGAAAGCGAGGAGGATGAGGAAGTTTTTGTTTGCAAAAGCGTTGCGCCTGGAGGCCTGTTTTGGGTCGGAGGTGTAGCGTTTTTTCATTTCAGTTGCAGAATAATTTAGTTTATTGTTGCTTGGATTGTTTGTTGAATCGTAAAAAAAGTTTAAAACCATGTCCTTTAAAATTTCGCAAAAGTAGGGAAAAAAACCATAGGGAAGTGTTTTTCGGAGGCAAAAAAAGTGATTTGATTGTTAAGATGTTGATAGGCAGCGTGATAAGGAGAAGGTGTGATAAGGCGTCGTCTCTTCGTGACGGGGGTGTTGCCGTGGGTCGCGGCCTACGGTTGGAACTCACGCTGGAAATCTGCCAGCGTCATAATCCGGCATTGTCCGAATTGCCGCAGGTCGGTGAGGTCTTTGTCGCCTGTGATGAGTACGTCGGCTTTGGCAACACGGGCAAGCTCCAAAAGGTAGTCGTCTTTTGGGTCGCGACACCTTCTTGGGATGTCGCCTAATGGATAATCCATGCAACGGTTTTGCAGGAAAGCCAGTAGCTTTCTGGAGGCTTCGGGAGCGAAGTGACGTGCGAATTTGGGACGTGAGGTCACCTCCTTGACTTCTGTTTGTAGGATTTTTGTTGTGACAATGGCAATAGAATTGTCAATTAGCAAATTGCGTAACACAAAAGAGACATCCTTCCCGATGAGGAACGCAACCCAGATGTTGGTGTCAAGGATGACTTTAACGGGTTTGTCGTTCATGGTAGAGTTCTTCTCTGACGAGCTCGCATTCTCGGTCGATTTCCTCTTGGGATATTTCATCGGTGCGAAAAGCGGCGAGCAGTTCGTCAAGTTCGGTGTCAGGTTTGCTTGGAGTGTCTTTTTCAGCGGCGATGCTGTCCTCCTTCTTGAATATCCAACCCATGGCCCGAATCATTTGTTCGAACCAACCGATTTGGCTGTTGGGGATTTGTACGGTCATTGTTGTCATACGCAATGTGATGGCTTCCATGTTTGGATGGAGTTACGTTTATCGCGGCAAAGGTAGGCAATTTTTTTCGGATGGTGGTGGGGGTGAGGTGTTTTTTGCCTGGCGGCCCCTTTTTACTCCCCCTGCCCCCTCATGAGGGGGACGCCTGGTGGGGTGATAGCCTGGCGGGGTGCTGCCGTAGGTCGCCGACCTACGGTTAATGGGTGTTTGGCCTTTCAGGCCGGGGGGTGGACGGGGGTCAGAACACGTCTTCGTGGGTGCCTGTGTCGAACAGGTAGAGGTAGCAACGTTTCCTGACGATGCGATACACCAACACCCAGTCGAACTGGATGTGGCACTCGCGGAAGTCCTTGTAGTTGCCGGTGAGTTTGTGGTCCTTGTGTTTGGGGTCGAGTTGCTTGCCTTCGGCAAGTTGTTTCACCACAGCGTCAAGCAGGCTGGTGTCTAGGCCTCTTTTCTTTGCCTGTTGGTATGATTTCTTGTACTTGTTGGAGTATTCGATGCTGTACATGGCTTCATGCGTTTATTTTTTCCATGTAGTCGTCGAAATCGCGGCATTTTGTGGTTCGTCCGTTCTCGAAGTCGTCTATGGCTTCGTCGAGGCCGGTTTTCTTGGCCTTGGCCGGGACTTTGACCTTGACGACATCGTCGAACTTGAGCAGTGCAGCTATCAGCCCTTTAATGGCGGGATTGCTGGCGTTGTATTGGATTGTGATGGTTTCCATGTTGGAGATGTGTTCAAATGCGACTGCAAAGGTACACATTTTTTCCGGATGGCGTGGGGAGTTGTGTTGTTTTTTTTGCCTGTCGGGGGGCTGCCGTTAATGGGTGTTTGGCCTTTCAGGCCGGGGGGCGGACGGGGTTAAATCATCTCCATGATGTCGTCCAGTCCGATGATTTCCACGGGTGGGAATCCGATGCTTTTCAGTACGTCGAAGTGGCTGTCTTCGGTCACGATGAACTTCGCGTTCGACACCACGGCGCAATCCACGAACTTGTCGTCGTCGGGGTCGGCTACGATCACGTGGAAGTTATAGAACGGCGTGGCGAAATGGGTATATGGGTTGTTGACGATGACATCGAGTGCCAGACTCGCGAACTTGGGGCTGGCCTTTCGTTCAAGGATTTCGGCGTATTCGTTGAGGATTGCCGTGGTGACGCACAAGGTGTTGCGCCCGTCAAGGAACGAGAGCCACAGGTCGTGGTAGGGGCTGCGCCGGGCGATGCACTGGATGAGGCTGTTGGTGTCGAGAACCAGTCGGGCCATAGTGTTGGGTTTATTTGGCGTGGAGGTCGGAGTGCCGTATCTCGTCGAGCTTCTCTTGGTTGAGGATGCCGGCGTCCCAAAGGCGGTCGCTTTCTTCGTCCAGCTGCTGTTGGAAATATTGTGTGAGCACCGTTTGGATTTCACGGGCGAACTCCTCGCTGTTGTTGTGGGCGAAGAGTTTCAGCAGGTGCAATTGTGTCGGGTTGAGTGAAGTCGGGGTCATGTGGGTCATAGCCTTATGGTTTTGTTTCCGCCGCAAAGATACACATTTTTTCGGATGGTGGTGGGGAGATGGGGCGTTTTTTGCCTGGCGGCCCCTTTTTACTCCCCCTGCCCCCTCATGAGGGGGACGCCTGGCGGGGTGATAGCCTGGCGGGGTGCTGCCGTAGGTCGCCGACCTACGGTTAATGGGTGTTTGGCCTTTCAGGCCGGGGGGTTACCCCATTTTTCCGGTGGTCAGCTCCGTTTCGAGGAAAGAGAGGACATAGCGTGGGCTTTGGTAATAGAGCCGTGTTTTCTCGTCCATAAGCTTTTGGTAGGTGTCGGAGTTGAAAACGATGGAAAGGGCTTGCTCCATGCTCAATGTGGTGTCTTTCTCCATCAATAGCAGGGCAAGGCTTTTCACCATGTCCATTTTCATCAGTGCTTGTTCGCTCATAATCTCCTCAAGGTTTGGATGGCTTTTTCGGTGCCGAAGAAATACTGGATGGTAAGGCCTTTCATATATTGGAGGTTCTTGACCAAGGTGGGCAGGTCGATGGAGTTGTTTTCATATCTCCACAATTGTGCGCCGACGGTGTCGTTGGCTATCGGCCCAATGACCACGTCATAGGCGTGGGCATTGGTTTTTTGAGGGTTGTTTCTGTTGAGAAGGATGAATTTGGCCCATTCTTCATCGTAAGTCTCGAATCGGAGTATGTGCAATAAGTTGAAGAGCCTGTCGTCAACTTCAAAGGCCATTACTATTGGCGAACCTGTTTCGAGTTGTTCCATTTTTGTTTCGGCCATCGAAAAGGCTTGCGCATAATTGTCGGACAGGTAGAATCCGCGCCCGAAATCCTTGTTGGGTTTTGATTTCTGCAAGTCAATCTTGTCGAATTCCGTGTTTGTTCCGTGGTAGAGGATCATGCTATGGCTCCCCCTTTCCTATGGCAATATTCAGTGATGTCGTCAACCATCGAAACGAATGATTGGGTGTGGACATAGTCGTAATGGCGATCTACGAAATCGATGCCTTTGAAGCGGCTCAGGTAATTGAAGGCTTGTTTCGTCGTAAGTCCATGCTTTTTGGCAAACTCAACGATGAAAATCAGAGTCCATTCCATCTTGTCCTGAATACTGTATGCCATGCTTAGTCGGTTTTGTTTCCGCCGCAAAGATACACATTTTTTCGGATGGTGGTGGGGAGATGGGGCGTTTTTTGCCTGGCGGCCCCTTTTTACTCCCCTTGCCCCCGCATGAGGGGGACGCCTGGCGGGGTGATAGCCTGGCGGGGTGCTGCCGTAGGTCGCCGACCTACGGTTAATGGGTGTTTGGCCTTTCAGGCCGGGGGGAGATGGAGGGGGCCAAACCCGTCCTCGTGGGTTCCTGTGTCAAGCGGGTAGAGAGGGCAACGGCTCAAAAAAAGCCGCCCCGGGCAATCCCGAGGCGGCTTCCCAAAAAGTATGAAAACACAAAACTTTACTTTCTCACGTTCACTTTCTGCTCCGTGACGCCGTTTTCGCTTTCGATGCGGACGATGTACATTCCTTGTCCGAATTGGCTCAGGTCGAGGGTGGCGTTGCCTTCGGCGGTCGTTTCCATGAGCTTTTGGCCCAAGAGGTTGCTCACGCTGACGAGCATCGTGCCTTGGCCTTCGATGTTGAGCAGTCCGTTGGTCGGATTGGGATAAATGGCAATACCCTCTTCCTTCTCTTCAACATCTGTTACCATGACATTGAAATAATCCGTATCGGCGCTACAGGATTCTTCATTCGAATCACGCCAGAAATTCGCTCTGATGTAATAGGTGTAGTCTCCGGTAGGTTGTCCATCAAAAACATCGAAAAACTCATAATGATTCTCTCCGTCGAATGGTATCATTCCTACTGGAGTCCATTGTCCATCAACTTGGTTTCTGATAACATAAAAGCTTTCGAGATAAGCTGTATTTACTGGCTTGTCCCAAGTTAATCGAACACCGAATTGTCCGGCAGCCCAAACATATTCCACGTTTGGATTCTGCACGGGATAGCAGGTCAGCGGGCCTTGTTCGCAGTTGTTCTCGTAGGTAAAGAACACACCGTCTTCGAGTTCGCTGCTGGCGAAGAGTTCGTTGCCGTCGTAGTCGAGGATGGTGAACGAGCACTCGCCGTCGGTGTCGTGCTCGGGGTAGGCGTGATACCAGCCATGGTTCCACACGAAGCTGAGGTTGCCGCGCAGCAAAGGCAGGGTTACGGTCTCCTCGGAGCCTTCGGTCATGGTGACGACGGCGATGCGTTGGCCGCTTTCGGAGGTCACGCTGATGGCGGCGCCTTTCCAGCCGTTGCCGGCCGCGTCGTTGAGTTGGAATATGATGTCGCACTTCTCGCCGACGAGGATGCTGCGGTAGGTGGTGCGGCTGATGCCGGCTTCGTTGGTGACGAAGATGGCGTATTCGTAGAGGCCGGGGGCGAGGCCGTTGTCGTCATAGTCCATGTCGGCACCCACTTCGGCGTCGGTCAGTTCGGCGACGACCTCGAAGTTGCGGCGGATAGTCACCGAGGCGATGTCGGTGAGGGCGTTGCCGTTGAGGTCGAAGGAGGGGTTGGTCCAGCTGAGGCGGACGCCGTCGAAGTCGGCGTTTTCGAGCACGGCCATGTTGGCCACGCTGTCGGGGCGCGAGTAATAGGTGTCGTTGTTCGGGACGATGTGGCCCGTGAAGCCCACCATCGTGTTGAAGTTGTAGCGGGTGGTGTTGGCAGCGCCGATGGGACACCAAGCATTGTCGCGACCGCTCCAGCCCCAGTTGTAGTGGAAGTAGTCGTTCTCGTCGTAGCCGTCAACCACGTAGGCATGACCGCCTTGCATATTATCGTCCTGTCCGCTGTAGAAGAGCGGAAGGCCTTCGTCCAAGCCGCCGTCTTTCAGCATCTGTGCCCATTGTTCGTTGGTGTAACCCATGCCTGGCCACCAGTTGCCGTAGTTGGTGATGTGGTCGTCGCAGGTGTAGCGGAAATAGTTGCGCAACGCCGGAGGAACGTCGTCGGAATAGGCACCGCTACCTTGGCCGCTGTATTGCATATCGACGGCGATGCCGAGGTGGTGCAGCAGTTGGGCGGTGTGGAAGTATTCCTCTTCGGTGTTGGTCGAGTCGAGCACGTTGGGCATCAGCTCGAAGTGGTATTCGGTCTCGCCGAAGTTGGCGGTTTGTTGGGCATAGCCCGAAGGATTATAGGTGTGCGAGCCGCTGCCGGTGGCGGGCCATTCCCAGAACTTCATCACTTGGCCCATGGCCGTGGCTACGCAGCCGGCGTAGACGTGGCCGCCGCTGCCCGTGGTGTCTTCGGGGCATTGGCTGTTCCAGGGGAAGTTTTGGTTCCAGAGGGTCTGGCAGAGCACGTCGACCACGGCGCGTGTCTGTCCGCTGCGGCTGAGGCTGCCCGTTTCGCTGACGCGTTTCCATTCGGCCACGATGTCGGGCGTGGCGGCGATGTTGTGCTCGCGCATGTATTGGATTTCCTCTTGGAAGCCTTTCAGCGTGAAGGCAAAGCCTTCCGACACGTCCTGCGGGTCGTAGGTGCCCGTGGTGGAGTAGGCGAGGATGGGCTTCACGCGGTCGTCGGCGGCCACGATGACGAAGCCTTCGCCACCTTTCACGTTGAAGACGTAGTAGTCGGCGGCGTCGCGGTTGAGGGCTGCGCTGACCAGATGCAGTTGGATGTCAGCGTTTTTCTGACTTAATGCGGTGGTGCTCAGGAACTTGGCACCCACTTTTTGGGCCTTCTGTTGGTCGACAGGGCCAGCCGTCAAGCCGCCGAGGGTGGCAGCGATGAGGCAAAGGGATAGGACAATCTTTTTCATTGCGATGGTATTTTTATTGTGTTGAACTTCAAAGCGGCAAATTTACTTTCTTTTTTTGTTTTAGGTGAAGCAAACAGGTAAAAAGTAACAGGATGCTGACAAAAAATCAACATCCTGTCTGGTTTTGGCGGTGAGATGGTTTTACTCGACCTGAGCCGTCTCTTTCGGATTGGGCCCCCATTTGTTTTCGCCGGGTTGGCTGTCTCTGCACAACCAAACGATAAGCCAGATGGCTAATGCAAGAATGATGAAAATGGATATGCTATAAACGATGAGGACCGTCATGGAATTGTCTCCATTGGTAGTGGTAATAATGTCTTTAACCAAGAACATCAACAAAGAGATTAAGAAAGATACGACCATGAAAACGAGCAGGAACCACCCGCTTTTGCCCATGTCATGCAAGCGACGGACAGTTACGGCTGTATAGGGTAGAAAAACACCCAAGCCAAAGAGGATGTACAAGTATTTGGCAACTGGAATCCAGATGGACAAAAAGGAAAGTCCACTGCCAACGAGTACGTAGAACAGGTAAAAGTACCAGAACTCGGAACGGCGTGCACGTCCCGAAAAGGTTGCATACTTTGAAAACACGCTTTTGATGGCTTCACCGAAACTCATAGTGGTAATGTTTTAGGGTTAGTAAGATGGTTAACACGCTGCAAATTTAGGAAGTTGTTTTAATAATGCAAAGTTTTTCAGAAAAAGATTCCCTTCGGGAATGGAGGGTAGTCTTTGTTGAAATGCGGCGGTAGAAGTGCTTTTGATAGCCAACTGTTCAAGCCGCCGCCCTTTAAGTGGCAATCTCACTCCATTCCCGAAGGGAATCTCACTACCTACTCTTTCAGTTTCTTATACCTGAACCGTTTAGGTTCTATGTTGCCCAAACGTTTCATCTTATTTTCTTCATATTCCGAGTAACTGCCCTCGAAGAAATAGACCTGTGAGTTGCCTTCGAAGGCGAGGATGTGGGTGGCCACGCGGTCGAGGAACCAGCGGTCGTGGCTGATGATGACGGCGCAGCCCGCGAAGTTCTCCAAGCCTTCCTCCAAGGCGCGGAGCGTGTTCACGTCGATGTCGTTGGTAGGCTCGTCGAGGAGGAGGACGTTGGCTTCCTGTTTTAAGGTCAACGCCAAATGCATACGGTTACGCTCGCCGCCCGACAGCACGCCGGCTTTCTTCTGCTGGTCGTTGCCGCCGAAGTTGAAGCGCGACACGTAGGCGCGCGAGTTGATGCTGCGTTTGCCTAACTGGATTAAGTCGTTGCCGCCGCTGATGACCTCCCAAACGGTCTTCTCGGGGTCGATGTCGGCGTGTTGCTGGTCCACATAGCCGATTTTCACGGTCTCTCCGACCTCGAAGGTGCCGCTGTCGGGCGTTTCCAAGCCCATGATGAGGCGGAACAAGGTCGTCTTGCCCGCGCCGTTAGGCCCGATGACGCCGACGATGCCGCCTTGCGGCAGGCTGAAGTTGAGGTTCTCGAACAGCAGCTTGTCACCGTAGGCCTTGGTGACGTCATGCGCCTCAATGACCTTGGTGCCGAGGCGGTCGCCATTGGGGATGTAGATTTCAAGTTTCTCTTCCTTTTCCTTCACGTCCTCGTTGAGCATCTTCTCGTACGATTCGAGACGCGCCTTGCCCTTGGCGTGACGCGCTTTCGGGGCCATGCGCACCCATTCCAACTCTCTTTCAAGGGTCTTGCGGCGTTTGCTCTCGGTCTTTTCTTCCATGGCGAGGCGGGCGGTCTTTTGGTCGAGCCACGACGAGTAGTTGCCCTTCCACGGGATGCCTTCGCCGCGGTCGAGTTCGAGGATCCAGCCGGCCACGTGGTCGAGGAAGTAACGGTCGTGCGTGACGGCGATGACGGTGCCTTTGTATTGTTGCAGGTGGCTCTCCAACCATTGGATGCTCTCAGCGTCTAAGTGGTTGGTCGGCTCGTCAAGGAGCAGGATGTCAGGCTCTTGCAGCAGCAGGCGGCAGAGGGCCACGCGGCGACGCTCGCCACCCGAGAGGTTGCGCACGGGCGTGTCGCCGTCGGGGCAGTTGAGGGCGTCCATGGCGCGCTCCAGTTTGTTGTCGAGTTCCCAAGCGTCGTGCTGCTCGATGAGTTCGGTCAGCTCGCCCTGACGGGCAATGAGCTTATCGAAGTCGGCGTCAGGTTCGGCGAATTGGTTGTTGATTTCCTCGTATTCCTTGAGGATGTCGACGATTTCTTGCACGCCTTCTTCCACCACTTGACGGACGGTCTTGTCGTCGTCGAGTTGCGGCTCTTGGTCGAGCATCCCGACCGAATAGCCGGGCGAGAACACCACTTCGCCGTTGTAGGATTTTTCCTTGCCCGCGATGATGCGCAGCAGGGTCGATTTTCCCGCTCCGTTGAGGCCGATGATGCCGATTTTCGCTCCGTAGAAGAACGAGAGGTAGATGTCTTTCAGGATTTGTCTTGACGGCGGGATGATTTTGCTTACGCCCACCATCGAGAAGATGATTTTTTTGTCGTCGGGGTTTGCCATATCAGTTATCAGTTGTTCAGTTGTCAGTTGTTCAGTTATCAGTTCCGCAGGGACTTACGTCGCCTGCTTATTGGCTGTCGCCCCTACGGGGCTTGGGGTGGACGGGGATTGAAATCGCCCGTTGATGTCTTGTCGCCCTTTCAGGGCTTTGCTCTGCGCCGCATCGCGTCACTGCGAGCGAAGCGAAGCAATCCAGATTATGGTTGTTTCTATTATGCAGCCTGCCTGCGGTAGTCTTCCACCGCCATTTGGAAAGTCAGCTCAGGGTCAATCATCTGGTCGATGCGTTGGGTGCCCACTTCGGCGAGCCAACGCTTCAAAGGTTCGGCCTTCGGCGAGGGGATGGACTGGATTAAACGGAGAAGTTGCTCTAAATCAGCGACATCGGTTTTGTATTTTTTGCCGTCAGAGGCTGGCAATTTCAGTTGGTGACAATTTGTCACCGACTCATTTCCTTCTGCTTTTAGTCTCTGTTTCAGCTTGTTCCAGTATTTTCTTCCATCGACGCTTTCGGTCAATACCTGCACTACATCCACAATAGAGAAATAGTACTTTTCCTTTTCAGCGTCCCAAACGACGCGAATTTGCTTGTTCTCAAAGAGTTGTATGGCGAGTTGTTCCATAGTTGTAAAGGATTTAGTTTGTGGTTTTTCAGTTGTCCTCAATAATGGGACATCTCTTTTTTATGTCAAAAACGGCCACCATTGCAGTCTCCAACCGTTCCGTAGCCCGCCCCCAGTCATACACACGATTCGTGAAATCAAAACCTGCTTGGGCGATGTGCTCCGCCTTGTCGGTATTAATTAATAAGGTAAGGATGTTGTTCGCCATTTCCTCAGCGTTGTTGCCGATGAGGATTTCTTCGTCGGGTTGCGCGCCCAAAGAGGCGTTGGCTAAGGGCGAAGTGATAGCAGGCAGCCGCATCGACATGGCCTCCAACAGCTTGTTTTGCAGGCCCGTGCCGATGCGCATTGGCGCGATGAACACGCGACTCTCGGCGTAGGCCGTGCGGATGTCGTCGAGCCAGCCGCTGACGATGATTTTGTCCGAAGCGGCCTTCTTCACCCTCGGGTCGGGCGTGGCGCCGGCGATGTAGAGCGTCGTTTCGGGCCGCGATTTCCACACGATAGGCAGGATTTCGTTGGCCAAATATTCCACGGCGTTCACGTTGGGCGGGTAGCTCATGTTGCCCGTGAAGACGAGGTCGTATTGCTTCTCGCGCTCTTGCGGCTTGAAAAAGTCGTGGTCTACGCCGTTGGGGATGATGAGGATTTCGTCGCGCTTCTCGTGCGGGAACAAGGCCCTGTCAGGCTCGCTGATGATGGTTTTTACGTCGAAGTCGTCGAAGATGGCGGCTTCGTAGCGGGCCAAGCGGCGGTACTCCATATTATATATAGGTCGCGTGACGAAAGAGGCCACGTCGGCGCGGCGTTTCATGCCGTAAGAGAAAATGTCTTGATAGTCAATGGTTTTTGGGATGTCTTTATGTCGAATGTATTCAGCTACACGCAGCAGTTGCCCAAACAATATGTCGGGTTGGTGCTTGGCAACCAGCTTGTCTATTTTCTTGGCGGCGCGGCGGTGGTAGAAATAGCCGCACTGCATGGGCAGCCCCTTGAAGAAGGCGCGCACGAGGCCCAAGAGGATTTGCGGTTTCGTCATTTTGATGAAACTGATGGACTGGCAATAGGGTTGCAATGCACGAAAAGCGTCTTGCTCGTTCACCTTGGGGTTGTCGTTCAAGGCACAAAGGACGATCTCGTTGCGCTTCGCAAGTTGCTTTATCTGGTTGAATGCCCGCAGCTTGTCGCCTTTTTCGAGCGGATAGGGAATGCGGGGCAGGAGGACGAAAATCTTCATCTCATCAAATTTAGGGAGCAAATTTAAGGAATATTTTATTATGGCACGCAGAATACGCAGAAATCGTAGATTCGACGTAGTCAATTATATGAAGCGCAAAGCGATGTAAAATATGCAGATAGCAGGTTCTGCGGATTCTGCGATTTCTGCGTGAAAAACCATCGTCCGGTAGGTTCAGCGTTTTCTGCGTGGAATTATAGAAAACTAATCTTGCTCCCCGGCTTGATTTCCTCGTAGAACATCAGCAGGCGGGCTATGATCTTGCGGTTGTCGTAGTTTTCCTCCACGAGCTTGCGTGCGGCTTGCCCGATTCTGACGGCGATGGCTGGGTTTTCGTCGATGGCGCGGATGGCTTCCACCATCTTGGCCTTGTTCTCGGCGATGATGATGTTCACCTCCTCGTCGTAAAGGATGCCCTCGGCACCCACGCGTGTGGTGATGACGGTCTTGCCCATCGCCATCGACTCGATGATCTTGATGCGGATGCCGCTGCCGGCCAACAAAGGCACAATGGCCACGTCGTGGTTGAACACGAACTCTTTGGCATCGGGCACCTCGCCGACGACATCGACATGCTTGTTTTTCAGTGCACTGAGCCATTCTGGCATGTTGCGCCCCGCGAGGTGATAGACGAAGTCGGGGACCTTCTCCACCGTCTTGGGCAGCACTTCCCCGATGAACCATCGGATGCCTTCCTCGTTGGGCATCCAGTTCATGGAGCCGATGTGGTAGAACTTGGGCTTGCCTTCAATCTCGGATTTTGGCGTAAACTCCTCAGGATAAACGCCAAACGGAATGTCGATGACGGGCTTCGAGCAATATTTCCTGAAGAAAGCCGCGTCTTTGCGCGTGATGGCTGCAACGCCGTCCACGGTCTCGATGGCGGATAGTTCGTAGTCTCTTAACGTTTTGGTCAAGTGGTTGATATACCAGCGTTTGGCGAAGAACTTCGTCTCTTTGGCGATGCGTTCCCAAATCTTGTGTTCCACGTTGTGGGCACGCAGCACGATCACGGCCTTGGAGTGCTCGCGGATGGTCTCGACGTAGGGCACCATATAGAGCATCTCCAGTTGGACTACGTCAAATTGTTCTTTTTCAAGCACTTCTGTAAGACGGTTCTTGAAGTCCTTTGAAATGAAACGCTCCACATGGTAGGACTTTTTGGTGAACAGGTTGAGCAAAGCCTTCAAGGGCCTGACGCGCAAGTCAACGTCAATCAACTCGATGGCGGTTTTCCGCTTGTAGTCCTCGGGGATGTCGGCCTCGCTGACCTTGTATTTCTCGTTGTTGACGGCCATGACCTTGACTTGGTGGCCCGCTTTCAAAATTCCCGAAACGATGCTGTTCATCGCCATGGGTCCGCCTTCGGAGGCAGGATAGGGTGGCTTGTTGCAGAGGAGGAGTATCTTCATGTTGGGTTGTTGATCGTTGAAGTGTTGAATTGTTGTTTGCAGGGCTTTCACAATTCCCCCTTCCAAAGGGGGCAGGGGATTGGGCAGCCGATTGGGATTATGTTGTTGTTTCCGTCTCGATGGCTTGTTTCTTCTTGAACAGCCGTTGGAAGAACCGTCTCCAGCTGTCGCCGTCGAACAGTGCGGCGTCGGTGGTGGCCTTGAAGGTGAGGAACAGTCCGATGGGGAACAGGACGATGGACGACATCCACACGCCGAGGAACATGTTGAGGTTGCCGAACACGGCCATCTGCTCGCTCATGGTGGAGATGATGTAATAGACGACAAAAAACAGCACCGAGACCACCACGGGCAGTCCCAGACCACCCTTGCGGATGATGGTGCCAAGCGGGGCCCCGATGAAGAAGAAAATGATGCAGGCGATGCTCAGGGTGAACTTCTTGTGCCATTCCTTCTTGTGCTTGTTGATGTTCTCGATCTGCGATGAAAGGTCGATCTTGTTGAACGAGGCGTTTTCCTTGGCGTTTTGTGCCGACCCGACGGCCATGTTGAGAACGTTCTCGCGGATTTTGGGGCTGAGATGGTCGGCCAAAGGCCATTTCAGCGTGTCGGGAGGGGCGGGGAGGAGGGTGTCGTTTTGCACAACGGCTCGCCTCGATGGCTCCGTTATGGCATGGATGCTGTTGTAGTTGGCCCATCGGCGCGGGAAGTTCTCCGCGAAGGCTTGCTGCTTGTTGGCGTAGCGCAACTCAAGCGAGTCCAAGGAACGCGAGAGCTGGCGGATGTTCATCATCGTTTGGTACGACTTGTACATGTCCTCGTTGGAGCGGGTCATGTCAAAGTCTTGCAGGCTGAACTTGATTTGCTCTTGCTTGAACGACATCCGTTCGAATGGGCGTTTCTCCTTGTAGTTGTCGGTGGTGATGTCGGTGTAGTTGTAGCCGTTGTAAAGCGTGAAGATGATGTTGCGTTGGTTAGGGCTAAGGCTCATCATGCCCGAATCGGCGGAGATGATGTGGGTGTTGCCCAAACGGTCGGCATGTTCGTATATTTTCACGCCGTATATGCTGCTGCCGTCCACTCCCTTCCGATCCACATAGATGACATAGTTCTCGATGTCCTTGTAATAAACGCCTTCCTTGATGTTGAAAGCCAGCTTTTTTTTCTGGACGTCAAAAAGCAGGGTGCGCCCTTTCAGCGTGGCAACGGGAATCAAGTCGTTGGAGATGATGAAGGCCAACCCGCTGAGCATCACCGAGAAAATCACCAACGGACGCATCACCTTCCACATCGAGATGCCCGAGGCTTTCATGGCCACCAACTCATAATGCTCGCCGAAGTTGCCGAAACACATCAAAGAGGCCAACAGCAGGGCCAAAGGCAAGGCCATGGGAATGAAGGTGATGGACATGTAGAAGAACAGCTCCGCCAAAATCTTCAGTTCCAGACCTTTGCCAACGAGGTCATCGACGTAAAGCCAAAGCCATTGCATCAACAGGACGAAAAGCACGATGAAAAACGTGAACAAAAACGTGCCCAAAAACGACCTGACGATATATTGGTAGAGTTTTTTCATTTGCCATTGCCAAGAATGATGCAACCAAATAACGCTGCAAATTTAGAAAAATTACTACCTTTGCCGAAAAATTAGTCATCAACGACGCAAGGTCCCGCAGTCCCGCGTCCCGCAAGACCCGCGTCAAAAATAATCGAACCATGGAAAACAAAGACTATCTCAAAGGCCTCAACTTGGCCATCACCATCAGCGCCAAGGAAGGCGAGATCCTCTATCAGAACGACGAGTCCATCGCCGTGAATGGCGACGCCCGCGGGCGCGACCTGATGGGCTGCCACAACGAACGCTCGCAGCAAATCATCCGCCATTTGTTGGACGATGCAGCAACGAATGTTTATACTATTTCAAAGAAAGGCAAGAAGAAATTGATTTACCAGACGCCGTGGTACGAAGACGATGCCAAGCAGGTCGTCGGTGGCCTCATCGAGTTCTCCATCGTCCTGCCCGACGACATGCCACATTACGACAGGGGATAAAAATAGCGGTGCCAACAGGCACCGCTAATTATTTGTTTCAGATTTGTTGGAGATTTGTTTCCAAAAACAAGAAAACATTTACTTAGTTACCAAATTATAGGTGTCCTGCGCGATGACGAACTCCTCGTCGGTAGGATATACAACAACGGTAATCTTCGAGTCGGGCGTGCTGATGACGCCAGCGTCGCCAATGGTTTCCTTGTTGATTTTGCGGTCGATGACGATGCCGAGACCTTCCATGTTTTCGAGGATGGCTTCACGCATGAACCAAGCGTTCTCGCCGATGCCGCCCGTCATCACGATGACGTCGGCGCCGTTCATCACAGCCATGTAGCCGCCGATGTACTTCTTCACGCGGTGGGCGAACATGTTGAAGGCGTAGGTGCAACGCTCGTCGCCTTCTTCCTTGCCGGCACGCACATCGCGCATGTCTTGCTTGCCGCCCGTGATGCCCACGAGGCCTGATTTCTTATTGACTAAGGTGTTCATCTCCTTGGTCGTGTAGCCTTCCTTGTCCATGATGTACATGAAAGCACCGAGGTCGAGGTCGCCGGTGCGGCTGCCCATGACGAGACCTTCAACGGGGGTGAAGCCCATCGAAGTCTCCACCGACTTGCCATATTCGACGGCGGCGATGCTGGCGCCACTGCCGAGGTGGCAAGTCACAATCTTAGACTGTTTCCAGTCCTTGCCGACGAAAGCGGCGGCCTTTTCGGCCACGTACTTGTGGCTGGTGCCGTGGAAGCCGTAGCGGCGCACGCGGTATTTGTCGTAGTACTCGTAAGGCACGGCATAGAGGTAAGCCTCAGGCGGCATGGTGCTGTGGAACGAGGTGTCGAACACGGCGGCCATCGGGATGCCAGGAAGCACTTCCTCCATGGCGTGGATGCCTTGCAGGCTGCCGGGGTTGTGCAACGGGGCGAGGTCAGTGAGCGACTGGATGCCTTCGATGACTTTCTTGTCGATGAGGACGCTCTTGGGGAACAGCTCGCCACCATGGGCCACGCGGTGACCGACGGCGTTGATTTCCTTCAGGTCTTTGATGACACCCATCTCAGGGTCAACTAATGCCTTGAGCACCAACTTGATGCCCTCGGTGTGGTTCGGGATGGGGAGTTGCTCGTAGTGCTTCTCGCCGTTGTATTTGTGGGTGAATTCGCCCATTTCGAGGCCGATGCGCTCCAAGAGGCCCTTGGCCAACAGGCGTGATGAGTTGGCGTTTTCCATTTCAAGCAGCTGGTACTTGATGGAGGAGCTGCCGCAGTTTAGGACTAATATTTTCATCGTTTAATTGTTGATTGTTTAATTGTTGAATCGTTGGTCTGTAGGGACGCACCGCGTGCGTCCGCAATGGATATCGGCGGACGCATTCGATGCGTCCCTACAAACGAATTATTTCTTTTGTGCGATGGCTTGGTTGCAGGTGATGGCCACCAGTTTGTACACATCGTCGATGCTGCAGCCGCGGCTGAGGTCGTTGCAGGGCTTGGCGAGGCCTTGCAGCACGGGGCCGACGGCTTCGGCACCAGCCAGACGCTGGACAAGTTTGTATGCGATGTTGCCGACTTCGAGGCAGGGGAACACCAGCGTGTTGGCCTTGCCAGCCACGGGGCTGCCCGGGGCCTTGCTTGAACCGACGGACGGCACGATGGCGGCGTCGGCTTGCAGCTCACCGTCGAGGACGAGGTCGGGACGACGCTCCTTGGCGATGCGGGTGGCTTCGATGACCTTGTCGACCACTTCGTGCTTCGCGCTGCCCTTGGTGGAGAAGCTCAGGATGGCGGTGACGGGGTCGATCTTGGCGATGGCCTTGGCGGTGTCGGCGGTGCAGATGGCGATTTCGGCCAGCTGCTCGGCAGTCGGCATGGGCGTGACGGCGCAGTCGGCAAACACCATGCGTCCGTCGGTGCCGTAAGGACAACCTTCGGGAAGGAACATCGTGAAGGCACCACTGACGCAACTCACGCCAGGCACCGTCTTGATGATTTGCAGGGCCGGGCGGAGCATGTCGCCCGTGGTGCTGCGCGCACCGCTGACGAGACCGTCGGCCTCACCAGCCTTCACCAGCAGGATACCGAGGTACATGAAGTTGCCAGCCAGGTCGTAGGCCTGCTCGGGGGTCATGCCTTTAGCTTTGCGGATCTCGAAGAGGAGGTCGGCATATTTCTGACGCTCGGGGTTGTTCATCGGGTCGATGATGCGGGCTTTGCCGATGTTCTGGAGACCGAATTCTGCGGTCATCTCCTTGATCTTCTCGGCGGGACCGATGAGGATGACATCGGCGACACCGTCAGCGAGAAGACGGTCGGCGGCTTTCAAGGTACGGGGTTCGTCGCCCTCGGGGAGCACAATGCGCTGCTTGTTGGCCTGCGCGTTGGCAATGATTTCTTGCATTAAATTCATTTTGCGGTGTTTTTGTTGTTCGTTTAAGTTTTAGGTTGCAAAGTTAGAAAGTTTTTGGCTTGGTTTTGCAAATAATGGTTTATTTTTGCAGCTCGAAAAGCCAAACCTGATGCCAGAACACCCATTCATCGATTACGGAATGCCTGTCTTCGACAGCCTCTGCGCGGCTAAGTCGATGTCCACCGACAGCCTTGTGCCGAGTTTCGTCACGGAAGGCTTTGGTAGGTCGGTGGTGCCTTTGCCACGTGTGACCTATGATGTGCTTGAGGGATGGAATTTGGCATTGTTGGGCCTCATCTTGCTTCTGATTGTGTTGAACAAGCAATTGTACCCGAGGCAATTGCGCCAGGTGCTGAGCTTGCCGCAGGGTACGTCGCACACCAACCAGCTGCTGCGCGAGTGGTCGCCTACGCGAAGCTTTTTGGGAGTTTCGTTCACCTTTGTCTATATAGCTTTGGTGGCCTTGTTTTTGCAGAAATCCTGCGCCGTCCTGTCGCGCGACATGTTCAGGTTCAGCGGGTTGAACAATTATGCCTTGTTTTTCGCCGGCGTTGCGGGTTGGGTCATGCTGCGCCATGCCTTCTTGTATTTCATGAATTGGCTGTTTGGCACCAAGGAGGTCGTCGATAGGCAAGAGGCCGTACAGCTTACGGGAACCACTTTGGGTCTGGTTGCCCTGTGGCCGGTGGCACTGCTTTTGCTTTACAACCCCTATTCACTCTTCGTTTGGATAGGTTGCGGAGTCGTTGCGGTTACGGCCTTGATACGCTTCGTCCTGGAGATAGTGGAGTCGAGATTTTCCACAAAAATTCCTTTGTTTTATATTTTTTTGTATTTTTGCGCCCTCGAAATCGCACCATTGGCGACTGTCCTTGCGGCTTGCTTAGGCTATTTTAGTCAAGGTACTGTTTTCTAATGGATTATGAGCTTTTGATGCGTAAGAAAAAAGTTATTTTTAGTACACGAAAATAGAGTGTAGAATGAAGATTAAGTCAATTTTGGTGTCACAACCACAACCTGCCGACATTTCGAAAACACCCTATGCCGACATGATGAAAAAGTATGGCGTGAACTTCAGGTTCGAGAAGTTTATCAAACTTGATGACGTCACCGCAAGCGAGCTTCGCCAGGAGCATGTCAAACTGCCGGAATACACGGGCATCATCCTTACGAGCCGTAACGCCATCGACCATTTCTTCCGCGTGGCCAAGGAAATGCGCTACGCGGTTCCTGAGACACTCAAGTATTTCTGCATCAACGAATCGACAGCCCTTTATCTCCAGCGTTATGTGCAATATAGGAAACGGAAGATTTTCTTTGGCAACCAGACCCTGAGCGACTTGATTGAAATCATGAAGAAACACAAGGACGAGAAGTACCTCTATTGCTGTTCCGACATCAGCTCCGACTCGACTACCGACCAGCTTACGGCGGCCAAGTTGAACTACACCAAGGCCGTGTTGTTCCGCACCGTTCCCGCCGACCTGAGAGAGACCATCAAGATCGAGGACTACGACATGCTGGTCTTCTTCAGTCCGATGGGCATCCAGTCGCTGAAGGTCAACTTCCCCGAATTCAAGCAGGAAGACAAGGTAGCCATCGGCGGTTTCGGCGAGGCCACCTGCCATGCCATCGTCGAAGCTGGTTACGAGCTTAATTTCCAGGCACCTACCAAGACCGCACCATCCATGACCATGGCCATCGAGGAGTTCATTGCCGCCGAACAGAAGAAAAGCAAAAAGAGGTAAACTCAGCCCGTCATGGCAGCAAAGGAAGGCCTCCCGAAATACGAGCGCATCTGCAAGGAAAACGACATCCAAGCCCTTTTCAAGAAAGGAGAGGGCTTTTCTGTGTATCCTTTTCGCGTCATTTTCAGGTTCCTTCCTGGCGCCGACAAGCCCGCCACCGTGCGGCTGCTGGTTTCGGTCTCCAAGAAACGCTTCCGCCACGCCTTCAAGCGCAACCGCGTGAAGCGTCTCATGCGCGAGGCATGGCGCAAAAACAAGGCCCCGATCTACGAAATCTGCCAGCGGGATAATATTTCCGCCGATGTGGCGTTAGTCTATACGGCCACGCTCATCCATTCCTACGAGGAGATGTCCAACAAGACGAGTAAGGCCGTCCAAGAAATCGTCAAGAAGCATGAGGCGCATCGCAAACATTCCCGCTAAGTTCCTGATACTCTTGATCAGACTCTATCAGGTGACGTTGTCGCCTTGGCTGGGCAAGAGTTGCCGTTATGTGCCTACCTGCTCCAACTACGGCATCGAGGCCATCGGGAAATATGGCTTTTTCAAGGGCGGCTGGCTCACCTTCAAGCGCATCCTGTCGTGCAACCCTTGGGGCGGCAGCGGGTATGACCCGGTGCCATAAACAATAAGCCTTATGAATAGAAACTACGAATTTGACGAATTTAGCGAATTGTACCTTGAGAAGTTTGCAGCCAAGGCTGCGAATGCGTACGAAATTCGTATGCATTCGCAACGAAGTTGCAAAATTCCATGTGTCGAAATTCGTATTATTCGTGCAATTCGTAGTTAAACATTGTTGTTTGAAATAATTAATTGGAAATGAAGAAAATAAAGATTATCTGTCTGTTGATTCTATTGCCCTTCGGCCTCAAGGCCCAAGAGAGGCAGAACAACTTCGAGATTGCCAAAAGCCTCGACATCTACAACAGCCTCCTGCGCGAGCTGAACCTCAACTACGTCGATGAGATCAACCCAGGCGAGCTGAACGAAGCCGCCATCAAGGCCATGCTCGACGGCCTCGACCCCTACACGGTCTTCATCCCCGAGTCGGACATCGAGAACGCCAAGTTCATGACCACGGGCGAATACGGTGGCATCGGCGCACTTATCCAGTACGATGGCGAGTTCACCCGCATCTCCGAGCCTTACTACGGTTGGCCGGCCCAAAAGGCTGGACTGATTGCCGGCGATGTCATCCTTGAGGTGAACGGCGTGGACTGCAAGAAGAAAAACACCCAACAGGTCAGCGAGTTGCTGAAAGGTCAGCCTGGCACCGAGGTGACGCTGAAGCTGAAGCGCCTCGGCGAGGAAAAGCCCATCGAGAAAACCCTGAAGCGTGAAAAGGTGAAGATCGACAACATACCTTATTATGCAGTGTTCGACAACGGCGTAGCCTACCTTTCGTTGAGCGGCTTCACTCGCGACGCCGCAAGGGAGATGAAAGAGAAGTTCCTCGAAATGCGCAAGGAACGCGAACTGAAAGGCTTCGTCCTCGACCTGCGCGGCAATGGCGGCGGCCTGATGAACGAGGCTGTCGATATTGTCAACTTGTTCATTCCCAAAGGGAAGCCCGTCGTGTCGATGAAAGGCAAAACCGCAAGTTCGAACAGCCTTCACGCCACCAATAACGAACCCGTCGATTTGGAACTTCCTTTGGTCATCCTCGTCGATGGCAACAGCGCGTCGGCCTCCGAAATCGTGGCGGGTGCCATCCAGGACTACGACCGTGGCGTCGTCATCGGGCAACGTACATTTGGCAAAGGATTGGTACAGAACATCTTGCCGCTGAGCTACAACACCCAGTTGAAGGTCACCGTGGCGCACTATTACATCCCCAGCGGGCGTTGCATCCAGGAAATCGACTATTCGCACAAGAAAGACACCGTCCAACCCAAAAACGACACTTTAGGCAAAGCTTTCTCGACCATCCACGGACGTACCGTTTATGAAGGCCACGGCATCACCCCTGACGTGAAGGTGAAGCGCGACCCTTACGCCACCGCGACGGCCTATCTTTACGGCAAGAACTTCATCTTCGACTACGCCAACAAGTTCTTTAGCGAGCACAAGAGCATTGCGCCCGCCGAGAGCTTCAAAATCGATGAGGCTACCTATCAAGACTTCATGAAGTTCGTGAAGGAAAAGGGCTTCACCTACACTACCGAAAGCGAGAAGGCCGTCGAGAAGCTGAAGAAAGCGGCCAAGGAAGAG
Organism: Bacteroidales bacterium; assembly: GCA_017439405.1. Lineage (GTDB taxonomy): Bacteria > Bacteroidota > Bacteroidia > Bacteroidales > F082 > Limimorpha. Next base: position 91,213 of record JAFSJF010000143.1, read on the forward strand.
GGCTATCTGGAACAAATCAAGCCCCAAATCGAGCAACTAGAGAGAGACCTCGCCGCCGACAAGGCCAACGACTTGCAGAAAAACCGCAAGGACATCGAGGAACTGTTGGTTTCGGAAATCGTCAGCCGCTATTATTTCCAAACGGGCCGCATCGTGGCCGCCTTGCAGAACGACCCTGACCTTGAACGCGCCTTCGAGATCTTGCTCGACACCAACGGCAAGGACGAATACCACACCATCCTGAGCAAGTGATGGCCAACGAAGCCGCGATACGACCTTATCTCCGTCAAGCCTACCTTTTCGGCCTGATGATGATGGCCGTCGGCCTCACGCTCTCGCCCTTCTTGATGACGCTGGCGCAGTTTTGGCTCGTCCTCGTCTGGCTTGCCGACGCTCTTGTCCCCGCCCGTCATTGCGGGCTTGACCCGCAATCTCCTAAGGGTACGGGATTTAAGCCCAAACTCTCCCGTTTTTGGCACAACAAGGCCGCCGTCTTGCTCGTCGCGTTCTATCTCATGCACGTAGTAGGCCTACTCTGGACGTCTGATTTCCAGTATGCCTTGAAGGATTTGCGCGTCAAGCTGCCTATCCTTGTCCTGCCTTTCGTCATGTCGGGCATGGAACCCTTGGACCGCAAGCGTTTCGATTGGGTGATGCTCGTCTATGTGCTCTCGGTCTTTGTGGCCACGCTGTTCAGTTTTTCGGCTTATCTTAGGCACGACTACGAAGATGTCCGCGAGATTTCGCGTTTCATCAGCCACATCCGGTTTTGCCTGCACATTGTCTTTTGCATTGCCATCATCGGGAATTGTCTTTTCACCCGAAGAGCGCCGTTGTGGAGCAAGACAATGCAGTTTTTTTTGATGTTATGGCTTGTATATCAGGTTTTTATATTCGAATCGCTTTCGGGCTACGTCATCTTGGCTGCGGTCGTCTTCGTTTCAGTCGTTTACGCTTTCCTGCAATGGCAGAAGGGTAGGGGCTGGCGCATTGCGGTGGGTTTCTTGGCTTTGGTGGCCGTTGCGGTCGTTGCGCTTGTCGCTGTCAGGGAGGTGAAGCCTTTCTTGAAGGTGGATCCTGTGGATTTCAGCACTTTGGAAAAGAAAACCGCCCTCGGCAACGACTATTGGCACGACACGGTCTATACGCCAGTTGAGGACGGAAAGTATGTGGGCTTGTACTACTGCAAGCCGGAGATGGAAGCGGCTTGGTCGCAGCGCAGCAGTTTGCCCTTCGACGGCACGACCGCCAATGGCGAAAACCTTGAGGCGACGATTGCCAGATACCTCACTTCCAAGGACTTGAGAAAGGACGCGCAAGGCATGGCCGTTTTGACAGACGAGGACATTCGCAACATAGAGCAAGGCGTAGCCAACTACAACAACTGGAAGCACCCAGGGCTTCGGGCGCGGCTTTCGTCCACTTTGTTCGAGTACAACCTGTACCGCAAGTTCAACAACCCCAACGGAGGCTCGCTCTCGCAACGCATAGAGTTCACGCGGGCGGCGTTCCACATTATCAAGGACCATTGGCTCTTTGGCGTGGGCACCGGCGATGTGCCCTTAGCCTTCCGGTCGGCATACGACGAGATACGCTCACCCTTGGCTGAGGAATTCCGTTTTCGTGCGCATAACCAATACCTTAGTGTTTTCATTGCCTTTGGCATTGTGGGCTTGGCGCTTTTCCTCCTGATGTCGCTTTTCCCGTTTTTATCGTCAAGAACGAACCGCACCTATTTATATACGGTGTTTCTTTGTGTCATGCTGCTTTCGATGTTCCCCGAAGACACCTTGGAGACGCAGGCTGGTGCCACGATGTTCGCGTTTTTTGAGTGTTTTTTGCTGTTTGCTTCGCCCAAGGATTGAATGGTTTCCCGTATGTCCATCTTTTTCAATATCTTTGCGTCGTCAAAAACGGATTTCTTATGAGAAAACAACAATTCATTTGTCCTTACACGGTTTACGACAGCTTCGACGAAATGGAGTCGCAGGATGTCGAACTGTTGCGCAGGGCGCATGAGGCTACTCACAACTCTTACGCGCCTTATTCCAAGTTCCACGTCGGTGCTGCGGTGCGCATGGCCAACGGCGAATTCGTGACGGGCTGCAACATTGAGAATGCGGCCTATCCCAGCGGCCTTTGCGCCGAGCGCGTGGCCTTGTTTGCTGCCCAGGCCAAGTTTCCGGGCGTGCCGGTCGAGGCTTTGGCGGTGGTGGCCCATTCCGAGACGAAGACCATCGACGAGCCTGTCGCCCCTTGCGGGGCTTGCCGACAGGTGATGGTGGAGGTGGAGCAGGTCTCGAAGCGGCCTTTGCGCGTCCTCTGCCAAGGCGAGACGGGTCCCGTCATGGCCTTCGACGGCATCCAATCGCTGATGCCGTTCATTTTTTTGGACAAATTTCTCTAAGCAAACGTAAACAGCAGGTTCCCGAAGAAATTCCACAGCATGGCCGCGCCCATGGCGAACACCTTGCTGAGGTAGAAGTTCCACTTCAGCTTGCCGTTGAGCACATACACGGTGAGCGAATCGATGCCAAGGCCGATGACCGAGACAACGAAATACTTGATGTATTCCGTGCCAATCTGGGGATTGCTGCTCTGGAAAGTCCACATGCGGTTGAGGAAATAGTTCGTCGTGGCGGCGACGACGAAGCCCATGATGTTGCTCAGGTATTTGTTCAGCTTCAGCCACTCCTTGCAGACGAAGGTGACACCGAAGTTGACGAAGGCGCCGAACAGCCCCACGGCACAGAATCTCAAGAACTTGAAGAGGAATTCTTGGGTCAGCTCTATCTTGAGTGGCAGCGATTTCATTTTTTTGTTTTGTACGGCAAAAGTAGGCATTTTTGGGATTTCTTGCCGTAAGGCAAACCAAAAAACGTACTTTTGCGCAAAATTTCAACGATGAGCGCAGTAAAAGACATTTCCATTGAAGCCTACGACTATACCTTGCCCGACGAACGCATCGCCAAGTATCCCCTTGCCGAGCGCGATGCATCGAAGCTTTTGGTGTTGAAAGACAATGAGATACATGAATCCCAGTTCAAGCATGTCGGGGATTTCCTTCCTGATGACACCTTGTTGGTCTTCAACGAGACCAAAGTCATCCGGGCGCGGCTGCAATTCCGCAAGGCCACTGGCTCGCGCATCGAAATCTTCTGCCTCGAGCCGGAGCAGGACTACCAGGTGGCCTTTGCCGCAACTTCGCCGGTGCGCTGGAAGTGCTTGATTGGCAACGCCAAACGCTGGAAGGAAGGCGGGCTTTCGATGGAATTGAAGGTAGGGGAGGAGCCGGTGACGCTCCAAGCCGAATGCCTCTCGCGCGACGACCAAGGCGCTGAAATCGAGTTCTCGTGGACGCCTGAAAACCTCCCCTTCGCCTCGGTCTTGGAGGCGGCGGGCGAGATTCCCTTGCCGCCCTACCTGCACCGCGACGCCGAAGCCAGCGACCGCGACCGCTACCAGACCGTCTTCGCCCGTTACGACGGATCGGTGGCGGCACCCACGGCGGGCCTGCACTTCACCCAGCCGCTCATCGCCGACCTGCGCGAAAGGGGCGTGCAATCCGACCAAGTCACCTTGCACGTTGGCGCGGGCACCTTCCGCCCCGTGGCCACCGAGACCATCGGCGAACACGCCATGCACTCGGAGACCATCATCGTGCGCAAGTCGCTGATTGAAAACCTTATGGAGCATTATGGCAAGCCTGTCATTCCCGTGGGGACGACCAGCACGCGCACCTTGGAAAGCCTCTACTGGCTCGGCGTGATGCTGAAGGAGCAAGGCACCGACTTGCGCCCGCTGCACGTGGAGCAGTGGTTCCCCTACGGCGACCACGAACCGCTTTCGGCTTCGGAAGCCTTGCAGAACATCTTGGATTACCTCGACCGCCATGGCCTGACGCGCCTCGAAGCCAGCACCGCCCTGATGATTGCGCCGAGCTACAAAATGCGCGTCATCACGGGGTTGGTCACGAATTTCCACCAGCCGAAAAGCACCCTGCTCCTGCTCGTCTCGGCCCTCATAGGCGAGCGGTGGAAGGACTGCTACCGCTACGCCCTCGACCACGGCTTCCGCTTCCTCAGCTACGGCGACAGTTGTTTGTTTCTATAGGACTTCGGGACGTCATTGCGAGGGAGGCACGACCGAAGCAATCCATTCGCTAAATTCGCTAAATACGCCGTTGTTGTTTGTCGGCGAATGAAGCGAGTTTTCGGATGGCTTCGCTTCGCTGCAACGCCATTGGGTATGAACAGCCAACCTCTTCTTTTTTCTCCACTGAAAACTAAACTGTTAACAAGGCTTTCAACAAGTTGTCAACAAGTGCTGTTGAAAAATTTTCCCCGAAACAGGGTCGTTTTTTCGCCCAAAGTTCGATGAGATTCCATTCCGTTTTCTATATTTGTCAGCTCAAATTCCAGAAAAAACGGTAATTTGTTTGAGGAATGGCGAATGATAAACATACACAAGTCTTTGAGGCTATAAAGAGCCAACCAAGGATTTTATAAGCAAGGTTTCCAGTATGGCCAAAGAGAAGTCGGAATTATAACCTGTTTTCTTTAAGATCATTTAATACAAAAACAATTCATAACAATTCACTAATGTTTAACCTAAATCTTCAAGTTATGTGTAAAAGACATGTACTCTTATTGCTGCTCTTCGCGCTCTTCGCGCCGTGGGCAGCACAAGCTCAAGAAGAGCTAACCGTGTATGATGGAACAGTTACTAATAACGTCGTTCCCGCGTACATCTTCTACTTCGACGACTTCACCCGGAGCCAGTTCGTCATCCCTGCCGGTGACTTGGCGGAAATGGACGGCGGAACCCTCAGTTCCATGAAGTTCTACACCACCAGCAGCAACGTCCCTTACACCACCGTAAGCACCGTTGACGTCTATCTGATGGAAGTGGACTACACCACCATCACCGCCCTTGAACCCAAGGCCAACGGCACCATCGTCTATCAAGGCACACTTGATGTGGTAAGTGCCAATGGCGGCGGCGAACTCACCATCGAATTCGCCTCTGGCTACACCTACAACGGCGGCAACCTGCTCGTGGGCATCGAGAACACGACCGATGCCGGTTATAAGAACATCAGCTTCTACGGCCAAACCGTCACCGGCGCTTCTTGGGCAGGCTACAACAGTAGCAGCCTTGACGGCGTTACCGGCAGCCAACGCAATTTTATCCCCAAGACCACCTTCACCTACGAGCCTGCCTCCACCGGTTGCGACGGCCTCGAGACCCTCACCCTCAACGGTGACCCCGAAGCCCACAACGCGACCCTCGCCTGGACGGGCGGCAGCGGCACCTACAACATCGAGTACAAGAAAACCACCGACAGCGAGTGGACGCTTCGCATGGCCAATTACGCTGGCTATGGCATCATGCTCGTCGAACTCGATGCCGGAACCGCCTACCAAGCCCGCGTGCAAAGCGTGTGCGACGGCGACCTCCTCAGCAACTGGAAGACCGTGAGCTTCACCACACCTGTGGTCTGCCCGGCTCCCACTGGCTTGAACGTCGCCCTCACCCCTGGAGACGGCACAAAAGCCACCTTCAGCTGGACCGAGAACGGCACTGCCACCCAATGGCAGCTCTGCCTCAACGGTGACGAAACCAACCTCATCGAAATGACGGAGAACCCCTTCACCTACACCAGCCTCACCCCTGAGACGGCCTACACCGCCAAGGTGCGCGCCTACTGTGATGCCACCGACCAAAGCGCTTGGAGCAACGAGGTGACCTTCACCCCAACCAACGCCTACAGCATTACCGTGAACGACGGCACCAGCACAAACGGATACATCCCTGTTTATGGCTATTATGTTGATGGCAGCATCGTAAGCCAGTTCATCATGCCGGCCGAGGGCCTCGCAGCCATGCAATGGGGCACCATCAGCAAGTTGACGTTCTACGCCGCTGCCGACAAGAACTGGGGCGCAGCCCAATTCGAGGTTTACATGACCGAGACGAGCGAGACCACCCTTTCGGCCCTTGCCGACTGGAGCAGCCTGACCAAGGTGATGAACGCCGCCAGCCTCAGCATCAGCGGCAACCAAATGGTAGTCACACTTGATGCACCTTATCAATATATGGGCGGCAACCTCATGATCGGCATCAACCAGACCGTTTCGGGCACCTATAGTTCCTGTAGTTGGTACGGCGTAACTGCCACCGGCGCCTCTTTGGGCGGCTATGGCACCAGCATCAGCCAGCAGAACTTCCTGCCCAAGACCACCTTCGAGTTCACGCCCGGCGAAGAGCCTGACTGCTATATGCCCACCGGCCTCGCCGTGAGCTACACTGGCGGCACCGAAGCCAGCATTAGCTGGACCAGCGAAGCCACAGCGTGGAACATCGACGTGAACGGCACCGTGACCGCCATCACCGAGAATCCTTACACCCTTACCGGCCTTGAACTCGCCACTACCTACGAAGTGAAGGTGCAGGCCGACTGCGGCGACAGCCAAAGCGACTGGACCAACGCC
>JAFSJF010000011.1 GCA_017439405.1 Bacteroidales bacterium
ACTGCGAAGTTGGCCTTGTCGCGTAGTATCTTCTTGGCTGCCCAATCGAAGCAAATGTATTTGGTGTCGTCGCTCATAGCATTATTGTTTTGTCTGTTTCGAAGGCAAAGATACAACTTTTTCACGAAAACAAGGCTTTTTTGGTGCTTTTTTGCACGAAATCAAGATTTTTGCTTAAACGCAAAGGCACACCAAAGCCGCCAGAACCATTAGCAAAGGGATGATCTTGTTGCGGATGTTCTGCTCCCTTAAAGCAATGGAACCATATAAATAGGCAGGTAGGCGATGCCGTCGTCCTCCTTATAGTCAAGGTAATGGACGACATAAGGAACCGATAGCTGCTTCGCGAATTTCGTCCGGAATTTCTTCAACGACGAGAGGGTGTAGTTCTTGCCCGACTTCACCTCAATCGGGCAGATGTTGTGCGCATTGGTCAGCGTGGGTTTCTCGACAAGAAAGTCTATTTCCATACGCTCGGCGGCATTATCCCGTGAAGGATTGCTGTAGAAAAACAACTTATGGCCGCTTGCCATCAGCATCTGTGCCACAATGTTTTCGACCAACATCCCCGAATTGATCTCCAACTTGCCCAAAAGCAGTTTTTGGTACAACTCCTCCCCTTGTATGGCCTTCTCGTCGAAAGCGTGCGAAATGAGCAGTCCCGTGTCGCCCATATAGCACTTGAAGGTCAAGCCGTCTTGTCGCAGCCTCATCCCCACCTGCGGTTCCGTGACCCCGTAACACATGTTGATGATTTTGGCATCCTGAAGCCAAAGAAACGAGGTTTCGTAGGAACGGAAACGGGCATCTTCCGACAGGTCGGACAGTTGGAAGCGCTTTTCGTGTTTCTGCAACTCACCAGGAATCTGGTCAAAAACGGCTTTCACCTTCTCTTTGTAGCCCTTGGAATGTTTGTCGATGCTACGCCGATAGAGGGTCAGGATGTCGCGCTTCACGAGGTCGACTTCGACGAAACTTCCCGATTTCACATATTCGGCAACGGCCTGAGGCATCCCTCCCACGATGAGGTATTGCCTGAACAAAGTGAGCGCCTTACGGTGCATGGGTCCCATCGGCATCTTCCGATCAAAACACTCTTTTACGAAAGGCATGGTCATCTCGTCACCCATCGCCCACAAGAACTCCTCGAAATCCATTGGATACATTGCCAACGACCGTTCCTCAGAAGGCAGCAGAATCCCTTTCGTGTTTTCGTTGATGCTGACCAACGAACCTGTTTCAATATAGTCATATCGCCCGTCGGCCACCAGGTGCTTGATGGCTTGTCGAGCCAAGGGATACTTCTGCACCTCGTCGAATACAATCAACGAATTGCGTTCGTAGAGGCGTACTCCCGAGACATTCTGAAGAAACTTCAGGAAAAGATCGGTTTCGTTGAGATAGTTGTCGAAAACGGCTTTCATGTCCCTGCTGAGATGGGCAAAGTTGACAAGGATGTAGGATTTGTACTCGTTTTTCGCAAATTCCTCCACGATATAGCTCTTTCCCACGCGCCGCGCACCTTCCAACAAAAGAGCCACTTTGCCCTGCTCTTTTTGCTTCCAACGAAGCAAGTCGTTGTAAATCTTTCGTTTCATTTTCAATACTGCATTGAATTTCAGCCGCAAAGATACAACTTTTTCACGAAATCAAGATTTTTTCAGTACTATTTTTGCACGAAATCAAGATTTTTTCAGCACTGTTTTTGCACGAAATCAAGATTTTTGCTTAAATGCACAGGCACACCAAAGCCGACAGAACCATCAAAAGAGGGATGATTTTGCTGCGGATGTTCTGCTCCTTGAAGCCGAAAATGCCGTAGACGAAAGAAACGATGAGGCGCACGCCATAAAGGATGAGCGGGATGATGACCACCACGGCGGCCTCTTGCTTCAAGCCGGTCAGGTAGATGACATCGGCGATGGTGACGAACACCGCCATGGCCACGATGCCCCAACGCCACTCGAAAGGCTGTTTTTCCCGCTTCGGGTACCAAATGAGCCAGAACAGCACCACCATCATCAGGAAGTCGTAAATGGTGTACCAGGCCTGGATGGTCGAGGGCGAGATGTTTTCCTTGCTCAGCAGGAACTTGTCGTAAACGCCGCTGAAAGCCACCAACACTGCCGAAGCGAGCAGCATAAACACCCACTTGTCCGACCTGAAATTGATGCCCTCCAACTTGCCTGAACGGTTCATGAAGTAGAAAGAGATGATGGCCAACACCACACCCGTTCCTTGCAGCCATGTCAAGCTCTCACGGAACACGATAAACATCAGGATGACCGTGATGGCCGGCCTCAGCTGGTTGACGGGCCCCACTACGGTGATGGGCAAATGCTTCATGGCCGAGTAGCTGAACATCCACGAGCAGAGGATGATGGCCGTCTTGCCCAAGATGAGAAGGTGTTGCCTTGCCGTCAGCGGCTCGATAAAGAGCTTCTGCATGAAGTCGCCCGCGAAAATATAAGGCTTGAACTGCGAAAGCAGGATAAGTGGCAAGAAAATCAGCCCGCTGATCATGGTGCTGTAGAACAAGACAGGGATGATGGCGTTGCCCACGACAGTCTGCTTCTTGAAGATGTCGTAGAAGCCCAACAGGAAGGCCGAAATCAAGGAAAGGATGACCCACATGGCGTTTTGGTTTTGCGCGGCAAAAGTAATGGTTTTTGTTGGAATGGCATTGATTATTATCACAAAACATCCAAAACGGACAAAACATGTTTCGACAAGGGAAGTCGCCAACCGGCTTCTTCCTTTCAACGACAAGGTTGTGGAGTCGCAGCGGTTCTTGATGGTTTTGGAGGTTTTGTCGGTTTTGTGATAGCACTATCGAACCAAATCAATGTAAACCGGCAGGTGGTCGCTGAAGCCGCCGAAATAGCGCGGCCCGACGTAGGTGCGGAAGAGTTTCTTGCCATGATACACCTCGTCGTCCTCAAAGAGGAAGTCGGCGGCGAAAATCCTTGCGCTACCTTCTTGATAGTGAAGCCCTTCCCCATCGTCCATCACGCCTTGGGTGACGATGATCTGGTCGAAGATCTGCCAGTCGGCTTGGTGCTTCAGCGTTCCGCCGAAGCCGAGGCCGTCTTTCTTCCCGAACAGGTTGACTAAGCAGCCGTCTTCCATCTCGCTTGGATGCCGCGCCCGCAGCACGTCGTAGACACTCGGGTCGATCGGGCAGTCGTTCAGGTCGCCCATTATGATGACTTTGGCTTGGTAGCCTTCGGGCATCGAGGCGCAAATGGAATCGACCTTGGCGCGCAAGATGGCCGCCGAGCAAGAGCGCGACCCGACCGTCTCCAACTCGCCGCTATACCTTGACGGCCAGTGGTTGACGAAGACGTGGAGGGTATCCTCCGCTTTATCGATGAACTTCGCATAGAGGATGTCGCGCGAATGATACGCCGTGTCCTCGGGATTGTAATAAGGTATGGTCGCGCTCTCGACGAGCATGAAATGGTCCAAGGAATAGGCAATGGCCGGGTCGATGCCGCGCTTGTCGGGGCCTTCGTAGTGCACGAAACGGTAGTTGTGCTTCTTCAAGGGCGTTTGCTCGAACACCGCGCTCAGCACATACTCGTTCTCCACCTCACACATCCCGATGATGCCGATGGGGTGGCCCTCCGACATGGCCAAAATCGCCTTGTACATGTTGTTGCGTTTCTTGTAGAAACGGCTTTTGGTCCAGTGCTGCATCCCGTCCTCGGTGAAGGCGTTGTAGCTTTTGGTGCTGTCCACAAAGGGGTCGAAGAAGTTCTCCATGTTCCAGAAGGCGATGCGAACTGTGTTTTGGGATGGAAGTGTGTGAGTTATCACAAAACATGCAAAACAAAGCAAAACCAGGTGTTTTTTCATGGGAAGGAATGTAATTTTGAGGCAAAGATAGGCTTTTTTGGGAAAAAGCTTGTAAATTTGCGGCAAAATAAAAACAAATCAACCATGACCGCAGTTCAAATTGCATCACTCAACGCAGAAATCCAGCAAAACATCAAGGCTTTAAGCGGAGATGAATCCATGCTTAACCGCTTGGCCAAATACCTTCGCAAGCTGATGAAAGAAAAGGAAGACCCTACCTTAATGAGCAAGGAGGAGTTTTTTGCCCAACTTGATGAAGCAGAGCGCGAAATCGCTGAAGGGAAAGGAATCACCTTTGATAATCTCGAAGCTATGCATGCCTGGCTTAATTCATTGTAGTCATGTATAAGTTAACCTATGCCCCAAAAGCTCAAAAAGGTCTTGCTACGCTAAAAAAAAGCGAGCCTGCCGCTTTCAAAAAAGCAGTAAAGCTTTTAGACGAAATATCAATTCATCCTACAACTGGAACTGATCATCCCGAACAGCTTAAAAGTGAGCCTGAAAACACATGGAGACGTCACATCTCCAAAAAGCATCGCTTGGTATACCGTGTTTTTGAAGCCGAGGTATATGTGTATGTGCTTTCCAGCTACGGCCATTACGACGATAAGTGAAACAGAAGCTCTTCATATTACTCCTGTTATCGGCTTTTGGTGGCCGCATTATCGCCCAAAATCCAGACTTTTGGGACGGCATCGAAGCCTTCGACGGACCGACGGACGAAAACCCCATCCTCGCCGCGCAAATCGACTTCTATTTCGACCGACTCGTCTCTCCCCTACCCGACTCCATCACAATGGAAATCAGCCGCTTGGTGAAACGCACCGAACACCGTCCCGACCTCCGCGACTTCATCCTCTGGAAATTGTTGGACAAATACCAATGCCCCGAATACATGACTCAAGACCAGGTGTTCGTCTGGCTCTACGACCATTACTTCTCCCAAATGGCCATCAAGGACCTGAATGATGCCAATCTGGCACTGATTCGCGAGAAGGCCGAACGGCTGCGACATTTGGCCCTATACCAACCTGCGCCCAATTTCCAACTAAGCGAATCCATTGACCTTCAGTCGATTGAAAGCAAATATACGGTGCTATTCTTCTATGACCACGACTGCGACCTATGCCAACAAGAAATGCGGGACTTGGACTCGGTTTTCCTGTCCAACCCCGACGTCCTGACCTTGGCCATCGACATGAACCCCGATGCCACAGTCAATGGGTCAAGCCCCTCGGAATTGATTGGCCTTTACGACATCGAGACCACGCCATTAATCTACGTCCTCGACCGAGACAAACGCATCATGGCCAAGAAGATACGGGCGAGGCAGATACCGTTGATTCTGTGATTCACGGCTGCCACAATGTGACAGACCTACAAGATAACCTGTTTCATCTCATCGACCTTCGCCACGGCCTCCTCATACAACTTCCACTGCGCCCGCGTGCGCACCAAATTGTGCGTAGGGTATTTAATCTTATAATAGGTGTTGCCGTTGATGTAGTCGGTGAGGAAGCGCACGGCCTGCATGTAGGGGAACAGCGTGGCGGCGTAAGGCAAATTCTCTTTCTCTATCGGCAAGAGGAACGACTTCGTGCCTTCCAGATAGCCTTTCGCGAAGGCCTCGAAAATCGCCATGTTGAAATGGACGTTGTCGAGGTCGGGGTCGTCTTCCGCGCCGGTGTTGGCCGCCGAGCGGAGGAAGTCGCCGAAATCGGAGAAGACGAAACTCGGCATGACGGTGTCCAAGTCGATGACGCAGAGCACGTTGCCATCCTTGTCGAACAGCATGTTGTTCACCTTGGTGTCGCAATGGCAGATGCGTTTGGGCAACTTGCCCTCTCGGTAAAGCCTTTCGCCAAGGCACATTTCCTCGGAAACCGACTTGATTTTCTGTACATACTCCTGAACCTCAGCGTCTTTCATTCGACCGGCATTGTCCTCGGCAATGGCCTTGTCCAACTGCTTCAATCGGAACTCGATGTTGTGAAAATCAGGGATGATCTCCCCTATCGGCGTTTCAAGGTCGGTCAAAAGCGACTCGAAATCGCCGAAGGAACGGCCAGCGTAATAGGCATATTCAGGCGTGACGGCCTCGTAGGTGTAGCTGTCGGCGATGAAGTCCATCACGCGCCAATACTTGCCATTCTCAAAAATGTAAGTCTTGCCCGTGTCGGCCTTAAGGAAATGCAGCACGCGGCGGTTGATGTCTTCAACGCCTTGACTTTCGTATTTCTTTCGAATATGGCTAGTCACCGCCTCGATGTTGTCTTGCAGCATATCCACGTCCGTAAAAACGGCGTTGTTGATGCGTTGAAGGACGTATTTCGGTTTCGCGTCGCCCTTCACCATTATCTTATAGGTGTCGTTGATGAGTCCGTTGCCCAAAGGCGCAATGTTTTCGATGGTTTTCGGGTCGATGAAACGCCCCGCGATGGTGGAAAGTCCGTTCATGGGATGAAAATTTTTGGCGAAAATAGTGATTTTGGATGGATATTTCCTAATTTTGCGATGAATTTCTGACTTCGGGCGCGAGACTGCGAGACTTCGAGGCATCCAGCCCGTCCCGAAGGGACGATACCTTATTAACCCTATACAAGCGCAGCGCAGTGTAGGGGTCACAACAAACAACCAACCTATGAAAAACAAACTCCAACACCTCATCCTCGGCCTGCTGCTCGTCGGCATGGCCACCGCCTGCGGCGAAAAGAAAGAAACCGAAGTCCGCAAGGGCAACTACCGCATCGTCGACAACACCATCGTCTTCGACGAGCCCCAACGCATCGAAGGACAGAAAAGCGTCCTCCAATTCACCGTCGATCCCATCGAGAACGTGCGCATCGGCTTCATCGGCCTTGGGATGCGCGGCCCCGATGCCGTCGATCGCATGACCTACATCGACGGCGTAAGCGTCGTGGCCTTGTGCGACATCGAGCCCGACCGCGTGGAAGCCGTACAGACCGACATCCTCGAAAAGAAAGGCCTGCCGCGCGCCGCTGCCTACACCGGTCGCGAAGGCTGGAAGGAACTCGTCAAGCGCGACGACATCGACCTCGTCTATATCTGCACCGACTGGAAGATGCACGTCCCGATGGCTGTAGAAGCCATGCGACAAGGCAAACACGTGGCCGTCGAGGTGCCTGCCGCCACCTCCATCGAGGAGTGCTGGCAACTCGTGGATGTGGCCGAGCAGACGCAACGCCACTGCATGATGCTCGAAAACTGCTGCTACGACTTCTTCGAGCTCACCGCGCTCAACATGGCGCAGCAAGGCATGTTCGGTGAGCTTATCCACGGCGAGGGTGCCTACATCCACAACCTCGAGCCCTATTGGCACGAATACTACGAAAACTGGCGCCTCGAGTTCAACCAGAGCCACGCCGGCGACGTGTATCCCACCCACGGCCTCGGACCTCTCTGTCAGGCGTTTAACATTCATCGCGGCGACCGCATGAAGACCTTGGTCAGCATGAGCACGCCCTCATACAACGGCAAGAAGATCGCCAAGGAGATGATGGGCAAGGACGACTTCGCCAACGGCGACATGACCACCACCATGATCCAGACCGAGAAAGGCAAGACCCTGCTCATCGAGCACGACGTTTACACTTACAGACCCTACAACCGCCTGTACCAACTCACTGGCACCGAAGGCTTTGCGAACAAGTATCCGAGTGCCGGCTTCACCCTTCTTGACGAGAAATTGCCCGCCGGCTTCCTCGCAGAAGGCCAACATCTAAACCCACACGCCTTTGTGCCTGCCGACGTGCGCGACAAGCTGTTGAAGGACTACCTCCACCCCATCGCCGTCGCCATCGAGGAAAAGGCCAAGGAAGTGGGCGGCCATGGCGGCATGGACTTCGTGATGGACTACCGCCTCATCTACTGCCTGCGCCACGGCCTGCCCTTGGACCAAGACGTGTATGACGCCGCCGAATGGTCGTGCCTCGGCGAACTGACCGCCGCCAGCATCGCCAACGGAGGAATGCCCGTCAGGATGCCCGACTTCACACGCGGCGACTGGGACAAGGTGAAAGGCTATAAGCATGCGCAATAAGCTATAAGCTGTAAGCCATAAGCTATAAGCATAGTAGCATCATAGCTGATAGCTCAATACTAGCAATTATCAACCAATTAAATACTAACAACTATGAAAAAAGCGAGACTTCTAATTTTGTTGCTCCTTGCAACGGTATCTTTCGGCTTCGCGCAGGAAAAGCTGACCGACAAGGAATTGGTCAACGTCATCTACGCCATGGGCCAGATGTACCCCGACGGCTTCACCCTCGACCTCAACACCATGCGGCAGCCCACGGAAGGACTGATTGTTTCCTACAAGGCCACGCAAAACAGCTTCGAGCGCAAGAGCCTGCCCGCCGTCATCAAGCACGCGAGGACGCACCAGAACTTGGTCGGCGGCTGGTACAACCCCGAAAACGGGCGCTACTATTTCGACAGCAACCGCCTTTTCCCCGAAGACAGCCTCGCCGCCGCCGTGCAATTCGCCCGCGACAACGGCCAACACACCGTTTATGTGGCCTCGAAAGACATCAACATCTGGTCGAACTACGAGCAGAAAGACATCCGCGTCATCCTCGACTGCGACATGGGCAGCTCGACCGACGACCTCTTCGCGCTGATGATGCTCTACCGCTATATGGACATGAAACGCTGCGACCTGATTGGCGTCGTCGTCGACCGCATGGGCAAGGCCAACGCCGACGTGGTGGACGTGATGAACAACTTCTACGGCTACCCCGACATCCCCATTGGCTTGGAAACCAAGGGTGTGGAAACCCCGCACGTCTTCATCACCTACCACAACGCGCCCTACGCCCGCACCACCGAGGCCGTGCCGATGTTTGAGCGCTCGGTCGGCGACGAGGGCACCTACATGGAAGGCTACAAGCTCTACCGCAAGCTCCTCAGCGAGCAGCCCGACCACTCCGTCACCATCGCCTCCATCGGCTTCGTGACCTCGTTGTCGCGCCTGCTTGAATCGGGTCCCGACGAGTTCTCGCCGCTCAACGGCGTGGAACTCGTGCGCACCAAAGTCAAGGAAGTCTATGCCATGGGCGGCGTGTTCGGAGAGGCCGTCGAACCCGACTACAACTTCAAGGCCGCCATCGACTTCTCGCTGAAATTCTTCGAACTTTGGCCCAAGGATGTCGATATCATCTTCTCGCCCGGCGAGGTGGGCGACCCGCTCGACTACCGCCCCGAAACCGTCATCGCCGACATGAACTGGACCGACACCCACCCGATCAAGTGGATCTACCAGTTCCTCAACTGCGATACTGGCCAGAAGATGTGGGACCCGCAGGCCGTCATACACGCCGTCGAGGGCGACGACTTCTACAAGCTCTCGGAACGCGGATGGGTGACGCTCACGCCCAACGGCGAGACGCTCTTCAAGGCCGACCCCAAAGGCAACGCCCGCTACCAATACCCTGGCGACCCCGTTTGGTGCGACATGGTGCTCAAGTACATCCGCTTGATGGCGATTCAGCATTAATTAAGAATGCAGAATTGAGAATGCAGAATTGAGAATGCAGAATTGAGAATGCAGAATTGAGAATGCAGAATTGAGAATGCAGAATTAAGAATGCAGAATTGAGAATTAGGAGGTAATATGAAACGGAACATCCTTATTATATTGGCAATGGTCATGGCCTTTCCGATGATAGGCCAAGACAAGGGCAAGAACGACATTCGCCTTTCCAACAAGGAAATGGCCAACGTGCTCTACGTCATGGGGCAGATACACCCCGACGGCTTCACCCTCGACCTCAACACCATGCGCCAGCCCACCGAAGGCCTGATGGTTTCCTACAAGGAGACGCAAAACAGCTTCAGCAGCAAGAGCATCCAGAAGGTGCTCAAGCATGCCCGCGCCCATGAGAGCTACGTGGGCGGCTGGCGCGACCCCGAAACGGGCCTCTACTACTTCGACAGCAACCGCCCCTTCGCCGAAGACAGCCTCGCCGCAGCCCTCGCCTTCGCCCGCGAAAACGAGCAGATGATCGTGTATTCCAACAAGTTCGGCATCAGTGTGAAGTCGAACTACGAGCAAAAGGACATCCGCATCATCTACGACTGCGACATGGGCAGCTCGACCGATGACCTCTTCGCCCTGATGATGCTCTACCGCTACATGGACATGAAGCGCTGCACGCTGCTCGGCGTGGTCGTCGACCGCATGAACCGCGCCAACGCCGACGCCGTCGACGTGATGAACAACTACTACGGCTACCCCGACATCCCCATCGGCTTGGAACAGTTCGGCGTGAAGTCGCCGCGCGTGTTCATCCCCTACCACAACATGGCCTACGCCCGCAACATCGAGGGCCAGCCCCTCTTCAAGCGCACCGTGGGCGACGACGGCGAATACATGGACGGCTACAAGCTCTACCGCAAGCTGCTTGCCACGCAGCCCGACAAGTCGGTGACCGTCGTCTCCGTCGGCTTCGTCACCTGCCTCTCGCGCCTGCTGCAATCCGGCCCCGACGAGTTCTCGCCCCTTAGCGGCGTGGAATTGGTGCAACGAAAAGTGAAGGAGATCTACCTCATGGGCGGCGTGTTCGGCGACTCGTTTGAACACGACTACAACTTCACAGCCGCCATCGACTACTCGCTGAAATTCTTCGAATTGCTGCCCAAGGACATCGACCTCTGCTTCTCGCCCGGCGAGGTGGGCGACCCGCTCTACTATTCCGCCAAGCAGATCATCGAAGACCTGAGCTGGACCGACGTGCACCCCATCAAGTGGATCTACCAGTTCCTCGTCGAGGACAAGTTCCAGAAGATGTGGGACCCCTTGGCCGTCATCAACGCCGTTGAGGGCGACGAGGCCATCCACCAAGTGTCGCAGCGCGGCTGGGTGAGCCTCACCCCTACCGGCGAAACCATCTTCACCCCCGACCCCAAAGGCAACGCCCGCTACCAACTGCCCGGCGACGCCGAATGGAGCGACAAATTGCTGAAGTACATACGATTGATGACGATACAACATTAAAAGGAAAAAGCCTCTGGAAAGAGGCTTTTTTGTTGTCAATCAATCATTTCGCAGTCACCGACCGGAAGAATATCTCTGCGTCTTTCCACAAAGTATAGTCCCTTGCATAGAGCAAGTTCAGTTGGTTGGCGATACCGGTGTCGCCCCCGACGGCCTTATCCAAATGCGATGCCGGGTTGTAAACGCCCTTGCGGATCTTGGGAAGTTTTTGGGCCTCGTCGGCGGGAGTGCAATAGCCCACCCATGTACGCCTGCCTATCAAGACCATAACGGCATTCTTCAGGAACTGCACCGGCTGCTTCACCACCAAGGCCAAAGGCAGCCAGAAGACGATGCTGAACAGGCTCGTCACCACGTCAAACAAGCGCTTGTTGCGGCGGTTGGCCGTGGTGTCAATCGCCTTGATGTCAACGGTATAGAGGTCGCCACGCGTGTTGATGCTGTTGCTCCCGATGATGGAAAGGCTGTCCTCTGGCGCAATCTTGTAATCCACGTTGGTGGCGTGCCAGTCCACCATCTTGTCGATGATGACCTGGTGCGGCACGTCCTTCGAGCAGAAAATGACCTCCGTAATCTTGTAGATCTCAATGATATCGGGCACTTGCGCGAGGTTGCCGATGAAGCCATCAGGAGCCTCGCCTTGCGTCTCCGAACTCACCAAGCCGATGAAGTCAGGCTTGATGGAGGTGCTTTCGAGGATGGCGTTCACCCGCTGAGTTTCCTCCGGGCTGCCGATGACAAGGAAACGCTTCTTCTCCGTCCGCTTCGACTGGAAGTTCTCGTTGCCCAACAAAATGCCGATGAAACGGGTGAGGCCCATCTCCAAGGCCAACCAAGTCATGCCGAACAAGATCAAAGCCCTAGAAAAACGCAAGCTCTCTGGCAACAAGGCATACAAAACCAAGATTGCGGCGCTGCCGAAAGCCACGCCGAGGATACTTTTTGCGATGCTGTAGGGTTTGTCATAACCACCTGTGAAATAAGTGGATAGAAGCCAAATCAAAATATAGAATGGCAGTACAACGGCAAACAGCAAGGCTGGATAAGTGCCTGCACCAGCGTAAATCGTGCCTCGTCCCCAAAAATAGCTGATGGCCGCCAAACCGCCATAGCCCAACACGGCATCGAGGAACGGGATGGCCGCCTTATGGAAAAACTGCGACACCAATGCGAAGAACGCCTTGATGTAGATGGCCATATTAATAAGGAGCGAAAACGACTTGGCCCATGTGTTGCCGAAATGTTTCTTGGCGAAAATCTCCATGGCGCGGTAGAACACGAAAACGTAGTTCACGCTGGTTTTCTTGGTGCTTTCACCTTTGTAGTGAATGATACGCGTCTCGGGGAAATAATAGTTCTTGTAGCCGCCCTGCGTGATGCGATACGACAGGTCGATGTCCTCGCCGTACATGAAAAAGGTTTCGTCGAGCAGCCCGACCTTGTCCAAGGTTTCCTTGCGCATGAGCATGAACGCGCCAGCGAGGATTTCCACTTCGTTGGTCTCGTCATCGGGGAGATGGCCCATGTAATAACGTGCAAACCGCTTGCTGTGTGGGAAGAGCTTGCAAAGGCCGCACATTTTGTACAAGGCAGTCGTAGCCGTAGGCAGGCCACGCTTCGACTCCGGCAAGAACTGTCCCTTGCCGTCCACCATCTTCACGCCGAGGCCGCCTGCGTCGGGGTGGCTGTCCATGAAGGCGAGGCACTTCGAGAAAGTGTCGTCCTCCACCACCGTGTCGGGGTTCAAGAGCAACACGTATTCTCCCGTCGAAATCCTAATCGCTTGGTTGTTCGCCTTCGCGAAACCTACGTTGTCCTTGTTGGCGATGACTTTCACCTCAGGGAACTTCTGCGCCAACATCTTCAGCGAACCATCGACGGAGTTGTTATCCACGACAAACACCTCGCCCTCAATGCCTTGCATGGCGCGACGCACCGAATAAAGACACTGCTCGAGGAAATACTCGACGTTATAGTTGACGATGACGACGGAGAGTTTCATTATCTTAGCTGTAAGCATCAGCCGTAAGCTATCAACTTGGCTGCACGATTGCTGAAAGATGATGGCAGAGAGCTGAAAGCCAATCTTTTTAAACTAATTTTCAGGTTTGCTATCCAAATTGACTTTCACGGCCTTGAAGCGTTTTCCGTCGTTTTCGGGCAGGCCGTCGCCGATGTTCTCCATGCCGCAGGCATTAAGGATCTTGCCCTTGATGGCGGTGTTCTGCATCCAGCCTGTAAACTGCTCGGCACCAGGCCCGTAGGCATACACCATCACAGGCAGGCAAGTGTGGCTTCCCGTCGAGTAGCAGAACGACACGTTGGTGTATTTGCCTTGCTTGTCAGGCATGGTCAGGCCGCCGGTTTCGTGGTCGGCGGTGACCACCACGAGCGTGTTGCCGTGCTCCTCGGCGTAGTCGAGAGCGATTTGGATGGCGTGGCTGAAATCGACCACCTCATCGACCATCCAAGCCGAGTCGTTGGCATGGCAGCCGAAATCGATCTGCGAGCCTTCCACCATGAGGAAGAAGCCGTTTTCGGCGTCGCCGAGCGACTTCAAGGCCGTTTTCACGGCACGCGGCAGGAAGTCGCCACGCTCGGCAGCCTTAGGCATGTGTCCGTCGTTGGCCAACACCGCATATTTCTTGCAGGTCACGTCAACGTCGGCAAGTGTGTCGTAAACCTTCCAACCCAATTCGTTTTCCATTCTCTCAATCAGGTTGACGCTGTCCTTGCGCTGGTTGAAGTGCTTGCGGCCTCCGCCGATGGCCAAATTGATGTTATCAGCCTCGGCCATTTGCAACGCAATATCCTCATATTGACGACGATGCGGCACCTTGGCAAAGAAGCATGCGGGCGTGGCATGGGTGATGTAGCTCGTCACGACCAAGCCTGTCTCCTTACCTTGCTCGTGGAACACCTCGAGCAGCGTCTTCACGGGAATCGTGTCAGGATTCATGCCCACCATGGCGTTTTTGGTCTTATGGTCGCTGCAAAGGGCGGTGCCACCTGCAGCCGAGTCGGTGATGTCGTTGCTCGACGAGTGCGTATCGACCACGCCAATGTAGGGGAACTTGGGGAACACCAAGTCCTGTCGCGTGGCCAACATGCCCGCATACACTTGCGGCAAGGCCGTTCCGTCGCCGATGAAGTAGATGACATTCATGGCCTTAGGCGGCTCTGGAATTTCTTCTTTCTTGTTGCCACAAGCGGACAACATGCCCATCATTACGAGGGCGATAAGGGATAATGTGGTTAGTTTTTTCATTATGGTTAACATTTCAAATTACAATTCTTTTATTACTATGGTTCGAGCGGATTTGTAATCCGCTCGTTTTATAAGGGGTATTTGAAATCCCCATATTTACAACCGTCGGATTACAAATCCGCCGGAACTATGATCGATAAGACAACATAACAATTACTGTTTTTATTGCTTTCGGCCAACAACTTTTTTCACGGCCTCCACGATGTCGGGCGTGTCCAAGTGGAAGAATGTCAGCAATTCGTCGGGCGTGCCGCTCTGGCCGAACACGTCGTTGACGGCCACCATCTCCATCGGGCAAGGCATGTTCAAGGCCAAGACCTGCGCGATGCTGTCGCCAAGGCCGCCGTTGCGCTGGTGCTCCTCAGCCGTGACCACGCAACGGGTCTTCCCGACCGACTTCAGCACGGCCTCAACATCCAACGGCTTAATGGTATGGATGTTGATAAGCTCGGCATTGATGCCCATCTCCTTCAGAATCGGGAGCGCTTGCACTGCTTTCCAAACGAGGTGACCGCAGGCGAAGATGGTCACGTCGGTGCCTTCGTGCAGCATTTGGGCTTTGCCGATTTCAAACTTCTCGTCGGCAGGCGTGAAGTTCGGCACTTTAGGCCGACCGAAGCGCAGATACACCGGTCCTTCGTATTCGGCAGCGGCGATGGTCGCGGCCTTGGTCTGGTTGAAGTCGCAAGGCACGATGACGGTCATGTTGGGCAAGACCTTCATCAGGGCAATGTCCTCGATGATTTGGTGGGTGGCGCCGTCTTCGCCCGTGGTGAGTCCGGCATGTGAGGCCGCAATCTTCACGTTCTTGTTGGAATAGGCCACGCACATGCGGATTTGGTCATAGACGCGCCCCGTGGAGAAGGCCGCGAAGGTGCCCGTGAACGGCACGAAGCCGCTCATGGCCATGCCCGCCGCCATGTCAATCATGTTGGCCTCGGCGATGCCCGTCTGGAAGAAACGGCTGGGGAACTCCTTGGCGAAGTCGGCCATCTTGACCGATGGCGTGAGGTCGGCGCAAAACGCGACCACCTTGGGATTGCTGCGACCCGCTTCAAGCAAGCCCTCACCAAATCCCGACCTAGTATCTTTTTGGTTTTGAATTGTAAAGTCCATGTTTGTATGTTGAATCGTTGATTGTTTATTGTTTAATTGTTGTTGGCCACTGGCTTATTTGGTCTTTAGCTTTTAGCCGTTAGCTATTAGCTCTCATGCGTTTATGCTAACAGCTAATGGCTAATTGCTAACAGCCAGAAGCCAACTAATAATCTCCAAGAGTTTCCGTTAATTGCGAAAGCGCGTTGGCGGCTTGTTCGTCGTTGGGCGGCGTGCCGTGCCATTTGTGGTTGTTCTCCATGAAATCGACACCCTTGCCCATGACGGTGTGCGCGAGGATGAGTTGCGGTTTGCCTTGGTGGGCGTTTTTGCGTGCAAGGTTCAGCGTTTCAACCACTTCTTTCATGTTGTTGCCGTCCATTTCAAGCACTTGCCAACCGAACGACTCGTATTTGGCGCGGAGGTCGCCGAGGCAAAGCACGTCGTCGGTCGAGCCGTCGATTTGCTTCTTGTTGTAGTCGATGATGGCAATGAGGTTATCGACACCTTTTGCGGGCGCGTACATGGCGGCTTCCCAAATCTGGCCTTCCTCCTGCTCGCCGTCGCCCATGAGGACGAATACGAGATGCGGGTCGCCGTTCAGCCGTTTGGCTTGCGCTGCTCCGATGGCCACTGAAAGGCCTTGTCCCAATGAACCCGACGCGATGCGAAGTCCTGGCAGGCCTTCCATCGGCGTGGGATGCCCCTGCAGGCGTGTGCCCAGCCGGCGGAACGTTGCCAACTCACTGACGGGGAAATAGCCGCGCCGCGCCATGATGCTATACAGCATGGGGCTGATGTGGCCGTTGGAGAGGAAAAACAGGTCCTCCCCTGCCCCGTCCATGCGGAACTGCGCGGGGTCGATCTGCATTTGGTCGAAGTAGAGGGCTGTGACGACGTCGGTCGCGCCCAACGAACCGCCCGGATGCCCCGACTGGCATCCATGCACCATACGGATAATGTCGCGGCGCACTTGTGAGGCGGTTCTTTCCAATTCACTGATAGTCATAATATTATATTTGAATAATGTTCTTGCATCAAAAGCCAAAAAACCTCAAAGTCCTATCCCGTAAAGGTGCATCTTATTATATAAGGTCTTTCTGTCGATCTGAAGGAGCTTTGCCGCCACGGTCTTGTTTCCGCGCGACTTGCGCAGCGCTGCCTCTATCTGCTCCTTCTCGTTCTCCGGTCGTAAGGCCCAGTCATCAAATTCATCACTTGCGACTCTTCTGACCGGTCGCCCAAACACGGGCAAGTCGTCCAACTCGATGTTCTCGCCATCGGCGAAAAGGACGCAACGGCGCACCACATTGCGCAACTCGCGCAGGTTGCCGTTCCATCGTTGCATTCTCAATTGTTGCATGGCCTCGTTGGAGATGCCCTTGACGTTCTTGCCCAACTCCTCGTTGGCCTGCCTGATGAAAAAAGCAGTAAGCTCCTCGAAGTCCTCAAGACGGTCGCGCAAAGGTGGCACTTCTATGGCAAACTCGTTGATTCTGTGGAACAAATCTTGCCTAAACCTGCCCTCCTCGATGGCTCGGCCAAGGTTTTCGTTGGTGGCAGCAAGAATGCGCACATCGACTTGGACATCGGTAGCGGAACCCACCGGACGAACCTTCTGCTCCTGCAAGGCGCGGAGCAATTGCATCTGCACCTCGTAGGGCAGGTTGCCCACCTCATCAAGGAACACCGTACCGCCCTTGGCTTGCTCGAAGACACCTTTCTTGTCGGCGATGGCGGATGTGAACGCCCCTTTCAGATGGCCAAACAACTCGCTGGGTGCCAACTCTTTGGACAAGCTCCCGCAATCCACTGGAATGAAAGGGCCGTCCTTGAATTGACTCAATTCGTGTATCATGCGTGCGATGTATTCCTTACCCGTGCCGCTCTCGCCAAGAATCAAGACCGAGAACTTTGTCGGCGCCACCAGCTCAACGTGCTTGTACAGTTTCTGCATGGCTGGACTATTGCCTTTCACCCACTGTTTCCGCTGCGGAATGAAGGTTTCCGGCGTTTCCTCTTCTGTGGAAGCCAACGCCGCCGCGAT
Source organism: Bacteroidales bacterium (assembly GCA_017439405.1). Taxonomy (GTDB): domain Bacteria; phylum Bacteroidota; class Bacteroidia; order Bacteroidales; family F082; genus Limimorpha. Next base: position 17,287 of record JAFSJF010000011.1, read on the forward strand.
TTTCTCCTCCAACACGCTCGGGTTGATGGGCTTCTTGAGGTAGTCGAAAGCGCCGAGTTTCATGGCCGAAACGGCGGTTTGCACTTCGGCATAACCCGTCATCACGATGATGGGCATCTTGCTTTTCATCTTCTCGCGCACCCAAGTCATCAGTATGATGCCATCACCGTCAGGAAGGCGCAAGTCCGTCAGGATCAAGTCGAAAGCCTTAGACGAAATCTCCGTTTTCGCCTGTTCGTAGCGCGTCGAAAGCACCACCTCATAGCCGTTTTTCTTCAGCCATGTCTGAATCATCATGCCAAAAGCGGCATCGTCTTCCACCACAAGAATTCTACATTTCATGGGTGCAAAGGTAGCAAATAATTCGCCAATTCCACAAAAACACAAACAAAAAAAAGCCTCGCGACGGGGAGAGGCGAGGCCATTCGAAAAAATTGAAAACGAGCAGAATTCCGCACGACGCGGAATTATTTTATTGAAACTACCAAATAGTTTGACATACTCCAAAACGAATCCTTGTCCACAATTTCCAGTACCATTGCACCATCCTCATTCACAACCAGTTGATAACTACTCTCAGGATGGCTTGATACGACCGTTGCCTTTTTCGTGTTCAGCGGAATCTTGTCAAGATGGCGCTTGTCGGCCTGCATGAACTGGTTCTTGTCGAACCCCTGCTTCGAAAGCTGGACGGGCTGGAAGAGGCCTCCTTTGGTGAGAATGCCCTTTTCCTTGAGGACCTGCTGGGTCGCGATGCACACCCACACGGTGTGCAAGGCTGCGTCTTGGTTCTGTATGGTGGCCTGCTGTGCCGCGCTTTCGGCATTTAGGCTCTCGATGTTGTCGTTGAGGGTGAGGATGTCGTCGTTCAGGTCGGCCACTTGGTTGTTCAGCTCGTCGATTTGCGCCTTGCTGGTTTGCAGCTCGGCCTTGAGCGTGGTGATGAAGGCGTCTTTCTCCTCCAACTGGGTCTTTAGCCGGTTGACGGTCTGAGCCAACGCCTTCGACTTGGAACCTTGCTCGGCAAGGCGTTTCTCAAGGTCGCTGATCTTGTTGTGGTTTTCCTTCAACGTCTGCTGGATGGCGTTGATTTGGGAAACGGCCTTGCTCGTGTTGCCTTCCTGGTTTTCGACCATGATGATGCCTTCGGCAGCGCGGACAGACTCAAGGGCTTCCTCGATTTCGTTGATGGTATTCAGCGCTTCGTCGAAACCGCCTTTGGCGGCAACGGCCTCGGTATAGAGCGAATCGCGCTCGGCAAGCAAAGCCTGGTATTTTTCCGAGCGTTCCACATCGCAAGAACCAAGCAGCAAGGCCGATGCAAACAAAACTAACACTGACAGTCTGGTTTTCATGTCCGAATCATTGTTTGATTTACACCTTAAATATCTCGCACATTTCATACCAAAACACCAACAAAAAACGCTCATAACTGAAAGACAACATTTTAGGTACAATACCCAACAATCTTCATCCTGTGGAAAACTGTGGAATTGTGCCTCTTTTTCGGGGGCAATGTGGAAAACTGTGGTGGCTAAAGATAAACCATTCCCGTACTTCTGTGGCGCGGCAAGGGAAACACCGAAGTGTTCGTATCGAGCCTGACGTGACGCCGGCTCAATTGGTGATAAAGGCACTGCATGGCCAATTCGGGCGTATTGTTGTTCTCGCTGAGGTGGCAAAGCATAATATGCTTTATTTCAGGACGATAAATCTCCGCTATAAACCTTGCCGACTCCTCGTTGCTCAGATGGCCGAACGGTCCTGCAATGCGCTGCTTCAACGGGAAGGGATAGCGGCCTTTTTCGAGCATTTCGGTGTCGTAGTTCGCCTCGATGACGATGTTGTCGGATCGACGGATGTAGTCTTTCACCACATTGTCGAGCATACCGATGTCGGTGGCTATGGTAAGCGTATGGCCCTCGAAGTCAAAGCAATATCCCAATGCTCCTCTCCCATCGTGCATGACGGGGAAAGCCTCTATCGTGATGCCGAGCAACCCGAAGGGCTGCATGGGCTCGACTTCATGGAAAAGTCCGTGGTCGGTGCCTTTGGTTGCCTTGCCCTCGGCGAGGCCAAGAAGGCAGTCGGAATGGGCATAAATCGGAGTCGGACAGTCTTTCGTAAACTTTTCCAAACCCAGCACATGGTCGATATGGTCGTGCGTGATGAGGATGGCTTTCACACTTTCCGTCCGTATGTCGTTCCGCGACAAATGCTCCTTGACCTGCTTCGCGCTGATGCCCACATCGACAAGCAGGCCCTCGTCTTGCTTTCCAACATAATAGCAGTTGCCGCTGCTCCCGCTGGCGAAGCTGCAAAACACGAAAGGCGAAAGGCATGAGAAGAGGTCCATTTCCAAATACTATGACCTTGCAAAAATAGGAAAAACTATTCCATCTCGCGCTCATCCACCTTGTTTTTCTTTCGGTCGTAGTCCTTCTTCGACTTGTGAACCCGCGACGGCCTCATGCTCACTTGCTTGCCATACTGCTCGATTTCATGCTCTCTGTCGGCCTTGAGCAAGGCCTTCACGCTGCTGAACTGGCGCTTTTTGTTCTTTTTCTTTTTGGGTTTCATTTGCATTTTTTTGTTTTGAAAACTGCTGAAACGGGAAACACAAATTCCGTTTCAGCAAGTTTCGATACTGAAAATTGCTGAAATTTGATTTTTGGACTGCGTTTCAGCAAAATTCAATTACCAAGCATGGGTCTGGCAACTTATTCCATCTTCAAAGGCAGCGGGACAACATACAACTTACGCCAGACGGCGTATTGCCAGTCTTTCTCGATGTCTTTTTCGATGATGTCGATAAACAAAGGATTCGCGGAGACCAGCTTCCCAAAGGCATTGCGAGGAATCACGAATTCTTTTCCATCATGGGAAGTGGTTATTCTGCTGACAATGGTGTCGGCTTTGGAATAGATGATTACATCGTCAACGACTCCGCTCCCTTGATTGTTGGTTTTTGGGATTCTTAGTGTATCCCACAGGAAAAACACCGTGTCGATTTCAACGTTGGTTTCTTCAGGATTGTTGCCCCCTTTTGTGGACATGTTTGAAGAAGTCAGATAGTCCCGAACAGAAGTCTGTTTTTCCTTTATGAAGTCTTTGGCATAGAATGTCTTGGGCGTACTCGATTGATAGTAAACAATCGTCATTGCATCGTTTTCCGAATGCCACGAAACCGGTTCTTTGTCATCGAATTTCAGGCCATCCTTAATGGGTTTACCACCTATTTTTATTTCGGATGAACTGGAATACCATACCACGCAACTGTCGGTGCAAGGATGGGCAAATGAGGCCGAAATGGTCAGGGACATGACAAAGGCCAATACTAGCTTTTTCTTTTTCTTACTTTCCATAACAGATGTTTTTTATTTGGTTTAACGCATTTTGACAGACAATAAAAAAGAGTGGAAGTGACAAGGATCTCATGTGCTTCGCCAAAGCATAGGTAACAAACAACGCAAAAGACAGCCAACACGGTTGCATAACTAATCCATGACGACAATAGCAGCAATGTCTTGCACAGCTTTTGTATCAACTTGTTACTTGAATTTGCTGCGCTATCCTTGATTTGCTCTTTGCATAGAATGACATAAGCCAATGAGAAAAACAGTAAGAAAAGCGCCATGACATAGCCGAAACGGATGATATGGTAGCCTTTCACCAATGCGCTGAATGCACAGTAATTGATGACAGGTCCTGGAACATCTCCTTTATATGTGAAATGCTCATCATCTCCATCGAATGCCCCAATCACAATGTATTTCCCGCGAGTGGGATTTGCTTTGTCATAAAGCGCTGCTTTTCCAATATGCGGTATGGAAATGTCACCAATCCGAATCACAGCCGTGTCCCCCAGCAAGTCCATTCCAAGGTTATGCCAAATCTTCTGTCCTTCTTTTGAATACATTGAGTCGGCAGCGACTTCCATAGGAAGAAACACGCAATTCTTGGCGAGATGATTCCCGTCCATGTAAAACGGTCCTCGTTTCTTGATTTCCCTACCAGTAATCTCTTTGTACATCTTTAATGGGAGCGAAGTGTCAGGGACGCTGGGGTTCGTTACACTTTTCAACAGATACGGGTATTTTGAGAATCCGACTTTGAAATAGGATTGCTTGTAGTCCGCAATGCCGGCTTTGGGTGTCAATAGGTCATTGTTGACAAGACGCTTCCTCTGGTGGTTGGCGATTACGATGTTTTCCATCGAATGGATTGTCGCGAACAATTCTGCATCATATTCCGTAGGTCCCATTTCATAATCGAAAAACACATCCAGCAAAATGTACTTGTACTCGACAGAGTCACTCAAATATTGGAGCAAGGTCAGCAACTTGCGCCTGTCGGTAATCGCGCAATGCCCAACGATGCTATCACTGACTCTCGCCGGATTAGGGTTGATAACCTTATCGTATGCGACATTCACGAACAACACGCTATCAAGATACCCATATTCTTCATGCCTATTGAATTTTTGGCGGATTTCAACCTTTCTAAGCAGATTCTTCTCACCCCCCAACGGAATTGGCAGGTTGGCAATGAAATAGGAAACGACCAACAGCAATACGGAAAAAACCGCTGAGAACAGCAGCTTCCTTTTCCGTTTCGCTATGAGCGCGGTGAACGTGGTCATTTTTGTACTTATTTGTGTTTCGCCTCAATGATCACCGGCACCACCGTCTTCTCCGACCTTGCGCTGAACTCGATTCTGTTCATCACAAAACGGACGTCGTCTTTCGGAACCATTTTGTCTCCCAAAGCGGTTTTCACTCTGTCATGGAACGAGCCGCTTGCCGCCTCCATTTTCCTCATGGTTTCCTGAATGTCCAATTCTTCAATGGAATATAGCACGCACCAGTAATCGGTTCCTTTGGTTTCATCCATCGTAATGGACGCTGTCTCCGAAGGCAAGGCTATCGCATACGAATTGCCCAACCTCGCCGAAACGTTTTCATTGGGGAACAGGAGCACGTCGCTGCGTTTCATGTCCGACCCGATAACATAAACGTATGCCTCCTCGCCATTTGAGACATACAAACGGAATTGATCCGACTCGTAGAAAGTCTTTTGTATGACATAATGGCCCGCATCGTCAAGCCTGACTTTCAGAATCGTGTTGGGATTGGTCTTTTGCACAGCATCGTGAGTCAACTGGATCTTGAAACGACCAGAAAGCGCAATCGGCTCAGGCTCGGGGACGGGTTTGGGAAGCGGATTCACCGTAACCTCATACGCTTGGTCAACACATCTTGCGAAATCGGCATATTTCACCCAAACAAAGCCATCATTTCTCCAATGGTTGCCCCAACTGTTCATAATCTGGAACGCGCCGCCCGCCATATTATCATCATAGCCGACCACACACATGGCATGGTAAGGATCGTGGTTGTAATAATTCGTCCTCGGGAAAGAAGCCGGCTCCCTGTTCATGTTGAGAATCCTTCCCGCGTCAGAAAAAGAAGAAGGAAGCCACATGGCAATGACGACCGGCTTGTTCTCGACCAATGATTTCTTCACCATCTCCTCTTTTTTTTGCGCGTCGTAGTCTTTCTTGATAAGCGGCAAGTAATCGTCTATCTTGTATTGGGAAGCCGCCTCCTGCAAGGACTTCCCGACCTCCGTTCCCTCCGCACACAAGACATTGAAATCCCTGTACTTGGCACAACCTTGCTCCTTCATCAAGTTTAAGGCTTGCCAAATATGGATGCCTTGCGAACAAGCAAAATCATCCGTCTTTTTCGTTTGGGCGTATACAAACAGCGGCGAAAACGCTTCCTCGGTGATGGTTTCCCTTGAAGTCCATCCATGTCTTACCGCCTCGGCAATGGTTCGGGCGGCATAGACACTGGCCCAACTGGTGCAAGTGCCGTGCTGCCCTTGCGACTTCGCTATGGGGCAGTATTCCAAGAGCGAATGCTGCTTGGGCAAAGGGGCATCAGCTCCTTTGGTGGCATACACTGCCTTTCTTTCCAATTGGTCGTAAGTGCCATCATCCAACGGAAGGCCAGTCATATAGTATTCTTCCTGTGCGAAAGATGCCATGCAGAGGCAAAGAGCAACAAGACTGCCGATTATTCTCTTTTTATTCATCGTATGAAAGTTTTTATGGTTTGTCGTGGTAGGGATTCAGGTAAAAATCTCCTTTCAATGTACCTTCTGCTTTGGGTTCTTGATATGTACCTGTCAACTCGTGTACCTTAAGTATTACTTTTTTTACCAAATCCTCCCATTTGTAATTTGGATATTCTCGGAAACACTGCAAAAAAGCGGTGACAAAAGGACTATTCGTATCGTCTCTATTGATATAGTCCAATGCCGCTTCCTTATACCGAGCAGCAAAAAAGATTTGTTCACCAAAAGGCACATTTAATGGATTCATGCCCTTTAACGCCATGGGGCCTTTGGCACGAGAAGCGAGGTTGCAACTTCTACAACAATCAAGCATTGCAATTTTTATTCTACAATCCGTCTTGTTATTTAAATCTTCAATCAATCTGTTCGCATCAATTGCATATTTTGCAAGGTCTTCAATATATGCAATAGAGTCTTCTTCAATCAGAGGAATAAAAAAAGACTCTTGTTTCTCTCTTTTTTCGATAGAAGGAGACACACCGTGACCAGAATAATAAATGAAAGCGACTTCATAATGTTCTTTATTGGCTTTGTCAATGAAAGCATTAATAGATTCTTGCATAGTCTTAAGGTTAGCATTCTTGACTATTGGCATCATGTCGAATCCACACGATTCCAGCTCTTTATAGATAGAAATTGCATCATTGATAGGATTCTGTAGTTTACCAAAACGTCCAAGGTTTTCCACTCTCCTATAATTTGCATTCCCAATCACCAAGGCAATCCTCTTCTCGCATGGCGAATACCAAACCTTCTTGCTTTCGGTTTTCTTTCCTGAAGCATTCGTCACTTCTAAGGTTATGGTGTTGTAGCCAGGCATCAGTTTCACGCTCTTGCTCACGTTGCAACCCGTGCCACTGTTGGAGCTTTCGTCAATGTCTTTAGCCGTGTAACTGCCTTTGGTTGTGCCCGAGGAAGTCACGGTCAATTTCCATGAAACATCGCTTTTCGAGCTGATTCTCGCTTTCACGAGGAGTTGTTCCTTGGTGGTCTTGTCGGGGTAATCACCCTCCCATACTATCGTTGGCGGCTCCGGACTCACGTATTTTATGGTTCTCTCTTCCTTGTACGACCCCGCCGCGTTGGTGGCTTCCACAACAATGGTGTTCACGTCTTCACGCAAGGTAAAGGTCCTGCTTAGGGTCTTGGAAAAGCCACCATTTTTCGGGCTTTCAATAATATCGGCTTCAACATGCGAGCCTTTTGACCCACTATTTCCTTCTTTCAAATACAAATCGCAACTCGTTATCTCGCTCTCCGACTGGATTTCCACGCTGACGGTCATCTGAGGTGAAGTCGTTGAGGAAGGCAAGTCGTTCCAAACGAACAAAGGCTTTTGAGGTGTCGGCGTCGGCTTGGGATCTGGAACAGGAACAGGTGCCACAACTGCGTCCCTTTCCTTCTTTGAAGGGTATCTTTTGCCCTTGAGGTAATAATGGATCACTCCGTCTTTCGTGACCGCATCAGCCGCGCCGGTATTCGGGTCGAAATAGCTCAAGTTGATGTAATTGAAATCGACAAACGTGGTTCCATACTTGCCAATCATCCCCCATTTCCCGTTTTTCTTGCAGCCTTTCTTCACCCAAGCGTAGCCATCGATGAAGCCCCATTTCACGTCGGAATAACGAGGCTTGATGACTTCATAGCCATAGGAAGTGACGAATCCATATTTCCCGTTCTTCTTCACGGCGGCCCTTTCATCAGAAAAAGGATAGGCTTTCGCGTATTGGAGGGGAATCTCAACCTTGCCTCGTTTGTCGATATAGCCAAACTTGCCTTCTGATTCGACAAGGGCCAAGTCGCTTTCATAGAACGGGAAGGCATGATTGTATTTGCATGGGATGACCTCGTTTCCCTTGTCGTCGGCATAGCCCCATTTCCCGTTCCGCTTGATTCTGTGGGGACTGTCGTCTTGCTGGGCTTGCACACCACTTGCCGACAACAAGACTATTCCGATGGTCAATAAAAGTATCTTTCTCATATTTCCTGTTTTTTTGGTGACAAATGCTTGAATCGTTCATTAATCTATGGCTACCTTGAGGCCTAAGCCCAAGTCGAGCCTGCTCTTGCGGGTGTCGCTTGGCATAATGTCATAATCACACGACAAGTAAAGAGACAACCTTTCTGATATGGGTATATAGGCTTTTGCGCCGAGCCGTAAGCCGAAGAATCCTTTATTCTCAAAAGAGACTTTATCGTTTTCGATGGAATAGTTGCCATGGTTTTCTGTTTGAATGGATTCGACTTTTTGTAATTCGGAATGAAAGCCCAAGCCAATTCCAAACGACAGGTACTTCATCATGTAATAATGCACCGACAGGAACCCGAAGCCTTGCGTGGAGTTCATCTTCAGGTAATTGTAGGCATCCGTGTTGTCGTAGGCGGCTTCATCGATTAAAGAGCCAAAACCGAAATCGAAGCCAAGCATGAGGTGATGGTAGGAAAACCCCAACGTCCCGCCACGCATGGCCGGCAAGCTCCAAGGCAAGCCGTAGCTTGCATAGCCAAAGCAAACAGAGAGTGCTTCCACATGGCTGACCCTTTCCCAAAGCGAGGGTTCAAGTTCTTGGATTCCTTCTATCTCCTTCATTACCGAGAGCTTGTCGTCGGTTTTCGGTTGGTCTTGGGCGTAGCCCTTATTGAGGCAGGCCACAAGCGCGACGACAATGGCCAATAGTGTTTTCGCTTTCATGGGTCTCATAGGTTTGTGTTTCGGTTTTCGCCTTCGTTGGAAGGCAGTGTTACGATGGGCATGGTGACATCCATGCCAAGAGGCTCGCAAATGAGGCGGAGTGAGGTGAAGCCTTGTTCGGGTACAATTTTTCTCAAAGAGTATGTGTAGACAGGTGAGAATTGGATGAGAGATGAGGTTTCATAGGGTAACTCCTCGGTGGCCAATGTTGCGTAATCTGCGGTTCCATCTCCTTTTTCCAATACATAACTAATTGGATAAGAGCCAGGAATGTTGAATTTGCATAATTCAATGTCATCTCCATATTGCACGAAAACCGTGTCCTCGGCGGTTGGGATTTCGAGGTCGGCTACGGTTACGGAGCAACTGATGCTATGCTCGCCGAAATTGTCTTGGTATTTTGCTGTCATTTCCGTTGTTCCTTGGGCAAGGGCAAAGATGGTGTCGCCTTTTATCATAGCCACATCTTGGTTGCTTGAAACCCAGTCTGAAATGGTGCGTGTGGTCTCATTTTCCTCAAGAATGATATGCGGCAGGCAGTATTGCCCGACTATCAGCTCCACCCGTGTGGGGAACTGGATTTCTTCCTTTATTACCGTTTTGTCGCAGGCAGTCGCAACCATCAATGCTGCTGCAAGTGGGAGAAGCCTTAGTTTATTCATTATTGTTCTCATAGAATTATGTCTATCATTTCTGTGCGTTTTTTTGTAGCTATTGTACATTGCGAACCAAACGGACAGCAAGACCATTGGATCTATATCCAGCGCCAGTACTAAGCGCATCACTATTAATATAAGCAGTACTTGCGCAACCCTCATTAGTATTGCCAGTAGAGAGCCAATAATTGCCACGTTCATTTATCCAATATATGCTTGTTCCGTAATAACGACTACCAGCCGCAGGCAGAAAAACCGATCCGTTAGCTTCTAATACATTCTGCCATACCGACAAGCTAATCACATTGCTTTCAAAAGGAGATGTTGGCGTGTTAACACTTTGTAGTCCATAAACTGAATTGCTCCAATTATCTGGCACAAGGATTAGTCCGTTTATGCCATTCACCTGTGCTTTTGCAAAGCGAACACCCGATGAAGTAACTCTCGTATCCAATAAATAATTGCATTCCCAATACGTCAAAGATCGCCATTGGTTCGCTTGGTTACCGCCATTGCTAATGGAATTGTAAACTCCCCAGTCGGCATTGGCATATTCTCCAACTAAACTACACGTTTCAGGAGAAGGCCCATATAGTGTATTATCGCTATAGTCCGAATCCCATGGATGATAATAGATGTTGCCACTATCCCATCCACTTGTCCCCCAACCGAACAGGTCAATCCAACCATTATAGGTTTGTGAAATATTGGCATTGCCTTCTCCTATGTAGTCGTATTGATTGGTGGCAAAACGCCATGTGTTGGTAGAAGCCTTGTATTGAAGATTGCCTTGCGAGAACCACACTTGCTGGTTGTCGCTTACCGAAAACAATCCATTAATAGCACCCGTGGGAGCTTGTAATGCAATAAAGTTTGCCACCAAACTACGATTACCTGTCACTTGGAAAGTATAGGAAGCATTCACTGAAACTTGGGCTCCGTTTTCAGTCCAGTTGGCAAAGACGAAACCGTAGTTAGCCGTGGCCGTCACCGTGCAGCTTTGGCCGTGGTTATACGCGCCACCGCCTGTAGCCGTTCCGCCATTGCTGGGGTTGGCCGTGGCCGTGATGGTGTAGCTGTTCGCTTGGAACTGCGCCACAAGGGTTCGGTTGCCAGTCACGGTGAAGGTGTAATTCGCGTTGGTGGAAACCTGCGTGCCGTTCTCTGTCCACCTCAAGAAGGTGTAACCCGTGGCGGGCGTGGCATGCAGTGTGCAGCTTTGGCCGTGGTTATACGCGCCACCGCCTGTAGCCGTTCCGCCATTGCTTGGGTTGGCTGTAGCCGTGATGGTGTAGCTGTTCGCTTGGAACTGCGCCACAAGGGTTCGGTTGCCTGTCACGGTGAAGGTGTAATTCGCGTTGGTGGAAACCTGCGTGCCATTCTCCGTCCACCTCAAGAAGGTGTAACCCGTGGCGG
>JAFSJF010000144.1 GCA_017439405.1 Bacteroidales bacterium
TAAGGAAGCCTGGCTCGCCGCCATCGAGAAAGACGGCCTCACTTGGACCCACGTCAGCGACCTGCAAGGCTGGGGCAACGCCGCTGGAGCCTTGTACGCCATCGCTTTCATCCCGCAAAACGCCCTCATTAAGGACGGCATCATCGTGGCCCGCAACCTTGAAGGCGAGGAACTGATGGAGGAGATTGAGCGGCAGTTAGGAGAATAAGCAAGTATAGTGCCTCCTTTACATTCTGAGTTTTTCAAGAGGATGCACGAAACGGCCCAGTAAGCAACGTTCCGACTTTCAAAATCTGCAAAAAACACAGTTTTCAAAATCTGCAATTTTTGCAAAATTTGCAAAACTTGTCTCAAAATCTGCAAAATCTAATGCCGTAGGCATTCAGACGGCTTCGCGCTTGGGGAAGTTTGCCTACTTTTGCACTTTTTTCAATCAAGTTTTTAAATAAAGCACAAAAATGACAAAAGCAACAGCAACAATCGCAATTCTGCTTGGACTGACCCTCGGCGCGTCGGCACAAAGCAACAGCGGTCTTTTTGGTCGCGGTCCGGAAACGGAAGAAAATGACCGCAACACTCCCAACGGCGGCCTCATCAACCTGCCCGGTTCGCATGGCTCCACCGACGATGCCGACGCCCCCTTGGGCGGCGGCATTGCCCTGCTTACCGGCCTTGGCGCGGCCTACCTTGTGGCCAAAAAGCGCAAAAACACCAAGCGCGGTGCCATGATGGCGCTCCTCGCCCTGCTCGCCTTTGGGCCGACGGCATGGGCGCAGAACAACTGGGATGAAGTCTATGCGATGACGCAGACCACCTCGACAGACTGGACGGCTCTTGCAGGCTCCACTACGGGACAGACGCTCGGCAGTGTGGGTAACACGACGTACTATTACGCCAATTCGGACCTCAGCTTCACCAACAGCAATGTCGGCGGCAGCGGCCTGACCATCCGGGGCACGGTGTATCTTTACGTCCCCTCCAGCACGACGCTGACCTGCACGGGAGCCAATGCCAGCGGAACCACGGGTGGCGGTGCCGGTATCGAATTGACCGAGGGCAACACGCTCTGCCTCATCGGTAGGGGTACGGTGAATGCCACGGGCGGCAATGCTGCCAACGGCGGCAATGGCGGCAATGGCGATGATGCATTTCTGATTTCTGATAATACTATCCTCGGTGGCTCGGGCGGCAATGGCGGCAATGGCGGCGGCGGTGCTGGCGCAGGCATCGGCACACGCGGCGCGAATGGCGGCAATGGCGGCACTGGCGGCCAACGTACTGGAAGTATTGGACAAGAGACCACACAATATGGCGTTGATGGCAATGCCGGCAGTGCCGGTAGTACTGCTGGCGCTATGGGCAATCTCTATGTGGTTACGTCCTCCATCAATCTGTCAGCCACGGGTGGTAGCGCCGGCTCAAGCGGCACTGGTGGCAATAGAGGTCTCACCGCTTCCCAGCACCCTGGCTCGAATGTATATATGGCATCTGGTGGCGGTGGCGGTGGTGCCGGCGGCTTCGGCGGTGGTGCCAGCAACATCGGAACCGGTGGCCCCGGCGGTGGCGGTGGCGGCGGCGGTGCCGCTGGTAACGTTGCCTGGGTGGTTTACTCTGGAACCGCAAATGGTTACTATCATGCAGGAGCAAAAGGCGGTAAAGGCGGCACGAATAGTAATGGCACATCGGCCCCCGACGGTGCTTCTATTGAGTTGACCAATCCTAAATATGCGGATATCCAAGGAGACGGCCTCAGACCTAATGCCAGCGACTATGATGATGACGATGGTTGGGAGAATGGCAACGCATGGCATGACGGCGGTGCTGGCGGCGGCTGTGGCAATGCCAGCAGCAACGGCTCGGCCGTCAGCCTGGCGTTATGGCCTACCTCAGGCGCAGGCACGGCTGAAAGCCCATACCTCTTGAACAATGCTGCCGAATGGAACACATTCGCCACAAACGTCAACAATGGCATCTCCTTCAACGGCAAATACATCCAACTGAACAACAACATCAGCGTTTCGACGATGGTAGGTTTGTGCGAGGAGAGTCCTTACGCCCCCCGTCCCTTCAGCGGCACTTTCCTTGGCAATGGAAAGACACTGACTGTCAGCATCAGCAGCTCGGCGACAGGCACTGGCACCAATGAGCAGGGCGTGGCACCGTTCCATTACATCAAAGGCGCCACGATCAAGGACCTGACCGTGGCGGGTACTATCGCTTCGGCCAGCTATTACACAGCGGGTATTGTGGGCTTTGCCCATGGCAGCAACCTGATTGAGGGTTGCACCGTCTCCGCCACGCTCAACATCAGCAACAACTATGCTGGTGGTATCATAGGCCATGCCATGAACTCGATCACCACCGTCAAGGATTGTTTCTTTAACGGCACTTTCAACGGCGTTAGTGGCAGTCGTATCAATATCGGTGCCATTTGGGGTTGGTGCAACAGCGCCATTGGCGTTCTCCAGAACTGTTGGGAGAAGGGCACCTACAACAACATCACCTCCATGCATCCCATGGGCTTGATGGCCGCAGCGACCACAGGCACCGTCACCACCACAAGCTGCCTTTATGTGAATCAGCAGATAGGCACGCCTACCAACGCCAATACCATTGTGGGAGCAAGTCAGGTCAGCACCTCAGCACCCGGAAGTGGAATCTACGGTCCAGTAATGACTCCTGACAACTCTGTTTACTATCTGCCCTGCGTGGTTTCTGGTATTAAGGACAAATACGTCAGAACAGGTTCGGCTATTGTACCGGACATTGTGGTGACCTGTAACGAAATCGCGCTCGAAAACGGCACCGACTATGAAGTGACAATCGCCAATAACGTCAATTTAGGCACCGCTCAAGTAACCGTCACTGGCAAGGGCAGCTACAGCGGCACGGAGAGCTTCACGTTCTCCATCGTTGACTATGAAATCGTTAATGCAGCGATTACCAGACTGCAAAACAAAGCGTATAAGGTGATTAAGAACACAAGAATAGATTGGGATCGCGTTGTAGTTGAAGGTGATGTCATACTGATTCTCGGCGAGGGTACTACCTTAGAAGTCCCGTTTGGCATCGAAGTGAGTGCTGGCAACTCGTTGACCATCGAAGGTCCTGGCACGCTGCAAATCAACGGCTGGTTCAGCCCATGCGCGGGCATCGGAGCCGATAACCCGGGTACCATCATCATCAATGGCGGCACCATCAATGTTCATGGAGGTATGAATTCAGCCGGACTTGGCGGTAGCCAGTCAAGTACCGGCGCAGGACGCGTCATCATCAACGGCGGTGTAGTCAATGCCACAGGTGATGGTTATGCTCCTGGCATTGGCGCCGGCGGTTATGGCAGATGCTGCGAAATAGTTATCAATGGCGGTCAGGTGACAGCTAAACCCGGAGCACATGGAGCCAAAGGCATAGGTGTTGATGACTACAATGATTTGAGTGGAACGCTGACGATTGGCTGGACCCATCCCGACGATTTCATAGATTCCAAAAGTGGTATCAGATTGGCCATTGTTAATTTTGCCGACGGCAAACAGTTTGTATATGAAGGTACACAGAATATAGCTACTGGCGCCAACTTCAATACGGGCGGTGATAAGAAAATAGTGCCTTTCATAGCAACGGGTACGCTTCCTGGCGATGGCACAGAGGAAAATCCCTATAGTATCAGCAGCACTGCCGACTGGAACGCCTTTGTGGCGAATGTCATTACCGGCAACTCCTACAGCGGCCAGTATGTGAAATTGACTAACAACATCAGTGTCACCCAGAAATGCGGCTATGTGATGCAAACAACACCGAGCAGGGCTTTCAGTGGCACCTTCATCGGCAACGACCACACCATCACCGCCACCATCAACGATATGAGTGCCGACTATGGTACGGCTCTCTTCAGCTATATCAACGGCGCCACCATCAAGAACCTGACTGTGGAGGGTTCCATCACCTCATCCAACAGGTACGCGGCAGGCCTTGTGAGCTATGCCGAGGGCACCAACCTCATTGAAAAATGCTACGTCACTGCTACGCTGAACATCAAGAGCGACTACGCAGGCGGCATCATTGGCCACGGTATGACATCGGCCACCACCATCAAGGAAAGCATCTTTGCCGGCACCTTCAACGGAATTGGTGGCAATCGTGCCAACGTCGGAGGAATATGGGGGTGGAGCACCGATGGTACACCCACCTTGCAGACCTGCTTGGAAGCGGGTAACTACAACAACATTTCGTCCATGCATCCTATGGGCTTGCAAGGCGAAAAGGGCACCATCGAAAATAGTTACTATGTACACACACAGATCGGCTCGCCCGCCAACGCCTGCATTGTCAGCGGCGCCCTTCAGGCCTACACCTCGGCTCCTGACAATGAAATCTACTGGCAATTTACAGCTGCCGATGGCAATAACTACTATCTGACCTGCACCGTCAATGACGTATTGTCATCCTACGAATGGCAGACTGGTTCCCCTGACATCAGCTTCACGCCGGTTGTGAAAGGCGTCACAGGTGAGGCTCTCACCTTTGGCACCGACTATACAGCCAAGCTGGATGGCAATAATGTGACGTCATTCCCAATCACCATCAATTCGGCAGGTACACATACGCTCACCTTCACAGGCATGGGCGAATACTATAACGGATCGAAGACCTTCAACATAGTGCTGCACGATCCGTTTGAGGGTGCAGGAACATCTGAGGAAGACCCCTACCTTATCAAGAATGCAACCGACTGGGCATATTTGGCCGACAATGTAGCCTATGGAATGGACTACAGTGGCAAGTACTTTAAACTGACCGCCGACATCGATGTTACTGAGATGGTGGGCACCATTACACACAATTTCAAAGGCACCTTTGACGGCGGCGGCAATACGCTGACCTTTACTAAAGGCACGTCTGAAAGACCTTTCGCCGAAGACCATTGCGCTCCATTCCGCTCTGTTGACGGCGCCACTATTAAGAACCTTAAGGTGACAGGCAATATCTACTCATTCAAAAAGTACGCCGCCGGACTGGTTGCCCGCAGCAACGGCACTACAAACATCAGCTCTTGCGTCGTCGGCACAGTCATCCATAGCGGCATTACTGGCGACGGCACACACGGCGGCATCATTGGCCATCCATTCGGCCCACTGACTATTTCAGAATGTGTCTATAATGGCCGTCTGCTCACCAACAATGGCACTACCAAGTGCGGTGGCTTTGTTGGCTGGTATAATGGCAACACCGTCAATGTCAACAATTCGCTTTATGCCCCCAACACCAGCATCACACCAGCTGCTGGCGAGACGGACATCACCGACGGTGCCACCTTCGTGCGCGGCGGTATCATAGACGCATACTGCTACTACACCCAGGCCTTGGGCGATGCACAGGGGATTCAGGTCTTTGCCACCCTCCCCAGCAATGAAGTCTGCATACAGGCACAGGCACTCGACGACAATATGTACTATCACCCCTGCATTGTCAGCGATGTGGAAGCGACTTACAGACTGGAAGACAACCCAGAAATCACGCTGAACGTGACAGGCCTCAATGGAGAACTTACCCTTGGCAACGACTACACGGCTACACTGAACGGTGCTGCAGTGGAACAAAACACCATCAACATCACCGCAGGGGGCTACTACACACTTGTCCTCACAGGCATTTCGAATGACTACACTGGCTCAAAACAAATCACATTTGTAGTGACGCATGATCTTCCTGGCACTGGAACAGAGAATGATCCATATCTCATCGAGAATGAAGCTAACTGGAATCAGTTTGCGGTCAATGTAGCCAGTGGCATGGACTACAGCGGCGAGTACGTGAAACTGGACGCCAACATCAACGTTACCTCAATGGTGGGTACCAGCGAACACCCCTTCAAGGGTATCTTCCGCGGCGACGACAACTATACGCTGACATTCACGGCAGGCTCGGCATCCGCACCCGTCAACGAGGAATACTGCGCACCGTTCCGCTATGTGAGAGGCGCCACTATTGAAAACCTTAAGGTGGGCGGCGACATTTACATGTCCAAGAAGTTTGCTGCCGGACTGGTCAGCCGTACCCTCGATACGACGAACATCACAAACTGCATCGTCAGCACCGTCATCCATAGCAGCATTGCGGGTGACGGCACTCACGGCGGCATTGTATCCATGCCTTCAGCCAAACTGAACATGACAGGCTGCGTCTATGACGGACGTCTGTTCACCACCAATGGCACTGATTGCTGCGCCGGACTTATAGGCTGGCATAATGGCTGTATCACCAACATCAGCAATTCGTTCTATATCCCCAACACTGGCATAACACCGGCTGCGGGCGAAACGGCTATCACTAACGGTGCCACCATCGTGCGTGGCAGAAACGCAACCCAGACCTGCTACTACGCCGAGACGTTAGGCGAGGCCCAAGGCACGCGAATCTATGACAGCCCTGGGAACAATTTCTACAAAAAGATTACGGCCAATAGCCATACCTACTATCAGCTTTGTACGATCAGTAACGTTACTGATGCCTATCAGTACACGGGCGAGGACATTACCATCGTTCCAACCGTCAAGGCTGCCGACGGCACGGAGCTCACGAATGATACCGACTACACCTATGCTTTCAATCCTTCTCCAGTGAATGAAAAAGGCGACTACACCCTGACCATCACTGCCAAGGGTAGCGACTGTGTTGGCTCAAAGAGCATTTCGTTTGCCGTGACAGACATCAACCCCATGACTGCTGAATCGACCGAACTGACAACAGGTGAATATAAGGTATATGGCAACATTACTGTCAACCAACGCATCACAATCAGCGGCGATGTCGTGCTGAATCTTGGTGCGGGCAACACGCTTACCGCCAAGAAAGGCATTGAACTGAGCGAGGGCAACAAACTGACCATCAACGGACCTGGCTCACTGATTATCGACGACTGCAATGACAACAAATCGGGTATTGGAGCCGTGCGTGTGGGCACCCTTGTCATCAACGGTGGCTACCTCAATGTAAAGGGTCATGCTACAGCAGCCGGATTGGGTGGCGATTATAACAACACTTCGGGTGGAAGCATCACCATCAATGGCGGCGTGGTCATTGCCGAGGGCGGAGTTTTTTCCGCAGGCATAGGCGGTGGTGTAAGCGACTCAGACCAGTCTGGTGTATGCGGCGATATCGTCATCAATGGCGGTCAGGTAACTGCAGGTTCTAGCATTGGGTTCTTTGGGATTGGTATTGGACCCGGATATAGAATTCTTGGAGGACCTGCTAAGAGCGGAACGCTGACCATCGGTTGGACCAACCCCGACGACTTCGTCAAAAGCATCGGTCACATTTATAGAGGAGAGACTGTTTTGAATAGCGTTACTTTTGTCGAGGGCAAACGATTCTTCATTGATGGCACACAGACCATCGCCACTGCCGCAGACATCGAAGGCAATAAGATTGTACCTGCCATGACGATTCTCATTGATGGCTATGGCGAAGGCAACGACGGCTGGGCCTTCATTGCTTCGCCAGTGGTAGGTAACATAGCGCCTACAGCGGTAGATAACCTCGTTGGAACAGAGATCTCAACAGGCGTTTACGACTTCGACCTCTACCGCTTGAATCCGACTAGTGTCATTTGGGAGAACTACCATCAGCACAACACACAGGAGGATCCTTTCATGCTCGTCAACGGCCAAGGCTACCTCTATGCCACCAAGGAAACCAAGACTTTGGTGTTTTATGGTACCTACAACACAGGCACAGAGAAGGAGATCGAGAACCTGCCTCAAGGCTTCAACCTTGTGGGCAACCCGTTCATCGTGGATGCCTACGTTAGCAAGCCGTACTATACGCTGAACGACGACGGCTCGGCCATCTTGACGACCACGTCCGAAGCCGCCATCGCGCCCTGCCACGGTGTCATCGTGGAATTGGATGGCAACGAAAGCGTCACCTTCAGCACTTCGGCTCCAACACAGCAGAGTGCCAACAATGGCGGTTTACAGATTACGCTGAGTCAAATCGTTAATCCCGTCCCGTCATCGCGAGGAGAAACGACGAAGCAACCTGCTCTCGACAACGCCATCGTTACTTTCAACGAAGGCTCGGAACTTGGCAAGTTCTACTTCGGCGAGCAGAACGCCAACATCTACCTGCCGCAGAACGGCAAGGAATACGCCGTCGCCTTCAGTGAAGGCCAAGGCGAGATGCCCCTGAACTTCGAGGCTAAGGAAAACGGCACCTACACGATTTCGGTGAATCCCGAAGGCGTTGACATGCAATATCTGCACCTTATAGATAATATGACCGGTGCCGACATCGACTTGCTGCAAACGCCAACCTATACCTTTACCGCGAAGACCAACGATTACGCCTCGCGCTTCCGCCTTATCTTTGCCGCTCAGTCCTCCGAAGCTGCCGAAAGTGCAGACCAAGCCTTTGCCTTCAACAGCGACGGTGACTGGATCATCCTCAATGAAGGCAAAGCCACCCTGCAAGTGATTGACCTCAACGGTCGCATCCTCAGAAGCGAGACCATCAATGGCTGCGTCAGCAAAGCCATCAACGTTGCGGCTGGTATTTACATCCTGCGCCTAATCGACGGGAAGGAGGCTAGGACGCAGAAGATTTTGATACCATAAATTGGGGATTGTAGGGCTGGCATGTCGTGGAAGCCGTCGCACAATGCGGTTGCCATAATTTGCCAGCCCTACAAAACCGAAACGATATCATTCAACGAGAAGCAACCAAACAACTAATAAAAAAAGACCACAATCTACAGGAATCCTGCGGATTGTGGCCTTTTTATGTAACGAATTATGTGAAGAAGGATTTTATTCCTGTTCCTTCATCGCCCTCACTTCCTTAGCCTTCACGATATGGAAGCAGGAGCATACGCCACAAACGGCGGAATAACTGCCGCCCCAACTCCGACCTCCAGTCCAAGAAAGAATGGTTTTGGTCATATTCCTCATTATCCCTTGACGAAAGAGCAAAAAAGCACTTAATTTCCCCAATTGTCCCGATCCAGACTCCTATAATTAATGGCCTCGGCCAGATGACCTGCTTCGATGTTCTCGCTGCCGTCGAGGTCGGCGATGGTGCGCGACACCTTGAGGATGCGGTCGTAGGCGCGTGCCGAGAGGCCGAGACGGTTCATGGCGGTTTTGAGGATGGCGCGGCACGGATCGTCCAAGTCGCAGTATTGCTGGATGAGTTGGGTGGTCATTTGCGCGTTGGCGTGGATGTTGGAATAGGAGGCATAGCGTTCCTCCTGTATCTTCCTTGCCTTGATGACCCGCTCCCTCACCACCGCACTCGGCTCGCCGCTGCTTTTCGACGACAGGTCGCCGTAAGCCACGGGCACCACCTCCACATGCAAGTCGATGCGGTCCATCAGCGGGCCGCTGATGCGGCTGAGGTATTGCTGCACCATGCCAGGCTTGCAGGTGCATTCCTTGTCGGGATGGTTATAGTAACCGCACGGGCAGGGGTTCATCGCGGCCACCATCATGAAATTGGCCGGGAAATCGACCGTCATCTTGGCTCGCGAGATGGTCACCACGCGGTCTTCCATCGGCTGGCGCATCACTTCGAGGACGCTCCGCTTGAACTCTGGAAGCTCGTCGAGGAAAAGCACGCCGTTGTGGGCGAGCGAGATTTCGCCGGGCTGCGGATAGGTGCCTCCGCCCACCAAGCCTGCATCGCTGATGGTGTGGTGCGGGCTGCGGAACGGCCGCGTCCTGACCAACGAGGCGTTGCGCCTAACCAATCCCGCCACCGAGTGGATCTTGGTGGTCTCCAAGGCCTCGGCCATGGTCAGCGGAGGCAAGATGGTGGGCATCCGCTTGGCGAGCATGGTCTTGCCGCTGCCGGGAGGCCCGATGAGAATGACGTTGTGGCCGCCCGCCGCCGCAATCTCCAAGGCGCGCTTGATGTTCTCCTGGCCTTTCACGTCGGTGAAGTCGAAGTCGTAGGTGAGGAACTGGTCGCTTTCGGCGGCCTCCACCCTGACGGGCTGAAGCGTCTTTTCGCCGTTGAGGACGGAGACCACCTCGTGGATGTTTTCCGCGCCGTAAACCTCAAGGCCTTCCACCACGGCGGCCTCGCGGGCGTTTTCCTTCGGGACGATGAGGCCGCGAAAGCCTTCCTGCCTGGCCTTGATGGCGATGGGCAGCGTGCCTTTGACGGGTTTGAGCGTGCCGTCGAGCGAGAGTTCGCCCATAATGACGAACTGTTCAAGCAGGTCGGCGTTGATTTGCTCGGCGGCGGCCATGATGCCAATGGCGATGGGCAGGTCGTAGGCCGAGCCTTCCTTGCGGATGTCGGCAGGCGCCATGTTGACCACGATTTTCTTGTGCGGGAAATAATAGCCGAGGTTGCCGATGGCGGCCTCGATGCGTTGCTGGCTTTCCTTGACCGCGTTGTCGGGCAGGCCGACCAAATAAAAATTGATGCCTCTGTCGATGTTCACCTCGATGGTGACCGTGATGGCGTCGATGCCGAAAAGGGCGCATCCGAATGTCTTTACTAACATGACTTGTGGGGTTTTTGTGGGTTATTTTCTTTGTTTGTTGTTTTTATGTTTGAAAAATGTTGTACTTTTGCAAGCAGAATGACAAGCCGAGAGCAGATCTGCATACAAATAAGTCGGGTTAACTGCTTTGTTGGCTTCTTAGAAACCGTACACATTCCAAATGTATTACAAGAGGTAATGTAGAGTGCGGTTTTTTTATTGCACAAACTCCACCTTATTTCTACAGTATTGCACATGCTTGTTGTCTGCTTTAATTCCAACGGTTAATTTGGCGAAAAAATTGAGGTATGGAATGTCATCATTCGAAAATGCATAATGTAACACCACAATGTTTTTATAACCGTTAGCTTTCTGCGTATTTCCTTTGGGCTTGTCATATACTGGCCCGTCACCAATCTTTGTAGCATGGGTAATCACTTCTTCCAAATGCTTGACAGCATATGTTGACTGCCAGTTTTTCGAAGCCGCAAAAATGGTTTTCTTGTCGCTTTCTTTTTCAACGACAAAAACATCCACTCCAAGATATTTGTTGAAAACAGAGTTGTTGTGCCTTGCTTTTTGGAGTTTCTTCCATAGTTTTGCATAGTAATCTCTAATTAAAGAAGTTCGTTCTTTGCTTTTTGCTTTTTGGGTTGGGATACCTTCGATGTATTCCGGTATTTCCATAACTATAATACTTTTGGTTTTCACCCTGCAAAGAAACCAAACCTGTCAAGACTAAGCCGTTGATTAAACGTTTGTAGTCGGATGTAAACGTTTGTTGTCGTTTGCTGTCGGGTATGGTGCTGGTTCTTAGGGATGTATTTGTTTCACGCAGAAATCGCAGATTCGACGTAGTCAACTATGGGAATCATGGGAAACCTGCCGGATGCGGGTTTTTCGTCGCTTCGCGCTTCCCATAGTTCTGCGGATTCTGCGTGAGAAAAAAAACACGCTTCGCGCTCCACAAAGCTCTGCGGTTTCTGCGTGGACATTCTCCATTGTAAACCTTTGGTTGACATTTCCGACAACCAAAAAGCAAAACCTATCGCTCAATCTAGTTGACGCTGATAATGAGCGTGATACAATGTTTCTCCCTATTTTTGCCCCGTGATAAACTAACCCTAAAAACCGATGCGCCCGATGGGATAGAACGGGGTGGAAAGAAAAATGAAGAAAATTGCATTGTTAGTCTGTATTGTGACCTGTTTTGTGTTTGCAGGATGTGCTCCAACTGGATTTGTTAGAGCCGTTGATGGTGGGACATGGAGTTCTATCATGATTAGAGAAGATTTGACTTATGATCAAGCTTTCAACGAGGTGATGGATGTCGTTGCAAAACGCTTTGAAATGGATATGATTTCAAAAGATGGTGGCTATGGTCGAACCAATTGGATTTATACTTGGAACACAAGAGGAGCTTATACAAGAAAATACAGGACACGAGTGATTTTCAAGTTTTCAAATGATAGAAAGAAGGTTGATATTAAAACAGAGGCAGAGTTTGGTGGAGAACCGAGATGGATTAGAGGGTATGACACCCGCTTGTTAAGCACTATAAAACAAGACATTTCCGGTGCAGTTGGACGTACTGTTTTGTAAGCATAGAAAATGCCCATAACTAAGAGAGCAACTATATGTTGTTCTCTTTTTTTGTTTTGGGGTATCGTCAATCCAAAATATTCGTATTTTTGTCGCATAATAAAATAAGAAGAAAGCATAAATAGAAATTTGACATATTAAACCGAGCTTTACGCTCTTATTCTTTGTCTTGTAAAATCGGCAAAATTTTGATGATAAGAATAAGCGAGCGAAAGGCTCACGTCGTTTGGGCGTGAGCTGTTTTGCTTATCATCATCAGGGCGTTTGCCGATGCCTACAAGACGGGTAAGCAAATATGGTTCCGCCCATTTTGTTTGCCCACCGAGCGAGGCTCCACCAAAGGCAAACGTAATGCAAGAAGAACCGCACATCGGCAACCTCATCAAGGAGGAACTCACCAAGCAGGGGCGCACCATCACCTGGCTCGCCCGCCAGCTCGGCTTCTCGCGCCAAAACGCCTACAAGATCTTCAACCGCCGCTGGATCTACACCGACTTGCTCCTCAAAATCTGCGACCTGCTGGACTACGATTTCTTCAAATGTTATTCGGATTACAGGAACAGCAGGAAAAAAGAATGATTTTTCAGGGTTTTGTGGCGGCGTTTCCGAAAAAGTTGTAATTTTGCAGGCGGAAATCAATAGGGGAACAGTCCGTAGACGTCCAAAATTTGGTGACGACCTTTCGAGCGAGCCAGCCTGTCGATTTCTTTTTTTATGCTTCTATCGCTGTTATGCAATATTGCACCTTTTCGCCCGTCCGCTTTACGCCTACCATCATTTTCACAAGGCCAATGCCTATCAACTCGTGGTGCATCTCCAGCATATAGGCAAATATCTTTTGATTGGCGACCCCTTTCTTCGGAGGCTTGGGCTTTCCGTAAACTACAGAATACCGAAGTATGGTGTCTAATTGAAGCAGTGCCAACGTCGAAGAATATGTCTTTGCGGCATGACGCATAGTTTCATTGATTGAAAGATAGCGTATGTTGATATAATCTTTCAACGAGCGATTGTAAACTCTTTTGTCCGGGTTTTCCTCGGTCCATTTGCGATACACCTGTGAAATGACTTCTTTCCGAACGTTTAGTTCTTCTTTGCTGTTCCCCATAGGAATCAGGATAGGTTTGTTGTCTTGCACATTCATGGTTTTGTGTTGTTAGATAATCCGCTGCA
Organism: Bacteroidales bacterium; assembly: GCA_017439405.1. GTDB lineage: Bacteria > Bacteroidota > Bacteroidia > Bacteroidales > F082 > Limimorpha. The sequence goes on from JAFSJF010000144.1 coordinate 13,265, forward strand.
AAGAAACAAACCTTGTCAAGACTAAGCCGTTGATTAAACGTTTGTTGTCGACAGTAGTCGTTTGCTGTCGGGTATATTATTGGTTTTCAATGGAAACAATTTTTGACAGCTGCCACAGTGTGACAACCCTACGCATCAGATTGTAGGGTTGTCGTACCACGGCAGCCGTGAATTGGAATGATTTATAAGTTCAACTTAGAAAGTTATAAAAGGAGGGTACAAATAACCCCGCCAAGAGTGACGGGATTAATGGAAAAAATGCCACATTTGCGGTCTCCAAAACAAAAGCAAGATGCAACA
>JAFSJF010000145.1 GCA_017439405.1 Bacteroidales bacterium
GCCGCTCGTGAATTTCTCTGTTGCCATGTGTTTTCTGGTTTCCATAGTGATCGATTGTGAAATTTTGCAGCAAAAATAGAAAAAAGTTACATCTTGCATCACCGCTGCTTCCTCCGAAACTCCAGCATGGATTGCCCCGTGGCGTTGCGGAAGAAACGGCAGAGATAGGAAACATTGTCGTAGTTCATCCGCGTGGCGATTTGCTCGACGGTAAGGTCGGTCTCGGCGAGAAGGCGTTTGAGCTCGTATATGACGGCATCATTGATAAGTGCCTTGGTCGAGGTCTTCATCAGACGTTGGCATACCTTATTCAAATAGTCGGGGCTGAGACACAACTCGGAAGCGTAGAACTTGACGCTGCGCTCGTGATGGATGTGTCGGTCCAAAAGCGCGTTGAGGCGGTCGGGGATGCTCCAAACGGCCGATTTCTCATCGTGAACCTCGGACGGAAAAAGCTGGGCAATCCGTTGCTCAATGGCGATGAAGAGGTTGTGCAGTTCGCTGTAAACCATCTGTTGGCAGATTTCATCGTCGAAGGTTCTAACAATCCATTCCATCCGTCCAAACCAATCTTCTGTAAGCCGTTGCGCCGGCTTCTCGATGGTGAAAGCAGGATACCGATAAAGGAAATCCCAAAACACAGGCGAGTTGAAGTTGACGGTGAAATCGGCAATGGCGGGGTCGTTCATCTCGACGAAACGACAAGAAAAACACGACGAAGTGCGTTCGATAGTGAATCGCGAAAAAGAGAATAGCGGCACCAAAGTCCCGCGACGGATGGCCACGGGCCGAAAATGCGAGCTACCGAGGGCGCAACCCTCCGTACACAACAAAAGCGTACAACCACTTGCGGGAACCACCGTGTGGAGCAATCCCCTGAAATCGGTCGTGCAGCAAACTGTAGGCGATGTGTTATTTGGACTGAAAAATGACATATCAAATGCAAAAATAAGTATTTTTTACCAAAAACAACCCATTTTGGACTGAAAAGTGACATTTAAAGGCTGATTTGTAAAACGGAGCACCTTTTTGCAATTATTGTGGTGGATTCTGCAATCATTTCATTCCAGCATCGCCTCAATCGGCACGGTGCTGTCCATCAAGCCGATGCGGGCGTCGGCAGCGTGGCGGTTTATGCCAGTATATTCCAACGAGGCATCCTCGTAGCGGCGGAACTTCAGAATGGCGTCGTTCATCTGGGCGCGATTAAAGACGCCGACACGCAAAAGCAGGTCGAAGTCATCGATGGTCAGGCCTGTGACGCGCTCGAATAGTTTGGGTTCCAGTTTGCGGATGACATCTTCCAGACTTTCTTCACGATAATCGGTGAGATACATGAAGATGGGGATTCTGGTGGCGAATTTCATCAGTTTTTCCTGCACCTCGCGTCGCTTGGAACGGTATTCCTTCTCCTCGGCGGTGAGTTCCTTTTTCTTCTTTTGGTCGTTCTTATCGCCCACCTCTCGCTTCAACTTCTTAATCTTTTCAGCCCGATTGACAATATTTTCGATGATGTCGCTGCCCAAGGCACGGAAGCCCTCGATTTTCATGATGGAGGCCAAAGCCTCGGGATTGTCAAGCACCCGTTGCAGCGTGGCATTATCCACGTTGACCAACTGGGCACTGTTCCAGCGGCGGGCCAATAAAGTACCGCTGGTGCCGTTATCGACAAAATCGAGAATTTCGGTGGCATCCACCCGCTTCATGGAGCTGCCGTCAAATTGCAGGATGGGCAGGAAGTTGATGAACTCATCCACTTTGTCGGTGATGCGGCGGTTGCTGTCCACGTCCAGCTGGTTGGCGTAGGTCACCACTTCGCGCAGGGCACGGTTGGGGGCGAAGTCGAACACGTAGCAGGTGGGCTTGAGGATGGTTTTCTTTGTAGGATCGTCCTTATCGTTGGTCGTCCACGGACTTTGAACACGGAAAGCTGTCTGGAAGTATGTCTCAGGACTTGAGCAATTGCGCAGCATCAGCAGTCCGCCCAAAGGACGCAGCGTTACGCCTGTGGTCAGTTTGCCGCAGGTCAGCGTGATGGTGCGCGTCTTCAACGGATTGTCGCCCATAGCCTCACGCACTGGTCCGAGGGCATCGATTCCGATACCGGCCTTGGTGCCACTACAGTTGATAATGATGTAGTTTTGATAGAATCCATTGGCCGGACGGTGAAGCAGAGCTTCCATGGCATCACACGAAGCCACATTGGGCAGGAACCACATCGTGTGGGCACAAAGGTCGAGCAGACGCATGTCTTCGAAAGGTAACGGTACAGGACGGTTCAGAGGCGAACTATTGTCGCCGAAGATGGGTGCCTTGCCACGGATGATGTCGAGCCATTTCTGCACGGCCTTTTCATGGACAAACTTCTTTCCTTCGGCGCGGAAAAACTCGTTGAGGTCGAAGCCGTCCATGTCCCATTGCTCTATCATGGCTCCAAGGTCTTGTGGCATCTGGTAGGTCATCATCACCATGGTGGGCATCTCCAGATAGGGACCACCGATGGCTTCTTTTCGTGCCTGCTCGTCCTGATAAGTCCAGTTGAAGATTTGGTTTTCCATGAACTCGCCTGTAGCCAATGCTCGGAATGGCGTACCGCTGAGGTAAAGGTAATGGTTGCCAGTGATAGGCACATCCTCATCGTCCCAAGCGCGACCGCTTTCCACATCGATGCCGCTTTCTGTCATCACCTCATCCTCTTCCGTTTGCCGCTTTTTGGCATCGGCATCCCCAAGGTCGAGCAGGCTCTTGGCATTGTCGTTCCAAGCCCCAAAATGATACTCATCCAGCACAATCAAATCCCAATTGATGCAATGCACCCATTCGTTTTTAGGCTTGATGTTGCCATAACGGTCTCTGCCGAGATAGTCTTGAAATGATCCAAAGACAACCAATGGTTTGGGCGAAGACAATGACGGGAAATCTTCATCCATGCGACTGCTGTAGTACCGCCAACCTTCAAAATCGCGATGGCGTAGCAGGTCATCGCGCCATGAGTCCTCAACGGCTGGTTTGAAAGTAAGCACC
>JAFSJF010000146.1 GCA_017439405.1 Bacteroidales bacterium
AAAGAATATCCTGACGGATTTGTTATGAAGCGATACTCACGCTTGGTACAAGTTGTGGTGTTTTTGACCATGCTCTTATTGTCTTTGACTCTAACCATTTTAATTCTTAGGCGTTGGGAATTACATAATAAGATAGTGGGTCTGTTAGTATATTTGCCTATTATGCTTTTTGGTTTCTTTTTGATTGATAAAATAATAGCAGCAACGGGGACGACAGTCAATCTTAAGATAACTAATGAGGGATTGGAACAAACTAAAATATCAAAGTCTGTTTTGGTGCCCGAAAAACGAATTGTGGAATGGGAAAATATGAAATTTTATCGACGTTGGTTGGGAATACTAACAATTAGAACAAAAAAAGGTAAGAATTATCGTTTAGAGACATGGCCTGTGATGTCTTTTCGTTGTGACGACCTTAATGTGTTTGATGATTTCGAATGGGAGTTTGAAAGGTGGGCTAAGCAACAGAAAATTCAATTCAAGAGCATATTATAATGAAAATCCCCTTCAAACCTGGAACCCTGATTTATCCTTTGCCCGCCGTGATGGTCACCTGCGGCGACTGCGAGGAAAACTACAATATCATCACCATCGGCTGGACGGGTACCATCTGCTCCGACCCACCCATGTGCTACATCTCCGTCCGCAAGGAACGCCACTCGCACGAACTCATCATGAAGAACAAGGAGTTCGTCATCAACCTGACGACGGAGGAACTGGCTGCCGCCACCGATTGGTGCGGCGTGCGCTCGGGCCGCGACTACAACAAGTTCAAGGAGATGCACCTGCACACCGAGCCGGCGCAGGTGGTAAAGGCACCATTAATTAAGGAATCGCCGCTGTGCATCGAGTGCAAGGTGGTGGAGGTGAAGGAACTGGGCTCGCACGACATGTTCATCGCCAATGTGGTGGCTATTGATGCCGAGGAAAGCCTCATCGACAAGGGCACTGGCGCCTTCCAACTCAACCACGCGCGGCCTTTGGCCTATTCCCATGGAAAATACTATGGTCTTGGCGAGAAAATCGGAGGCTTTGGCTTCTCGGTGAAGAAAAAGAAGTGATTTATTCTACTGATTGTGAAAGTTTTGTATTTTTGCAATCATAATAACCATAAAAAAAAACTTGAACATGAAAAAGATTTTGTTCGTTTTGGCGTTTCTTGCGCTGGGTTGGCAGTTGAAGGCCCAATGTCCGCCAGAAGCCGTTGATTTTACCCTGACCGACTGCTATGGCATCGAGTACAACTTGTTCGATTTGCTTGATGGGGGGCAGTATGTGTTTGTGGAATTCTTTCATCCGGTGGTTAGTAACCCTGACCCCACTTGGGTCAAGCAAGCCTATCATCAGTATGGCTGCAACGGACGTGAATTGTTCGTCATGGCGTTATGGAGGTCAGAAGACGACGAGGCAGCTCTTGCTTGGCTTAATAATACGGGAGCGGAATGCCCTGTTGTGACCCATGATGGAGGTGCCGAGGAGTTTTTCAATTTGTATGAGGATTGCATGGATATCCCCCGTTGGTTCCTTATTTTTCCGAACCACGAGATTTACATGGAAACAATAACTTATTCCAATATGAACAATGTTTTTGATAACCTTGGAATTATGCCTGACAACTGTAATTTTGGCGAATGTACGTCACCGACCAACTTGGTGGCCGAACTGATTGACCCCGAACTTCGGTTGTCGTGGTCGGGTGTCGATAATGCACACCATTATCATGTCTGTAATAGGCTTGTTACGGGAGTCGTTTCATATATCCAAGATGTTCAAGACACAACATGCCTGATAAACTTCGATCCTCGCCAAGGTGGAAACTACTTTGTTATCTCGCATTGTGGGGATGGGTCGGAATGTGCTTCAGAAATAGCGAGCGTGCCTCCAACGGCCCTTGATTTTACGGCAACAGATTGTCACGGCAACGAAATCCATTTGTCCGACATTCTTAAACGAGGGCAATATGTGTATATGGATTTTTTCTATTATTCATGTGGCTCCTGTAGGCTTATAGAACCGAATATCGTGGATAGCTATTATCGTTATGGCTGCAATGAGGAAGATATTTTTTACGTTGGCGTGGATGGGACCGACAACGATGAGAGATGTTTGTTATGGTGCGAGGAGTTTGACGTGCAGTTCCCTGTGATTAGTAGGGATGGAGGAGGTAGGGAGATATTCTCGTTGTATCATATTTTTGGTGTACCCGAATGCGTTCTCATAGCTCCTGACTATTCCGTAGTTTACGCCACAGGTAGCACTTATCCATTCGAGTATAGTCTCAATTTTACTGATCTTCAAACAGTCATAGATGCTTTTGGAGCTATTGGCATTGAGGAACATCCGTGTTATGACGGTTTGGACGAAACTGATGGTCAAAGAGTCAGTCTTTTCCCCAATCCCGCAGATGCTTTTGTGAATCTCTTGGCGGAAGGCTCAAGTTTGGTACAAATCTATAATGCATTAGGACAATTGATGGATTCGTTTGTTTCTAAAAACCAACAAGCGAGGATAGAAACAAGCTATTATCCCGAGGGGCTGTATTTCGTTCAAGTGGATGGTCAGGGATTTGGAAAATTTGTGGTAAAGCACTGACAATGATTGGCCAGTTCCAAGCATATATTAATAGGTATAACCTGCTCGCCGAGGGCGAAAAAGTCGTTTTGGCTCTCAGCGGCGGCATCGACTCGATGGTTTTGGCGGATTTGCTGCTGAAAACCAAAGTGCAGTTTGTTGCGGCGCACTGCAATTTCCATTTGCGTGGTGATGAATCGGATGGGGATGAAAAGTTTGTGAATGATTTTTTCGAAAAGAATGACATTCAGTGCTTTGTGAAGCATTTCGAGACGGAAAAGTTTGCCAAAGAACAAGGCTTGTCCATCGAAATGGCCGCCCGAGAGTTGCGATACGCTTGGTTTGAGGAATTGCGACAGCAGTTGGGTTACAACAAAATCGCCGTGGCACACCATGCCGACGACCAAGCCGAGACTTTTTTCATCAATCTGTTGCGTGGGGCGGGTTTGCGCGGTCTGAAAGGAATGTTGCCGCAAAACGGTGTTGTCATTCGCCCGTTGCTTTGGGCTTCGCGGGAACTAATTCATCAGTATGCCATTGAGAACCAAATTGTTTGGCGCGAAGACCATACCAACGCTGAGAGCGTTTATCTCCGCAACAAGATTCGAAACCAACTGCTTCCCGTTTTCGATGAATTGCATCCCGAAGCACGGCAAGGATTGTATAAGTCGTTGGAACATCTTTCCGCTGAAAATGAACTCTATCGGGAATTGTTGAAGGAGAAGTTGGCTCAACTCGTAAAAAGTGATGGTGAAACCCAATCGTTACCTCATACCTCACACCTCATACCTCACACCTCCTTTCAACTTGTCTTCGAGTGGCTACGCCAATACAACTTCAACACTGACCAATGCCGTTTTATTTTTGATGCGATGGAAACAGGCATCGGCAACAAGTATTATTCCCCGACCCATCAACTTGTCATCGGAAGGAACGAACTTCAACTTTCTGAAATCAAGCCTGTTGCAGACGAGGAATTCCAAATCGAAGCAGGGGAGGAGGAAATCGTTTCACCAATCCATTTGCGTTTTTCAAAGTTTGGAAAAACAGCCAATTTCGTCCTCGACAAGTCATCGCAGGTCGCCCAATTGGATTTCGACAAGCTGAAGTTTCCGCTCACTTTGCGCCATTGGCGGCATGGCGACCGTTTCCATCCCTTGGGCATGAAAGGCTCGAAGTTGCTGAGCGATTTCTTTGTGGACCAGAAGTTTACGGAGCAACAGAAATCGTCGGTTTGGCTTCTGACTTCCTCTGCTGGCGACATCGTTTGGGTGGTCGGCTGGCGCATCGACGACCGTTTCAAGGTCACAAATGCGACCAAAAACATTTTTGTTTACCAAATGGTTTGATAGATTTGTCATTTAGCGGGAAAATTTTCTATTTTTGCGGCAAAATCTATTGGTATGGAGAATGTTGTACCGAGATGGGAGCAGAAATTGAGCAATTACCGAAAGGCTTTGCATCGATTGGCTGAAGTGGTCAATGTCGCGAAGGCACGGGAATTGAATGATTTTGAGGCAGATGGAATGATTCAACGGTTTGAATTCACTTTTGAGTTGGCGTGGAAGCTGTTGAAAAGTTATGCTGAATATCAAGGTGTTGATAAAGAGATTATGGGATCGAGGGATGCCATTCGGTGGGCGTTTGAAAATGGCTTGATTACCGACAGCAATGTATGGATGGAGATGATTAAGCGGAGAAACGACACTTCGCATACTTACGATGAGGATACGGCTTCAGAAGTTGTTGAACGGATAGAAGAGGTTTATTATCAATGCTTTGTCTACTTGTTTGAAAAGATGAAGTCGTTGTCGTCACAAACAGAAATAGATTTGTTCTCTCAATCATAATGCAATGGAATTTGGACTTAATGATCAGGAAGTGAGTGCTTTGCGTGAGACTTTTGCCGCTTTTCCAGAAGTGGAGGAAGCTATTATATATGGCTCGCGTGCAAGGGGAACGAATCGGGTCTCCTCTGACATTGATATTACATTGAAAGGCAAGGCTTTGACCTATCTCCAATTAGCCCTTCTTGATGCCCAAATAGACGATTTGTATCTGCCTTATTTTGTGGATTTGAGCCTTTTTTCCAAGCTCCGCAACGAAGATTTGCTTGAAAGTATTAATCGGGAAGGAAAAGTATTATACCGAAAACCACCCGTCCAATCTTGAATCTTTGAATTTTGAATTTTAAAACTTGAATATCAAATAATTGACTGAATATGAAACGATTGTTTTTCTGCTTTCTGATGGCCTTTGTTGCCATCGCGCCGCTGAGGGTCAAGGCGCAAATCGTCGACCCTGTGCAATGGTCCATCACCATTGAAGACCTTAACGAGAACGAGTTTGATGTGGTCGCCACGGCCACCATCGACCCGCAGTACCACATCTATTCCACCAAAATGCCCGACCTGGCCCCGTTGCCGACCGTGTTCGACATCAAGACCTCGGAGTTCTTCGAGGCCGTGGGTGAGGCCCGCGACCTGACTGAGGTGCCGCTGTTTTATGATGACATCTTCGAGGTGGAATACAAGCAATTTGCTGGTTCTGCGAAGTTTGCACAGACCTTCCGCAAGTTGAAGGAAGGCTCGTTCCCTGTCACTGGCGAAATCTCCTACCAAGCCTGCAAGGACGGCCAATGCGTCTCGCTCGTCGAGGACGTTGATCTGACTTACGGCGAACCCGCTGTGATTGAAGCTGCCGAGCCTGAACAAGAGGCTGGTACAAAGTCGAACATCTGGGGTATGATCCTCGAAGCCATCCTTTGGGGCTTCGCGGCTTTGCTCACGCCTTGCGTCTTCCCGATGATCCCCATGACCGTGTCGTTCTTCATGCACGGCGAGGGCGAGAGCAAGGCTCAAGGCCGCTTTAAGGCATTTATGTACTTCATTTTCATTGTGTTGCTTTACACCTTGCCCATCGCCATCATCATCTTGGTGACTTGGCTTGTGGGTGGCAACAGCGTCACAGCCGACATCTTCAACTGGCTGGCCACACACTGGCTGCCGAACATTTTGTTCTTCCTGGTGTTCATGGTGTTTGCGGCCTCGTTCTTCGGTGCCTTCGAAATCACCTTGGGCAGCAATATGGTCAACAAGAGCGACAGCAAGCAAAACACCAAGAACCTTGGCGGTATCTTCTTCATGGCCTTGACTTTGGTGTTGGTATCGTTTGCCTGCACGGGTCCCATCGTGGGCACGGTGCTTATCAAGTCGACTTCGGGCGAGTTCTGGGCTCCCATCGTGACGATGTTTGCCTTCGCCGTGGCCTTCGCGCTGCCGTTTGCCCTGTTCGCTTTCTTCCCGAATCTGTTGCAACGCCTGCCTAAGAGTGGTGGTTGGCTCAATTCGGTGAAGGTCGTTCTCGGCTTCATCGAAGTCGCGTTGGGCTTCAAGTTCCTCAGCGTGGCCGACCAAACCTACCACTGGCACCTGCTCGACCGCGAGGTCTACCTCGGCATCTGGATTGTGTGCTTTACTTTGCTCGGACTTTACCTGCTTGGCAAAATCCGGTTCAAGGGCGAGAAGGAAGTCAAGGAGTTGGGTGTGTTCCGCCTCATCCTTATCATTATTGACTTTACCTTTGTTATCTATATGATTCCAGGCATGTGGGGCGCACCGTTGAAGGCCCTCTCAGGCTATCTGCCGCCCAAGCAAACCCTTGATTTCGACCTCAATAGAATCATTGAGGAGAACAGCGAAAAAGTGATTGAATATGTGGATGCCAAGATGGCCAACATGGCTGTGGCTCCGCAAGGACAGGTGCAAACCACGTCGACTGTGGCCTTTACCGAAGAACCCAAGTACGCCGACCTCTTCCACCTGCCGCACAACCTGAAGGGCTATTTCGACTACGACCAAGCCTTGGCTGCCGCAAAAGCTACCAACAAGCCGATTTTCATCGACTTCACGGGCCACGGATGCGTCAACTGCCGCGAGATGGAAGCCAACGTGTGGAGCGACCCGCGCGTGAAGGATATGCTGCGCAACGACTTCGTTCTCTGTGCTTTATATGTCGATGACAAGACTTCCTTGCCCGAAAAGGAATGGTACACTTCGACCTACGACGGCAAGGAAAAGAAGACCATCGGGCGTAAGTATGCCGACTTCCAAATCTCGAAGTTCGGCACCAACGCCCAGCCCTACTATTGCCTGATGGACCACAACGGCAACCTCTTAATGAAGCCCCGCGCTTACGACTTGGATAAGGATGCTTTTGTGAACTTCCTGAAAGGAGGCATTGAGAACTTCAAGGCGGGGACGTTCTATAAAAAGGTGATAGAGTAATTCATCGCTCACGGATTAAATACGAAGGGAGAGCCAAACACTCTCCCTTCATCATATTTGTCTGTACTTATGACTGTTATTCAATTCCAAGTTCAGACATATCAATTGGCACCAACATTCGCTGCAACCTGCTCAAAATGAGATTCTGCGAACTCCTTTCAAAATAACGGCGCAACAGTTGTTGTCGGTCAAAGATGTAGTATAAATCGTAATCTGGATGATAGTGATTGGAAACGCCACGCTTGCCACATAAACTCAAATTGTCAATCATTGTCTTTTTGTCTGCCGCATCATAGCCAAAGGCTGGTGAATTGAGGTCGGAAACGCTTTTTACATTGTACGTTTTTTTGACAATGGGTTTGGCATTCAAAATGGCTTGTGCTTTTGAGAGAAGTCCCACATTTCCTCCTGCCGATTCGTCTTCTTCCCATTTTTGCACCTTTCCTGAAGGTACAATGCTTTTTGCCATGCCGTTTTCCACATTCACAACAAAAGTTACATCGTATGTATAGGCATGAAAATGACTGCCTTTTGCGTTTTTCAGTTGAGGCAAAATGTGTCTAACGCTGCATTTCCCATGAGGCACAAGCACTCCCTCTTCATTTCTGTAAGGAATCTGCATATAATACTTCTCCTCATCATCCCAGCCCAAAAGAATGGTATCCTTGATGATGCCCGAAGCGGGATATTCCTTGCAATTTGCAATGGTTTGCTCCCATTTGTCCACTTCTTCCTGAAATTCCGACAAGTTGCACAAGACATAGGTCTGCCAAACCATATTCTTGTTCAATTCGGCAACTTTTTCATAAACGGGCTTAAGCCTGTTGACATTAAAGGTGTCCGCTCTGAAAACTGGAGCATATTTCGCGGTATCGTATTGATAACCATACGCATCTTCCAATTGGTTGATACGCGGTGTTCTGTCGTTCTCGATGACATGCCAGCCAATTTCCTTCAAGATGGTGATGTAGGCATCATACAAAGTCGGTTTGAAGATGTTGGAACTGTAGGTGCCATGGCTTTCAAAAGCAAGGTTGTACACTTCGGCAGACAAAGGATCGTAACTCGAAGAAATGCTACCTTTGAAATATGCGCTCTTGATTTCACTCACGCTAATGCCATTGTCCTTCAAAAAGTTGTAATAATGAGCCGCTTTCTCGTTCAAAGTGTAATCCTTTTTGCTAAACTCCTGGATATTAGCCCAATACTTCGATTTGCTCCAATCATTTCGGGCTTGAATATTTTTTCTTTCTTCTTCCTGTCTTTCGTGCTCTTGTATAGTGGCTATTTCTTCCTTTTGCAGCCGTTCAAACCAATAGCTGCGAAAATAAGGTTCCAATGTCTTTATCTCTTTTGATTTCAACTCCTTATGTTTGTTGCAGACTTTCAGGAGCAGTTTACAAATCTCCTTCGATTTGTTGTCAACATTAATGCGGTTCCAATACATAGTTTGCCGCCAATCCGATGGAATGTATGCTTTTTCAAGGTCTTGAACCGTTAAGCCATAATACTGAAGCATATCCGTAATGGCTTCTTCGGTATATAACGACGGAGAACTTGCATTGTTTTGAGCGGTTACCCGCAGTTCATCAACTTTTGCTTTCGGCAAACTCAAAATATGTTGAGCCTGTCCCGAAACAACGCCAAGCGTCAATAGTAATAATATCGCTATTCTTTTCATTTCTTTAGCGTTGTTTGGTTATAGTGCGTAATTCCTCGTCATTTTTTCTCCGTATGACCAAAGTCCAATGCTACACAATTGCCTCGCAACAGGGCGTTCTGCAACAGGAGTGTATTGGTTGATATGTTTTGAAAACAGCACAAAACTACCTTTCAGGTTGGTTTCCCTGATTTCGGGTGCAATTCTTTCGTTTGAATCCAAAAGGCCTGTGATCCTGAACAATTCGCCGCAATTCATGTTTTGGACAAACTCGAATTTGTAACCCATCCAAACCCAACTTTTTTCTTCATACAGCTTACCGAAATAAGCCCAAGATTCCTTGTTTTTCACGACGATGAGTCGTGGCTGGATAATGTCTTCGATGATGTGTTGCGTGAGATTCAATTGCTCAACCATAAACCGTATGCCATTTGGCGACGGAATAATCTGTTTTTGCAAAAACTCCTGATTCTGTTCGCGAAAGTAAAACAAATCCGCGTAGGCAGCCTCGCCCCGAAGGTCGATGTTAAACTCATCCTCATACAACATTTTCTTGACGGGTGAGAAATAGTTGTCGTGGGTAGTGTCGTAGAAGTCGACGTTGAAACTCGTGTTTCCAATGTGGTCTTGCATAATCCCTAAACGAGGGATTAAAACCTGTGATAAGGTAACGCTTATGCACATTGTTTTCAGCGAAGCAATAGCCACGCATAACTTGGACTGGCAACGACTTGATGTAGTCCTGCGACCAGATTTCGTCTAATCTTTGTTTGATATTCATGACTTTATTTATTTGGTTTTATTCGAAAAGGGATAATATGCCAAGTAATGAAACGAAAAAGGCAAATGCAATAAGGATGATGAAAATCCCTCTATGCTTGTTCCATCTTTTGCTTCGTTTGGCCTTCTTGTATGCTTTCTTGTAGTATTCGAGAAGCGGTTCATTGGGGTCGATGGCTTTTAGTCGCACCAAGGCTTGCTTGTATTTCTCCATCAGTGCATCATTGAACTTGTTTCTTATCTTGGCTTCGTCACCATCATCAAGATCGTGATACTTGTTTGCCGAAAGTTGAACAGTAAGCTCTGATAGCTGTTCAAGCAAACCGTCCTTGTCGTTTGAGAGCCTAAATGCAGCCACTTTATCCACATTTTCCAATACGGCTGCGTCAACAGCGTAAAGCTGTTCGTTGTCTTTGCGTTGCTGTTCCCTCTCTGTTTTGGCTTTGGCCTTCTCAACCGCGATTCTGTGAGGTGTCGACCATTTGTCACCAAAAAGGACGTTGCTAACCAATTTGCCTGTGTTTTTCCCGACTTCACGTTTGAATGATTTTCCAAAGATGCCTTCGCCGCTCATTCTGTAACATTTGGCCTTAGTTCCCCAAAGCACAGGAGCATCCTTTCTGCCCCTTCCTGATTAGGACATAGAAGCGTGGAACTGACTATGTTAGTTCTAAGTCGGAGGTTGTAGGAAATACCTTAATAAAGAGAAATAATATAGTGTCCACGCTATATGCGTAGCCACTATGCTATCCCGCTTATTAGTCTTGAACTTCCTACATTCCCGACTTTGAGACAAGCATAACGCTTCTGTCAATATGTACGATTGGCGAACCAATCATCGGCAAAAGTAGGAATTATTTCTTTTGCAGAGCAGAAATGAAGCGTTTTTTTTATTTTTGCAGCGGAAAGTGAAGCTTATGTCCGTAGAAAAGGAGTCCATATTGAAGTCGATACAGCAGTTGGGGAATCGGGTTTTGCCAACCGATGCCCAACTGATTCTGTTCGGTTCGCAGGCGCGTGATGATGCGCACGAGGAATCGGATTGGGACTTGCTTATCTTGCTCAATAGCATTGGTTTACAGGACGATGCGTTTGAGTTGTATGCCTATCCTTTTGTGGAATTGGGGTGGAATTATGGCGCATATTTCAGTCCGAAAATCTATACCTATTCGGAATGGGCTTCACGAAAAGGGACACTGTTTTATGATAATGTCAACAAGGAAGGAATCGCATTATGCTGACAGATGACGAGAGAAAAGCGTTGGTTTCCAACAAAGTTAGGCAGGCGCGCGAAACTTGGGAAGAAACGGTGGGAATCATAGAAAATGGCCATTGGTATGCAGCGGCCAACAGAATGTACTATGCTTGTTATTACATGACTTCGGCCTTGTTGCTCAAAAATGGCCAAAGTGCCCACACGCATGGTGGAATCATCGGTTTGTTCGGATTGCATTTCATCAAGACAGGAGTCATTTCCTCTGATTTGGGGAAATTCTACAGCTTACGACAAACTGGTGACTATGATGATTGGAAAGTAGTTACAGAAAGCGACATAATGCCATTGATTCCTACGGCAGAGTCGTTTCTTGACACTTTGGAGAACCTTATTCGACGAGACGGATATTTGGAAGAGGTCAAATAAAGAATAAAAACGGAAGCATCAACCGACGCTTCCGTTTTTTCGTTTAGTGGTTTATTCAAACGCTTAAGCTACCTCTCCACCCTTCGCAAAATGCTGATAGAAAGCGATGATGGTCTCAATGCCTTTGTAGAAATGGTCGAGGCGGTAGTTCTCGTTGGGGCTGTGGATAATTGTTGCGATTTGAAGGATGGCGTGTTGCAGCATTAAAACTTTTGGGGAACGCAATAGGGAATTATTTCGTACCTTTGCGCCTCGTTTAAAAACCGCACGAAAAATGAAGAAAGACATACCCGTATTGCTGCTAACCGGTTACCTCGGCAGCGGCAAGACCACTTTGGTCAACAAGATATTGAACAACCGCAAGGGCGTCAAGTTTGCCGTGATTGTCAACGACATCGGCGAAGTCAATATTGACGCTGATTTGATAGAAAAAGGTGGCGTAGTAGGGCAGAAGGACGACAGCTTGGTCGCCTTGCAGAACGGCTGCATCTGCTGCACCTTGAAGATGGACCTCATCCAGCAGCTGCACGAAATCATTGTCATGCAGAAGTTCGACTACATCGTCATCGAGGCCAGCGGCATCTGCGAGCCGGAACCGATTGCGCAGACGATTTGCTCGTTCCCCAACATGGCTTGGCAACTCACCAAGGACGGTCTGCCCATCCTCGACTGCATCGTGACCGTGGTCGATGCGCTGCGGATGCAGAGCGAGTTCGGCTGCGGCGACGACCTGATGAAGAAGAACTTGGCCGAGGACGACTTGGAAAGCCTGGTCATCCAGCAGATTGAGTTCTGCAACATCATCTTATTGAATAAGGCTTCGGAAGTCACACCCGAGGAGTTGGGTCGCGTGAAGAGCATCGTCCGCGCCTTGCAGCCCACTGCCGAGATTATCGAGTGCGACTACGGCGAGGTGGACTTCGACAAGATCCTCAACACCCACATGTTCGACTTCGACAAGGTGGCCACCTCAGCCACTTGGATCAAGGAAGTGGAAGGTGCTGTGGAGGAGGAACACGACCATCACGACGACGATGAGGACGAACACGAGCATCACCATCACGACGATGACGACGACGATGAGCACGAGTATGGCAATCACCACCACCATCATCATGACCACGAAGGCGGCGAGGTAGAGGAATACGGCATTGGCACCTTTGTGTATTATCGTCGGCAGCCGTTCAACATGGCGCGTTTCGATGAGTTTGTGGCGCGCAAGATGCCGAAGAATGTCATCCGTGTGAAGGGCATCTGCTACTTCAAGAATGAATACGATATGTGCTACATCTTCGAGCAGGCGGGTAAGCAAGTGCAGCTGCGCGATGCCGGCCAGTGGTTCGCTACGATGCCCGCCGACGAGTTGGAGGCCTTCATGGACCGCGAGCCTACCCTCCGCCGCGACTGGGACGACACCTACGGCGACCGTATGCAGAAACTCGTCTTCATTGGGCAGCATTTGGACAAGGAAGCCTTGGTGAAGGATTTGGATGCTTGCTTGACGAGGTGATTCAAGGCAAAATACATTGAAAATAGTTGGAATCGGCAGAATATGACACCCTATATTCTGCCGATTCTATATAAAAACACCAAGAATCGGCATAAAATAATATGCTATATCTTGCCAATTCAGATAGTTTTTGTATCTTTGCGGCAAAATATAATTGCCATGAGTTATGTAATTGGAAGAAAATCAGAGGTTGAGGAGATAGAAAGGCGTTATCGCAGCGACAGAGCCGAGTTTATCGCAGTATATGGAAGGCGCCGCGTGGGCAAAACTTTCCTCATCAACCAAGCATTGAAAGGCCGCGTCACTTTCCAACACACTGGCGTTTCGCCTGCCGACCAAGAAAAAGGAAAGAGTCGCATGAAAGTGCAGTTGGAGGGTTTCTATTTCTCGCTGCTCAGTCATGGGCTGGAGGGCTTTGCGATGCCCAAGTCGTGGATGGAGGCTTTCTACCAACTTGAGCAATTGCTCCTCAAACTCAATGACGGAAACCGGCAGGTGGTCTTCATCGATGAATTACCTTGGATGGACACGCCTCGCTCGGGCTTTCTGCCGGCTTTTGAGAACTTTTGGAACGGATGGTGTAGCCGTCGCGACAATATGATGCTCGTTGTTTGCGGCAGTGCCACCTCTTGGATTCTTGGCAACCTTTCACGCAGCCGTGGAGGCTTGTATGGGCGGCTTACTGACGAAATCAAGCTGTCGCCGTTTACGCTGAAAGAATGTGAGGAATACTTCGCCCATGCGCAAGTAGAGATGTCGCGCTACGACATCGTCCAGGCCCACATGGTGTTTGGCGGCATTCCTTATTATCTCAGTTATTTCGAGAAAGGATTGAGTTTTGAGCGCAATGCCGACAAACTGCTGTTTGGCAAGAATCCAAGGTTGAAAGATGAGTTTAACCGGCTCTTCAATGCCGTCTTTGGCAACCCAGAGGACTGCAAGAAAATCATCCGCTTGTTGGCAACGCGACATGGTGGGTTTACCCGTGAGGAGATTGCCAATGCCACGGGTTTGCCTCTTGGCGGTGGACTTACCGACACCTTAAAGGCGCTTGCGGAAAGCGATTTCATTTTCCGCTACACACCTTACGGAATGTCGGGCAAAGGGGAATATTACAAATTGGCCGACAATTTCTGCTTGTTTTGGGTGAAATATGTCGAGCCGAACCTTTCGGATGTCAGTTTTATGACGGACAACATCACTTCCGACATCATGAGTTCGTGGCGTGGCGTGGCTTTCGAGGAAGTCTGTTGGCAACACATAGACAAGATTAAGCGGGCTTTGGAGATAGGTGGCGTAAAGTCCAATGTGTCAGCTTGGAATGTCAAAGGTGACGACAGGCAAGAAGGGGCGCAAATCGACTTGCTCATCGTCAGGAAAGACAATGTGGTCAACCTTTGTGAGATGAAGTTTTCGGGAAGTGCCTATATCATTGAGAAAGACGAGGAGGCCAAGATTCGCAGCCGTATCGAGGCGTTGAAGAAAACCTTGTCGAAGAAGCAGACCGTACATTTAACCTTGATAACCACATACGGAGTGGCTTACGGCAAGCATAGCGGCATCGTGCAGAAACAGGTGGTGATGGATGATTTGTTTGAATGACGAAACCACCATCTTCAGCCTGATTGGTAGGAAGGATTTGATGGCGGAGACACTGTAATAGCCTTATAGAGTCTTGCTTATTCAGTTTTCGCACATCCCTAACGGGATGTAAAAGCTAGATTTCGTTGCTTTACCGAACGAAAATCCCTACGGGATATTTCAGCCATAAGGTTGTAGCATCCCAGCGGGATGCACGTTCGGTAAACGCGAACCTAATGGATAGTCAGCATCCTGTAGGGATGCACCAGAACTTGCGAAACTTGAATTACTTATTGTCAAATTCAGTGTATGGTTCTTCTAATGTATTTGACAAACTCCCCGTTCTCGAAATAGGCGTACTGTACCAACTGATGTCTTTGGTCGCGTTGTAGGTGCTTTCGCCTAACAAGTCGATGAAGAACCGCTTTTTGAGTTTGTTGCAAACGTCTGTCTTGTAGTGTTTTTCATCGGCAATGAACAAGGGGCGGGAGAGGACTTGGTTTTGCGAGAAAGCATCGTGGAAATAATCCGCCACGACGAATAGGGCTATGCCGTTGTTGTCGCAAAGCGTCTGGATGGCACTCAAGGACAAACAAGCCTCCGAGGTGCAATGCGGCGACCATTTGTACACGATGGCTTTCGGATTCGCCTGAACCATCTTTTGCATTTGTTTCCCGTTGATGGCATAGATTCTTCCATCGTTTTCCATAGACAATAGGTCGTCGTCGGTTGCGTCCCAAACCACTTTGCTTTGTTGCTCTGGGGTCAAATCTCGTGAGAAATGGTTCCGATAGCCTATCACGACGCAGCCGCTTTGGATGACGAGGAGGATTAGGAGCATGGGGAGGGTGAAAAACTTGCTTTTCATCGGCGATGCTTTTAGTTTAGATTGGGGCAAAAATACAAATATTTAGTTTAGATTGGGGCAAAAATACAAATATTACGAATATGATGGATAATTGTTCCCAAATTTGCGAACATTCAAACTTTTGTGTATTTTTGCGGCGCAATGATAGTTACATTCGTAGAAAAATACCTTCAAGAGCTTTATGTTGATGGCAAGGCCAGCGACAAGAAACATCGATTTCAGCCGCAAATTGTTTCGAAATATGTGAAGGTCATCAACCTGATGAAACAGCAGGAAAACGTGTTGGGGCTTGCGAAGTACGGCTCTTTGCACTATGAGAAGCTGCATGGCGACAAGGAAGGGCTGTCCTCTGTTCGCGTCAACGACCAATACCGTATCGAGTTCATGGAGGGTATGGAGGTTGGCAAGCAGATTGCCACGATATGTAACATCACCGATTTGTCTAATCATTACAAATAAAAGGAGGAACAGAACATGACGACGCTTGAAGGTGTTGATCCGCAGATGATAGCAAACAATTTGAAACCTTATCAACCTACGCATCCTGGCGAGGTGCTTAAGGACGAACTCGAGTTTCGTGGCATTTCCCAACGCAGCCTGGCCAGAGAAATGGGCATATCCTATTCTGTCCTCAATGAGGTGCTGAACGGAAAACGCTCACTTAATCCAACGTTGGCTTTGATGATGGAGGCCGCCTTGGGTGTCGATGCCGCACCGCTTTTGGCCATGCAGAATGAATACGACATGATGATGGCCGAACGCAACGAGTCGTTTATGGAGAAATTGAAACGGATTCGCCGTGTTGCAGCAGTATTCTAGGATTTAGTTATGGAACAAATCATCAACACCATCAGCGGCTATGTCTGGAGTCCCGCATTAGTGGCCATCTGCCTCATGGCGGGGCTTTATTTCTCCATCGGGACGCGCTTCGTGCAGGTGCGGCGCATCGGCGAGATGGCAAGGCTGCTCTTCTCCACCGACAAGACGCAAAAGACGGGCATCACCTCGTTTCAGGCGTTCTCGATGGCTCTCTCGGGGCGCGTGGGCACGGGCAACATCGTGGGCGTGGCCACGGCCATCGGCTATGGCGGCCCTGGGGCCATCGTCTGGATGTGGATCATCGCTTTCCTCGGCGCAGGCTCAGCGTTCTCGGAGGCTACCTTGTCGCAAATCTACAAGGAGGAACACAAAGGCCAGTTCCGTGGCGGACCGGCCTATTACATTGAAAAAGGTTTGCACAGCAAATGGCTCGCTGTCATTTTTGCTGTCATTGCGGTCGTGGCCTGCGGCTGGTTTTTGCCACCTGTGCAGAGCAACGGCATCGCCATTTCGTTTGCCAACACCTTCCATATCAGCCCGATGTGGGTGGGCGCTGTTGTGGCTTTGCTCATTGGCCTTGTGGTGATGGGCGGCGTGAAGCGCATCGCCAACGTGGCGCAGATTGTGGCGCCTTTCATGGCCATCGTGTATGTGCTGCTTTCCATCGTCGTGTTGGCCTACCATATCCGCGAAGTGCCTCATGCCTTTATGGAAATGATACAAAGCGCCTTCGGCATGAATCAGGCTTTCGGAGGCATCCTCGGCGCGACCATCGCTTGGGGCGTGAAACGCGGCATCTATAGCAACGAGGCCGGACAAGGCACGGGCGCCATCGTGGCGGGCGCGGCCAAGGTGTCGCATCCCGTCAAGCAGGGATTAGTGCAGGCGTTTTCGGTGTATATCGACACCCTGTTGGTGTGTACCGCCACTGCCGTGATGATCTTGGCTTGCAAGACCTACAACGTCTTTGACGGGGCGGGCAATATCCTCGTCGCCGCCGAAGGCGTGGAGCTGGGCGCGCCTGGTGTGAGTTACACCTCGGCGGCCTTGGGCACGTTCTTGGGTGGCAACTGGGGCGGCATCATCGTGTCGATAGCCCTGTTTTTCTTTGCCTTCACGACCATTATGGCGTATTATTACTATGCCGAGACCAACCTCGTCTATCTTTTCGGTAAGGGCAAAATCGAGCACATCCTGATTTGGGTGCTGCGCCTCGGCGTGGTGGGCATGGTGTTTTTCGGCTCGCTCTACGAGGCCAAAATGATTTGGGACGTTGGCGACACAGGCGTGGGCTTGATGGCTTGGGTGAACATCATCGCCATTCTGCTGCTCTCGCCCAAGGCGTTCAAGGCGTTGAAGTCGTACGAGCGGCAGAAGAAGGCGGGCAAGGAACCCGTTTTCGACCCGAAGGAGATTGGGGCTAAGGGGGCGGAGTTCTGGGAATCGCGTCACGCGGAATAGTTTGCCATCTCCCGCAGCAATTCCAGCGCCTGCGTCACCGTGCTCACTTCCTTCACCACCAACTGCAATTTGTCGTTCACCTCTTTCACCGCCGTGCGTTTCGGGTGGGTGATGATGTATTGCATTACGTTTTGGTAAACGCCCGTCTCGTAGTATTTCGAGGCTTGGTTGCTAACGAAATAGGCCGTCATGTTGTGGTGGCGTAGCGCGATTTTCTCGAAACCCAAGTCCTTGGCCACCCAACGGAGCCGCACGGTGTTCAGCAGGTCGTTGACCTGCTTGGGGATGGGGCCGAAGCGGTCGATGAGGTGGTCGGTGAACTTCATCAAGGCTTCCTCGGTCTTGGTGTGGTCGAGTTCGCTGTAGAGGCTCACGCGTTCCTGCGTCGAGTTGATGTAGTCCGACGGGAAACGCACCTCCATGTCGGTCTCGATGGTGCAGTCGGCGACGTAGGTCTTGTCTTCCTCCTTGTCGAAAATGTCCTTAAACTCAGTCTCTTTCAGCTCAAGGATGGCCTCGTCGAGGATTTTGTGGTAGGTTTCAAAGCCGATGTCGTTGATGAAGCCGCTCTGTTCCGCGCCGAGCAGGTTGCCTGCGCCACGGATGTCCAAGTCGCGCATGGCGATGTTGATGCCTTCGCCGAGGTCGGAGAACTCCTCCAAGGCGCGGAGGCGTTTCTGGGCTTCCTGGGTCAAGGTGTTCAAGGGCGGCGTCAGCAGGTAGCAGAAGGCCTTCTTGTTGGAACGGCCCACGCGTCCGCGCAGCTGGTGCAGGTCGCTGAGGCCGTAGCGGTGCGCGTCGTTGACGATGATGGTGTTGGCGTTGGGGATGTCGAGGCCGCTCTCCACGATGGTGGTGCAAAGCAGCACGTCATAGTCGCCGTTGATGAAGCCGAGCATGATTTTCTCCAACTTTTCGCCTTCCATTTGGCCGTGGGCCACGGCGATGCGCACGCCAGGCACATACTTCAGGATGAAGTCGTGCACATCCATGATGTTTTGGATGCGGTTGTGGATGAAAAACACCTGGCCGTTTCTCGCGATTTCAAACTGGATGGCGTCGCGGATGAGTTCGCCGTCGAAGCCGCGTAACTCTGTTTGTACGGGATAGCGGTTGGGCGGCGGTGTGGTGATTACGCTGAGGTCTCGGGCACCCATCATCGAGAATTGCAAGGTTCTGGGAATAGGTGTGGCGGTCAAGGTCAGTGTGTCCACGTTGGCCTTCATCGCTTTCAGTTTCTCCTTCACGGCTACGCCGAATTTCTGTTCCTCATCGATGACGAGCAAGCCCAAGTCCTTGAATTTCACGTCTTTTCCTGTCAGTCTGTGCGTTCCGATGATGATATCGATTTCGCCTTTTTCGAGGCGTTTCAGGATTTCGGTCTGTTGTTTGGTGGTCTTGAAGCGGTTGAGGTATTCGATGGTGACGGGGAAGCCGTCGAAGCGTTCTGTGAAGGTGTGGTAGTGCTGCAAAGCCAATACCGTCGTAGGCACGAGAACGGCCACTTGCTTGGAGTCGCAGCAGGCCTTGAAGGCGGCGCGCATGGCCACCTCGGTCTTGCCGAAGCCGACGTCGCCGCACACGAGGCGGTCCATGGGGTGCTCGCTCTCCATGTCGCGTTTCACGTCGTTGGTGGCTTTCAGTTGGTCGGGGGTGTCCTCGTAGATGAAGGAGGCTTCGAGTTCGGTTTGCAGGTAGTTGTCGGGCGAGAACCTGAATCCCGGCGTGCGTTTGCGCTCGGCGTAGAGTTTGATGAGTTCGCGCGCGATGTCCTTGACCTTGCTCTTGGTCTTGTTTTTCAGTCGGTTCCAAGCGCCACTGCCGAGGGTGCTGAGGTGCGGCTCGGTGCCGTCCTTGCTGCTGTATTTCGCGATGCGGTGCAGCGAGTGGATGCTCACGTAGAGCAGGTCGCCGTTGTTGTAAATCAGGCGGATAGCCTCTTGAGGCTTACCGATGTTCTCGATAGTTTCGAGGCCGTCGAAGCGCCCGATGCCGTGGTCGATGTGGGTGACGAAGTCGCCGGGCTTCAGCTCGTAGAGGTCTTTCAGCGTGATGGCCTGCTTGGTGGAGAAGTTGTCGCGCAGGTGGAAACGATGGTAACGCTCAAAAATCTGATGGTCGGTGTAGCAGCACACCTTCAAATCTTCGTCGATGAAGCCGCCGTGGATGGCGATGGTCTCGGTCTCGAAGTCGCGGTGCAGCTCGTCGTTGTGGTTGATGTCGTTCAGAATCGCCTGAATGCGAGTTAGTTGCTTGCTGCTTTCGGAAAAGATAATGACCCGGTAGCCTTCTTCCTTGTGTGCGGCGATGTCGTCGATGAGCAGGTTGAAGTTCTTGCTGAAGATGGGCTGGGGCTTGGTCTTGAAGTTGACAGTTGTCAGTTGACAGTTGTTCAGTTGACAGTTGTTCAGTTGTTCAGTTGGGAGTTTGCTCGAAACGCCAAGCTCAACGGTAGGGTGCTTTGTAAGGTTGGAAAGCAATTCATCCGACTTGCTGAACAGCAGGCCAGGTTTCAAAGCCTTCACTTCCTCGTCCTGCTCCTGCATCTTCTCGAAGGCTTCCACGGCGCGGTCGTATTCCTTATCGACTTGGGTGGCGAAGAAGGCCATGTCGGTGAGCCAGACGGCGGTCGTGTCGGGCAGGTATTGCAGGATGGCCTCGCGTTCCTCGATGAAGGCGCGTTCCTGCATGTTGGGCAGCAGCACGATTTGCTTCAGTTTCTCGATCGAAAGCTGGTCGGCGATGTTGAAGCTGCGGATGCTGTCCACCTCGTCGCCGAAGAACTCGATGCGGTAGGGATAGTCGTTGGCAAACGAAAACACGTCGACCAAGCCGCCACGGATGGCGAATTGCCCCGGCTCCACCACGAAATCGACGTTCTCAAACTCGTATTCGTAGAGCAAATCGGTGAGGAAATCGAGGTTCACCTTGTCGCCCAACTTGATCTTGAAGGTGTTCTTGGCCAACAGCTTGCGGGTGAAGACCTTTTCGCTCAATGCTTCGGGATAGCTCACTATCAAGGTCTTGCGTTCCGAGGTGGAGACGCGTTGCAGCACCTCTGTCCTCGAAAGGATGTAGCTGTTGTCGGGCTTCTCTGGCTCGTAGGGGCGTTTGTAGGAAGTGGGGTAGAAGAGGACCTGTTTCTTGCTGTAGTCCATGCCGCGCTCGCCGAGGAGGCTTTCGAGGTCGTTGTAGAAATAGGCCGCGTCTTCCTTGTCGGCGCATACGATGAGGTGTTGGCCGCCCATTTGGCGGAAGGTCTCTTCCACGACGAAGGCCTTCGACGAGGCCACCAGATTGGAACACAGCAAATGCCCACCATCGCGCAAAGCCTTGACTATCGCGTCGATGTGGGCATCATTTTTATAGGGTTGGTTTGAAATGCTTGCCACGATTCGATAAAATTATGGCTGCAAAGGTAGTGAAAAACTGGGTTCGCAGGCGTCCCGCCTGCAAAATCCGCAAGCGGGACGCTTGCGAACCTAAGGCGGGAGGCTTGCGAACCCAGTTAACGATAACACGCTGATGACCACGGCCAATCCTCTGGCTCATTTGCCAACCCTGCTTTCACGGGGTTGTTTTCTATATATCGAATGGTGGCATTCAGGTGACTTTCGTCCCGGATGAATCTGTCGAAGTAGTCTTTCATCCAAAAGTCTCCAGTTCTGCCAAGGATTTCATTGGCTTTGTGTGAAGTAAAAGACCGCCAACTGTGTAATATTCCTGAAAGAGTGACTCCTTCGAACTTCTCAATGAGTACATGAACATGATTGGGCATTATGCACCAATTCAATAGCTTGTATCGCTTGCCATCATGGAACAAAAGAGCGTCTTGGACCAATTTGGCTATGCGTTCATCTTTCAGATAGCAAGATCCTTTTCCCGCATCTTCGTATTGGTCTAATAGCCTCAAAAGTTTGTTTGCCTGTTCAAAATCACTATCGTGTGCGACTTGCTCTTTCCATTTCAAAATCACTTCTTTAGGAACCGAATCGTACAATCGAAAAGTGATAAACTGAAGGTTCCTTGCTTCGCAATGCGGCAGATAGCCTCGGCTGTGCCAACCTTCTTTTGGGAAGCGGCCGTCAATTGTTGTTGAGGTGTTGGCATTGCCTGCAAGCGGGACGCTTGCGAACCCAGTGTGTTGCTCTACGGTCATTCTATCACAATCTTCTGCGTCCTAACCGTGTCGCCATTGATGAGGCGAAGGACATAGACGCCAGGCGCCATCCCCGTTGTAGGGACACACCGCGTGTGTCCGCCGACGGAAGCGACGACGCGCCCCGTCACGTCCACCACCTGTAGGGACGCATCGCATGCGTCCGCCGCAATGCGGATTTCGCCATCGGCATAATATGCAAACGGTTGGTCGTCCGCAGACGGGCCGTCTGTTGACTCAGCAAACACCAGTTTGAACCGCGAAGCGTAATCCGTCGTCTTGGCCTCGAAGGTGTAGGCCGGCATGGCCAAAACATCAATCTCCTCGCCCGTCATATTATCAATCAGATGCAGATAGTCCAAATCAAGGTTTTCGACTTCAAAAGCGAGTGTGTAAGTGCCGTTTTTGGCAGCCTTGAAGTTGACGGGCATTTCGTCTTGGCCATCGGTGTAGGCCACGGCGAAGTCTTGCCCTTTGTTCCAGAAGCTGATTTGGGTATGTTCGTTGTCCAAGTTGAATTTCTCCATGTTGGTGCCTTCGCCGAGGCGCACGCGGGCGCGGTCAATAGCGGAGCGGCTTTGCGTGACGACCACGTCGAAGCAGTCTTTCGGGTGGGTGCCTTTTGCGGAGGCGGTCGCCTTGGTAAAGGAAACGCTCTCGTTTTCTCCTTTCGCTTGCACGAAAATGCCTTCGCAAGGGGCAATCTGTCTGCCGCTTTCGGCTAACGTGACTTCGTTCATGGACTCGTTCATCACATAGAAATCCCTATCGACGGTGGCGTTGCAGGCGAAGGGGTTGCCGATGAGGTTGAAGCCTTTGAGGGTTGTTGCGTTGGCGTCGTATGCCAAAGACGTGGCCGTGACAGTTGCGGCCAGAGTACCTGCAAACGACAAGGTCGTGTTGCCGCTGTTGGCGTAGAGGTAGCCTGTCTTGTGGTCGAGGGTGGAAAAAGGTTGTGGCGTGGACTCATAGTTGCGCCATTCAAGCTCTTGGCTTTGGTCGAACTTGTAGAGGTCGTAATTGTTGGTTAGCAGGCCGTTGTCAGCACTGGGCGTGATGCTTTCCGTGACGGGCGAGGCGATGAAATTCCAGCCGTTGTCGTCGGTGGTATAAGCCGTGATGTCTTTCTTTACCGTGGCTTTCACGCCATTCGAGTTGTGGATGAGTTGGGCACCGTTTTCAAGGATAAATCTTGTCGGGTCAGCCGAAACCAGTGAACCATTAACGGTGAGCATACCTGTCGGGTTGATGATGTAAACCGAACTATTGTCAATGGTGATATCGTCGTTTTCCGTTTGGGTGTTATCTATGACAACTATTTTTGCATCATTGGAAGGACATGATTCATTGTTGCCAATCATGCTGGTAACGCAATAGCTGTTTTCGCCGCTGTGCAAATTGGGCTGGCCTGTGTATTCGGTAACCGAAAGATTACTCAACTCGATGCCATTGTCGAGATAAACGTTGTAGGCAGGTGTGTAGGTGGTTGTGCGAGTGAGGTGCGCTTTGATGCAAGCTGCAACATGTTGGCCTCCATCGGGGAAATGCCCCCAAACGACATGATTGGGATCGTCTCCTGAAGCGTGATAGAAGCAATTTGAGCTGGGCTCAGGATAGAGACCCAAGGCGGCAGGAAGTGAATATTCGCTTCCTAAGGTGGCACTGCAAGTAATCCATAAGTCTTCCGAGATGTCGTCGATGGGATATGGAGTGTCTAAAGTCACTAATTGTGTTTCCAATTGACCGCATGTTGGGGTGAAACTTTGTGAGTAGACTGGCTCGCCAGTGGTATTCCCAAAAGATGTTCCGCGATAGATTCTTATCGTATGCGTCAGATCCGTTGAATAAATGCAGATACTTATCTGGTCTATACTCATGCCAATGAAGTGTCTCAAATCTTCTGGTTCGTATTTTATTCCCCAAAATGCGGTTGTGTTGGGGGCTGAAGGGTATGCTGTCCTTGGGTCCATGGTAAAATACAAATCTGTCGAGGTTATCTCATTGCTGTTGGTGGTAGATGCGTCCCAATTCAAGAACGCATTTTCGCCGTCCCAACTAATGGACAGATTGTCGGGGGAAGTGGCATAGGGGGCGATGTTGCAAACCAAAGCGTTGGAGCGTACGCTTTGGTGGTTGCTGTTGTCGTTGGCTCGAACATAGTAAACGTGCTTGCCCGTTTCGGTTTGCTTGTCAGTATAGTTTGTTTCTGTGGTGGTTCCCACTTGAACGTTGTCGCGGTAAATGCAATAACCTGCGGGAGCCGATGTGCTGGCAGTCCAAGTTAGCATCACGTCTCCGCCACGCGTTTCTAAGGTCAGATTAGTGGGCTGAGTGGCATTGGTGAAAATGGCATCGATACATGCCAAGGCATCGGCTCGTCCAGCGCCTGTGTCATTGTTTTTCTTTACCTTGAAATCTACTGGCCATGCAGTGGTTTCAAGAATTTGGTCAATTTGGGAGGGTGTCAAGTTGGGATTAGCCTGAAGCATCAATGCCATGATGCCGGAGGCCAATGGGGCCGCCATGGAAGTCCCCTTTTTGCTGACATGACCGCTGTTGTCTTGAAAGTTACAAGAAACGATGTCGGCTCCTGGAGTAATGATGTCGGGCTTGATAAGACCGGTTTCGGTAGTGCTGCCTTCAGTGTATGGATAGTCATTGTAGTCGCTTACGTTTCCCCATGTAACAGGACCGAAAGACGAAAAAGTCGTTTTGCGGTCGCTTCGGTTGCTGGCGCCGATGGTGATGGCTGCCGACAGGCCTCCTGTAAGGGCTTGGTCGGGGTTGTGCCATGGTGATGGACAGTTGCCAGGTGAACCAATGTTGGTGGGCAGTGAGTAGGTGTCGTAGTCTTGTCCATGATTTCCTGCTGCCACTGAAGCAACCACGTTTTCATTCATCATATTGACAAATGCTTGGCGGTAGAAGACATTCCCACTGGCCCCCGCTGACCCAAGGGACAAATTGACTATGTCCGCTCCATGTTCTACGGCAAAACTCATGGCCTCTAAAATGTCATTGGTAGAAGCCTCACTACCTTCTCCTCCGAAGACTTTTAATGCCATGATAGTGGCATTGGGCGCAATGCCAGTCTGAGTGCCGCTCGTGCCGTCACCAGCAGTGATTCCAGCGCAATGTGTTCCGTGGCCGTATTCATCCATGGGGTCGTTGTCCTTTGAATAGAAATCATAACCGTGATTTGGATACTCGTCACCACCATTCCACATGTGGTCGCTGAGGTCGACGTGGTTATAATTGACCCCTGTATCAATGATGGCTACCACCACGCCTGTCCCATCATAGCCCGATGCTCCGTTGTAGGCCCATACATCATTGGCATGAACTTGAGAGACGTGCCACGGAAGGTCTCGAATGGCTTCGGTCACTTCTGTGGCTTTTTCGTCGTCTGGAAGCATGACAACACGGTCTATGTCAATTACGGCAATGTCCTTACGTTGCGACAAAGCCTCAATCATTTCACGGGTTGTAGTACAGCTTATTCCGTTAAACAGCCAAAAGGATTTTACATCCTTCACGATTTCTGACCTCACACCTTCATTGAGCAATTGTAGCAAATCGGATTGGCTCGCCTTGGAAAACCGTTTTAATTCATCAACAACATAGGACCGACGCTCTTCGGATTTCATGTATTGAATTTCATGAGCCATTTGTGCCTGATCGTATTCGTCTGTCATGGTAATAATGACGCTAAAGGTCTTGTCAGTACTAGGCTGTTTGTCAAGTTCTTCTTGTAAATCTGGCGTGATTTTGCTGAATGTGCTTCTTTGGGCAAAACTGAAACTGCAAATGCTAAGCACCAATGCCACAATCATCGTAAATCTTTTCATATCGTTGGAGTTTTACAATCGTTGATGATTCTTTGCAAAATTACGCATTATTCCAATTCTGCTGGCGTGTTTGCCGAAAAAAACGGCCAACCCGTGGTTGTGGGTTGGCCGTTGCCGGTTTTATAGGGTTGTCCTGAAGAGACGCCATGTTATGACGTCTCTACAATCCTGAATCAATCGATGACGATTTTCTGCGTCCTCACGCCGTCGCCGCTGACGAGGCGCAAAACGTATACGCCAGCCGGCATTCCGCTTGTAGAGACGGTGTGCACACCGTCTCTACTGACGACCACGCGCCCCATCATGTCAACCACCTGTAGGGACGCATCGCATGCGTCCGCCACAATGCGGATTTCGCCATTGGCATAATATGCAAACGGTTGGTCGTCCGCAGACGGGCCGTCTGTTGGCTCAGCAAACACCAGTTTGAACCGCGAAGCGTAATCCGACGTCTTGGCCTCGAAGGTGTAGGTCGGCAAGGCCAAAACATCAACCTCGTTGCCAGTCATATTATCAATCAAGTGCAGATAGCCCAAATCAAGGTTCTCGACTTCAAAAGCGAGCGTGTAAGTGCCGTTTTTGTCAGCCTTGAAGTTGAGCGGCATTTCATTTTGTCCGTTGGCGCAGGCCACGGCGAGGTCTTGGCCGTTGTTCCAGAAGCTGATTTGGGTATGTTCGTTGTCCAAGTTGAATTTCTCCATGTTGGTGCCTTCGCCGAGGCGCACGCGGGCGCGGTCCAAGGTCGTTGGGCTACCGTCTCTCGTTGCCAGTGCATTGGTCGTCACGACAATGTCGATGCTGCTCGACGATGGTCCGGCACTCGTTGTTGCCTTAGTGAACGTCACAGCATCGTTTTCGTCCGTGGCCTTCACGAAAACGCCTTCGCCGGGCGCGATTTGTCGACCTTCTTCTGCCAAGACCACCCTGTTCGTCGTGTTGTCGATGATATAGAAGTCCTTGTCGACGGTGGCATTGCAGGCGAAGGGGTTGCCCACGAGGTTGAAGCCGTTCAGCGAACTTGCGATGTGGCTCAGGTTGTTGATGGTGACGGTGTTGTTGCTCGGGGTCAGCGTGCCTGTGAATTGCAGCGTCGTGCCGTTGGTCGCTTCGTTGGCATAGAGGTAGCCTTTTTGTGGCATTAAGCTGAAAGCACTGCTTTCGTAATTCATCCAGTAGTGCATTGGCTCGTTATAGTAATAGAGGTCGTATGTTCCGTTGAGGAAACCGTTTTCTTCGCTTGGCGTGATGCTTTCGGCAATGGGCGAAGCGATGAAGTACCAACCATAGTCGTTAGCCGAAGGCGGTGTGATGGTTTTCTTTACTGTGGCTTTCACGTTGTCGGAATTGTGGACAAGCTCGGCTCCGTTTTCAAGGATGAGGTTGGCGGGATTAGTGTTGATGAGTGTACCGTTGACGGTGAGTTGGCTGTTTTCGGTGACGGTCATTTTGTCGTTGGCACCGAGGCTCAAATCGTCATCAATGGCGGCTGTGCCCAGAGTGATACCTGCCACGTTGGAGGCTGCTGACTCGCCGCCGTAATAGTTGGTCTTCACGGTGTATTGGTGGGCGGTGTTGTTGGCAGGGTTCTGTACGGTATAGAAGGAGTTGGTTATTGGCTCCTCTCCATTCAGTTTTGTTTCCCCGTCGTATAGATTATAGGTGTAAGCACCATCGGTGAGGTAGGCTTTGATAAACCAAGCGCAATTTATACTGGGATTTGCATCATGGAGGTTGGTGGGACTGCTTCCGCTATAGAATGCGTTAGTGTTATGAGTGGATAAGTTGAAACTTGGAATCGTATACTGCTGTCCTGTGTTTTCTTGTTTTATCACAATCCATAAGTCTTGGTTTTCTTCGATGGTGATAGGATGGCTTAATGGGATTTCTCGCCAACCTCCATAACTGCATTTCAATACCCGTGTGTCGCTCAAGGCTTGAGGGTCCGGCTGGTCATTGATGGTATTCGAAAACACATAAACGGTATATGTTCCAACATAGGTAACTTTTGTGCTGACTTTGTATAAGGCTTGTCCGACATGCTGTGATAGAGTTGATGCTGGATATCTATGGGCGAAATATTTAACACCCCAATAGTAATATGAGTCTCCGTTTCCATAGGAAAGCGTTGTGGTTCCGTTTTGCGGGTAACACCATGAAGGCTCTGTCCAGGAAAGCAGAGACTGCTCATTGGAGAATGTGACTTCTAAATCATCTACGATGGGGAAATTGTATCCGATTGAAACCGAAACGGAATTAGAAGCCGGGGATTCATCACCAGAAGAGTCAACTGCTTTGACAAAATAGGATGGATTTGTCGGTATGGGTAAGTTGTCTTCGTAGGTTGTATTTGTGGTGTTCGCAATCAAAACTTCATTACAATAAATATTATAGGATTCCGCATTTTGGGAATCGTTCCATGTTAGGTTGACATGGCCATTGGATAATGCGACAGCTTGAAGGCCGGTAGGCGCTGGGAATTGGATGGAAATAGATCGATAGTCAGACGGCAATGACATTTCCCCTTCAGAATCTACGCTCCTGATATAATAGACGGAGGTGCCATATGGAATTTGGCTGTCAGTGTAAACCAGTTCGTCATTTGCGTTAATAGTTTGAATAAGATCACCGTTCCTGAATAACTTGTAGGCAGTAGCTTCAGTAACCGCGTCCCAACTCAAGTTTATATCTCTTGTGTTTTCAATTAATGAGGCCGTGAAGTTGGTCGGAGCGGTAACAGTGCAATGGGCAGGTTTGATACCAAAAACAGCTCCTTGTTCTTGGTTGTAGGCTATTCCGTCTATAGTAAAGAAACCATCACTATCATTAGCCCATCCGAAATTGAAATGGAATTTGTTGTCGCTATCATAGCCGTCGCATATGAAAGAATGACCTCCTGAGTTACTTGAGCCATCGTATTCCATAGGTCTGCCGGCATCTAATTCCGCCTTCATGTCAGCTATCCAATATGAAGTAGAGTCGTTGCTGTATCTGCTTTTATACTTTGTGGACTTGCTATAATTGAAATAATTGATAAGGGCAGAAGGAATTTCGATGGAAAAAGCTCCGCTGCCAGTTGGACCATAGTTCATGTTCATGGAAACTCCACAATGGTACATCAATGTGGCGACGGCAACAGCTTGGGCTTGGGTATAACCACTCGTGTAGCTGTCTTTCATGTTGGCCCAGTCATAAGTCGTCAGATAGAACTCTGCGGATTGCTCTCCATAGCTTGAATGGATGTATGAATGCTGTCCAATACCTTTTGGTTGAGGCCATTCATAAAAATTCATTATTTGTGCCATGGCAGTAGCAACACAACCGGTAGGCGTTCCTGTAGGACAGAGATTATTGAAAGGGGCACGTTGTGCCCATTTGGTTTGAATCAAAGCGTCGACCACAATGCTCGTTTTTGCCACGTTAGGATCTCCATTGCGCAGGTTAGCCCATAAATGCATAGTCTCCACCGAAGCTCTTTCTCTGTTCTCAATTGCGATTTGTATACCATCGCTATACGTTTGCAGCCACAATCTCAGGTTTTCCGGCATATCTTCCACCACAAACTTCCCTGTCAGCGAATAGCCTAAAATCGGCTTCACGCAGTCGTCGGCAGCCATCACCACGAAGCCAGGGTTGCCATTGAAGATATACAGGTTAGGGAATCCAGCTTCCTTTGAGAGGTCGGTCAGTTGGGTGGCTTTTACACCATTGTTGTTCAAAAATGTCGTGGCCACCTTGCGAGCCGTTTCAGGGCTTACGCGCTCGGCCATCATCGGCATCGCCACCATCAGCAGCAATGCTACAATCATTGTAAATCTTTTCATATTTAGTGGTGTTTTTATTTCGTTGACAATTAGGCTGCAAAAATAGTGAAAATACTTTTTAGGACATTAACAAATTATAGGGAACTTCTAAAAATGCTCCATTGGAGCTTTCTTTTAATAATGAAAACTCAACGAACCAATGGGTTATACCCCGTAGGGGTTTTCTTTTATGTGTTTTTTAGTAATGACCTATAATAATTGACCATGACTGCTTTCGACAAAAGAAAAGCAGTCATGGTCATAGTCAAAAGTCATAGTCAGGAAGTTTATTCCTCGACCTTCGCCCGCTTCGAGTCCCAAATCATGTAGGCGATGATGGCGATATACATCACCAAGGCGATGAGACCGGCCACAGGCATCTCGGCAAACGGCGTGCCGTCGGCAGTGCGGGCCACGGCATCCACGTTGGCGAACTTCAGGATGGCGCTCACCACACCCATCAAGGCACCACCGGCGATGAAGCCCGATGCGATGAGGGTGCCACGGTTGTAGCGTGCGTCGTTGAGTTTCTGGTCCTTGCTGCGCGAGCTGACGAACCACGAGATGGCGCCACCGATGAGCAGCGGCACGTTGAGGTCGATGGGAATGAACATACCCAAGGCGAAAGGCAATGCCGGCACCTTGCAGAAGTTGAGGATCAAGGCAATGGCGGCGCCGATGCCATAGAGCAACCACGGGGCGCTGCCGCCCGACATCATCGGCTCGATGACGGCACTCATGGCGTTGGCTTGAGGCGCGACCAAGGCGCCGTCGCCCACGAAGCCGTAGGCCTTGTTCAGGATCATGATGACGCCGGCGACGGTGGCGGCGGCCACGGCCACGCCGACGAACTTCCAGATCTCTTGCTTCTTAGGCGTCGTGCCAATCCAATAACCCACTTTCAGGTCGGTGATGAAGGCTCCGGCCACGGCCAATGCCGTGCAAACAACGCCACCGATAATCAAAGTGGCGGTCATGCCGCTGGGGCCGCTCAGTCCGGCGGCGACCATCACCAAGGAGGCCAAAATCAAGGTCATCAGCGTCATGCCGCTCACGGGGTTGCTGCCCACGATGGCGATGGCATTGGCGGCCACCGTCGTAAACAGGAAGGCGATGACGGCCACGACCAAGATGCCGATCAAGGCGTGCCATACGTTGTGCACCACACCGAGCCAGAAGAACAAGAAGGTGACGATGAGCACGGCCACGATGCCGATGACGATGGTCTTCATCGGGATGTCTTGTTGCGTGCGGTCGACGGCTTCCACCGAGGCTTTCTTGCCTTTGAACTCGTTGGCTGCGAGGCCCACCGACGACTTAATCACGCCCCACGACTTGATGATGCTGATGACACCCGCCATGGCGATGCCGCCGATGCCGATGTGGCGAGCGTAGTTTTTGAAGATTTCTTCAG
>JAFSJF010000147.1 GCA_017439405.1 Bacteroidales bacterium
GCTGATTTCCTCAAGCCATTCCTGACCGAAGCCGGGCAAGCCGCGACGGTTGGGGGCGACGATGATGTAGTCGTTGGCGGCCATCATCTGGAAGTTCCAACGGTAGCTCCAGAACTGGCTCACCGTGCTTTGCGGTCCGCCTTCGCAGTAGAGCAGGGCAGGGTATTGCTTGTTGGCGTCGAAATGGGGCGGATAGATGACCCACACGAGCATGTCCTTGCCGTCGGTGGTCTTCACCCAGCGTTCCTTGACCTCACCCATGGTGAGTTGTGCAAAGATGTTGTCGTTGATGTGCGTGATTTGCGCGGCCTCGCCCGTGGTGGGGTCGACGCTGAAAAGCTCCGTCGGGTGGCTCATCGACTGGCGACCTGCAATCAGCTTATCGCCGTTGAAGTGTACGGAGACGTAGTTGTGCTTGCCTTCCGTCAGCTTCTTGATTTCGCCGTTTTCGAGGCTGAGGGCGTAGAGTTGGTCGGTGGCATATTTGTCGCTGATGAAGTAGAGCGTCTTGCTGTCGTCGGCCCAGCTGAAGCCCGTGCAGCATTGGTCGAAGCGGGCGGAGTAGTCGGTCTTTTCGCCCGTTTCGAGGTTCATCACGAAGAGGCGTTGCTTGTCGCTCTCGTAGCCGTCGCGTTCCATGCTCTCCCAGGCCATATATTTGCCGTCGGGCGAGATGACGGGGTTGAGGTCGTAGCCCATCATGCCTTCGGTGAGATTCTTGCACTCGCCGCTTTGGATGATGTATTGGTAAATATCGGTGTTGGTGGAGAGGGCGTAGTCCTTGCCGACCTTCTTGCGGCAGCAATAGACAAAGCTCTGTCCGTCGGGCAGCCACTGAACTTGCTCCATGCCGCCGAAGGGACGCACGGGGGCTTCCCATTGCTCGCCTTGCATGGCGTCAAACGAAGCCTCAAGCTTGCCGCTGCTGATGTTGCCCACGAAGATGTGCCCATAAGTGTCGACCCAGTGGTCCCAATGGCGGTACATCAGGTCGTTCATGATGCGGCCCGACGATTTGTCGAGGTCGGGATAGATGTCGGCCACGGTCTCTTTCAGTTTCACTTCCTTGGTGAAGAGCACCTGGGCGCAGTCGGGCGAGTAGAGGAACCCGTTGATGTCGTCCTTCTCGCTGGAGACGCATTGCAGGCCTGTGCCGTCGGGGTTCACTTCCCACATTTGCATGACGTCGTCTTTCGGCGCGAGGAAGCCGATTTTCTTGCCGTCGGGACGCCATTGCGGGCTGTATTGGCTGTCGTTGCTCACCACTAATACCTTGTTGTCGCTGCCGTCTGCGTTCATTATATATAAGGTGGAGCCGCTGCGGTTTTCAGGCACGCTGTAGTAGGTGACGGCGTAGACGATTTTCGAGTGGTCGGGCGAGATGCTGTAGTCGCCGATGCGGCCCATGCTCCAGAGCACTTCGGGCGTCATGATGTCCGACTTCAGGGTGAGTTCTTTCGGCCCGATTTTGTCTTTGCCTTTCGGTTCAGTTGTCGGTTTTTCAGGCTGTTGTGTGTTGCACGATACGATTGAACAGGTGATCATGGCTAACAGGAAAAGTTTGTTTTTCTTCATATTTTTAAGGATTTGGAAATTTGCGGAATAATAGGGAATAGTAATAACTCGCTTGTTATGCTTCGTGGGCATAATTTGCGAAGTTTCCAAGAATCTGTTCAATGTGGATGACTTCGTCGGAATCCTCAAAGGAAAACCCATTGCCGAGGATATACCATTTCTTCCTTTGTTCCTTGCTTAAACGTTTCACGCTAGGAAACTTCGAAATGGAAACAACGATAATACGCCCATCCTGCAAAGCAATCTGCATCTTGCCCCGCATAGGGAAAGAGACATTTTTAATTCGTGGGACTACATCCCAATAACCTTCGATTGTATACATTGTTACTCCTTTACTTTTATGCTTTTTACTTTTTCCCCTGCCTTAAACTTTACCCATTGCTTCATCAAATCTTTCCGAAACCTTTTGGCAATCTCAAGAACTTCAGCCAATTGTCTGTCGGTCAATTCACCCTTTTTAGCAATCTCGACTTGAGGCTCCAACCAAATCTTTCCCAAATCAACTACACCTGCTTTACCAACATGGACATGCGCACGGTTCTCATTGTTGTCAGAACCATAAAACAAGAAGGTCCAAATCACTTTTGCTGTAGCATAGATAAAAGCCTTAGGCATAATTGGATGTTCATTTTAATTTTGCAAAAATAAGCAATTTCTTCAAATGTGGACATTTTGCTTACAAGTTTGGAAAAATGTCCTATTTTTGCGCCATAATAAAACAAACATTATCAACCAAATCTAATCAAAATGAAAAAAGTAATGAAGGCAGTAGCGACCTTAATGCTAATGGGAACGGCAATGCTTTTCGTCAGTGGATGCACCCCTGAAGAACCGGCCAATACTTTCACTGTCAGTGGAAGTAATGGAGGACATGATTATGTTGACCTTGGCTTGCCAAGTGGTACGTTGTGGGCTACTTGTAATATAGGAGCCGAAACACCCGAAGGCTACGGTGACTATTTTGCATGGGGAGACAACTCCCCGAAGCCTACCTACAATTGGAGTACATACCAGTATTGCATGGGCGATGGGAGTGCCCTTACCAAATACTGCACCGACCCGATATATGGCTACGACGGTTTCACTGACAACTTAACCGTTTTGATGCCAATTGATGATGCAGCTTTAGTGAATTGGGGAACGGGTTGGCATGTGCCTACCATGGAACAATGGAAGGAATTGCGCGACAACACGACTCGCGCATGGACGGTTCAAGACGGTGTGAACGGATACCTTTTGACTGCTGATAACGGAGGGCAGCTTTTCTTGCCTGCCGCTGGGTATCGTAAGGACGACACGCTTCACAGCGTCGGAGCAGATGGCATTTATTGGTCAAGTTCGCTTTATGTCAGCATTCCCGACGGGGCGTATGATTTCGGTTTTACAGCAAGCAATGACTTCGTGGATCTTTACTACCGTTATCAAGGCCAATCCATTCGTCCTGTCTGCTCCGTAGAATAATCCTCATAGAGGCCATAACGACGGGGCATCCCTCAAAGCCACCCTCAATAACTCTGAAGAAAACGGAGCGGGAGGGTGGCTTTTTTCAATTAATTTGCATGATATGAAAAACTTCCGTATTTTTGCGTGAAAATTTGGGGTTGGATTCCAAATTTTCATAAAATAATAGTAAAATTATGATAAACAGAGATTTAAGTTCGGAGTTTTTGCGTCTTTCGGAGTTGTTTCCAGTCGTAACACTGGTAGGATTCCATGAAATCCACACAAATCTTGTATGATGGTGTCTTTGAATTGGACTCACCAAACAATGGCTATCTCAATTTTGGAAACGAAAAGGTATATTACCCGTAAAAATGCCTGTTTTATTGCAAAATTTCCAAAAACTTCCTTGAAAAAGTGTTTGATTGCGCAAAAAACTCCCTTGAAAAAATGTCACGTTTTCAAAAAGTCCCTTGAAAAAGTGTATCTTTGCAGCCGAAACTCCCTTGAAAAAGTGTCATGCTGAAACGAAAAATAGAAAATATCCTCTCATGTTGATTTCCTATTTCTATATGGCATTTTTGCTTACTGATAACTAATCCGCAACGCTTTGAATCACTTTTTTTCATTAATCCTTTGGGATTTCCCTGAAATCCACTACCTTTGCCGCTTCAAATTTTGAATTTTAAATATTAAATCATTAAATTACAGAATACTATGTTAAGTCAAGATGTTAAGATTGGAAGCGCTGTCCGTTTGGATGGAAAGATTTATTTCTGCATTGACTTCCAACATGTTAAGCCTGGCAAAGGCAACACTATCATGCGTATCAAACTGAAGGACGTGTTGAGCGGCAATGTGCTTGAAAAGCGTTTCGACATTGGCGTGAAGCTCGAGGATGTCCGCGTTGAGCACCGTCCCTATCAGTACCTCTACAAGGAAGGTGAGGACTATATCTTCATGCACACCGAGACCTACGAACAGATTCCGATTGCCGGCGACAACATCACCGGCGTGAAGTTCATGAAGGAAAACGACGTGGTTGATGTCGTTGTTGATGCCTCTACCGAGACTATCCTCTTCGCCGAAATGCCAGTGAAGACCGTCCTTCAAGTGACTTACACTGAGCCTGGTGAAAAGGGCAACACCGCCACCAACGCGCTGAAGGAAGCCACCGTTGAGACGGGTGCCAAGGTCCGTGTGCCACTGTTCATCAATACCGACGATTTGATTCGCGTCGACACCCGTACGGGCGAATATTGCGAGCGCGTGAAGGCCTGATTGGATTTCCTATTAATCTCTTAAAGGCAGTTGTAATTCAAATGATTACAACTGCTTTTGTCGTAAATGTGCGAAAAACTGTTGTAGAATGTAATTTTTGTTTATCTTTGCACTGAAATCCAATGAGAGATGAGTGACCAAGCTTTGATATTTCTTCTATCCGATTACTTTAAGTCGCAGCCTGTTTTGAAAGCGTGGTTGTTTGGCTCATTCGCTCGAGGCGAGGCCACCACGGAAAGCGATGTAGATATTTTGGTTGAGTTTGACCACAGTAGCCCCATTGGATTGTTCACATACGCTAAGATGTGGAGAGAATTGCAAGAGCGCTTGGGCCGGGAGGTTGACCTCGTAGAGGAAGGAACGTTGCTCCCTTTCGCCGTTGAATCCGCCAATCGAGATAAGAAGCTGGTCTATGAGAGAACGAGTTAGGGATATTGAGCGCCTGTATCACATTGAAGCAAGCATAGTCCATGTGATGGATTTCCTTGAAGGGAAAACCTTTGAGGAAATGAAAGGCGATGTTATGTGTTTTCATGCAGTGGTTTACAACATCATGATTATTGGTGAGGCTGCCAATATGCTGACCAAGGAATTCCGTGAGGAGCATCCGGAAACGCCTTGGCGCAACATCATTGATATGCGCAATGTCCTTGTTCATGGCTACTATATGGCAAGTCCATTGTTCATTTGGGAGACTTGCACAAATGATCTTGGGCCACTGCTCGAGCAGGTGAAAGGATATGTTTCGGAATTGAAGAAATGAACAAAACTCCTATTTTTGCAAGGTCAATACAATATTTAGATCCGATGAAAATCCAGAAATCTACCCTAAAATCCATTGCTGAATTGATTGGCGCACAATACGTTGGCGACCCCAAATTCCCTATTACGGGTCTCAATGAAATCCACAAGGTGGAGGCGGGCGACATCACCTTTGTCGACCACCCGAAATATTATGCCAAGGCCCTCAACTCGGCGGCTACGGTAGTGCTTATTAATAAAGAGGTGGATTGTCCCGAAGGCAAAGCCTTGCTCTTGCACCCCGATCCGTTTGACGCCTTCGTGCGCCTGATGCGGCATTTCCGCCCGTTTGAGCCGCAGACCACGCCCATCAGCGAGAGCGCGACGATAGGCGAGGGGACGCTCATCATGCCAGGCAGTTTTGTCGGGCATCACACCATCATCGGGAAGAACTGCCTCATTCATCCCAACGTGACCATCTACGACCACTGTGTGATCGGCGACAACGTCATCATCCATTCGGGCAGCGTCATCGGGGCCGACGGCTACTATTTCCAACGTCGCAACGAGGGTTACAAGAAATTCGAGTCGTTTGGTCGCGTGGTCATAGCTGATGATGTTGAAATTGGAGCCTTGTGCAGCATCGACCGAGGCGTCACTTCTGACACCATCATCGAGAGCGGCACCAAACTCGACAACCACTGCCAGATTGGGCACGACAGCTACATCGGCCACAACTGCCTCATCGGTGCCCATGCCGCCATCGCCGGCGTGACGCGCATCGAGGACGACGTCATCCTTTGGGGGCGCGTGTGCGTCAACAAGGATTTGGTCATCGGGACGGGCGCAGTCGTGCTGGCCACATCCGCCGTCGATAAGAGCATCGAGCCAGGCAAGGCTGTGTTTGGCGTTCCCGCGCAAGAGGTCAAGAAACAATGGCGCGAACAGGCCGCGTTGCGCCAACTGCCTGAATTTCTGAAGGAATACTACAAAACCCACCAACAATGAAAAAGTTCTTTCTCCTTTTAATGCTTTGTGTCATCACTTTGGGCGGCTTTGCGCAGGACATGAAGACGTACCAATATGCCCAGCGCGACACGCTGAATCTTTACCTCGACTTCTACACGCCTGAGGCCGTGCATGATAGCACGATTTGCTTGGTCTATGTATTCGGCGGCGGTTTTATTGGCGGCCACCGCGACGGCGAATGGGAGAAGGCCTATTTCAAGCAATTGGTGGACGCAGGCTTCATGGTAGCATCCATTGACTACCGTTTGGGCCTGAAAGGTGCGAAAAACCTTGGAATTTTCAACACAGATCCGTTGGAGAAGGCGGTTTACATGGCCACCGAGGATGCGATTTTGGCTTTGGACTACCTGCTCAAACATGCCGATGAGTTGAAAATCAACAAGAATTATATCGTGATGACGGGCTCCAGCGCGGGCGCCATCACCTCGTTGCAGACGGACTATGCCATGTGCAACGGTTACCTCAATTCAGACATCCTGCCCGAGGATTTCCGCTTGGCGGGCGTGGTGGCCTATGCGGGTGCCATCTTCTCTCACGAAGGCTTGGTGAAGTATCGCAATCGCGCTCCAGCCCCGACCATGATGTTTCATGGCATGAAGGATAACTTGGTGTCATACAAGGGTTTGAGTCTTTTTAGCGTTGGCTTTTTTGGCCTTGATGCATTGGTGAAGCGTTTCGTGAGATTCGACTATCCATACTTTGTGCGTCGTTTTGAGGACTACGGCCACAGCATCGCACTCGCTGGTCCGCTCACGATAGACGACTTGCTCTGGTTTTGCCGACATTATATCCATAACAAGGAGAAAATCCAAGTGGATGGCACCTATACCAATCTTGATCCCGCCACGATGCCACCGTATGACTACTATACGCCAAAGGATTTGTATAAATAAGTCGCTGATATAAAGCAAAATGCCGTCCATATGGGCGGCATTTTGTGTATTGGTTGAGCAGGCTTTATTTCGGAATCCTGAACATCCGTTTCCAGCGTATGCCGCCGTTTTCTTTGTCTAAGGATAACCAAACGAGTACGGGCTTGCCAACGATATGGTTTTCAGGAACAAAGCCCCAATAGCGCGAGTCGGCGGAGTTGTGGCGGTTGTCGCCCATCATCCAGAAGTAGTCCATCTCGAAGGTATAGCTGTCGGCAGGCTTTCCATCGATAAGGATTTGGTCGCCTTGCACCTTCAGGTCGTGTAGTTCGTACGCATGGATGATGCGCTCATAAAGCGGTAAAGTGTTGGAATTCAGTGCAACCGTAACACCTTTCTTCGGGATGTAAAGCGGCCCGAAGTTATCGATATTCCAAGGATAGAGGTCGGGACGGTTGGGGAAGAGGCTTGTGCTGGTGCCTTGCCCAGGTGCTTGGATGTTGCGCATTACGGAGGTGATGAACGGCAGCTTGATGAGCTCGTCGGCCACCTTCGCGCTAGTGTTGAGGATGAAAGTGTTGGGGTCGGCAGTGCGGTAGCCTTCGGTGATGTTGAATTTGTCCAAAGTCTGTTTGTTGATGCCGCCGTTGGTGGTTGCAACGGTGTAGTTGTGCTGCATGTTTTCAGGCTCGTACGCTTTCTCGCCGTTGACAAACACCACACCATCGATGATTTGCAAACTATCACCAGGCATTCCTATGAGGCGTTTCACATAGTTTTCGCGCTTGTCCACAGGGTGCGCAATGACGTTGCCGAAGTTGGCGTGGTCATTCCAAACGCGCTCGCGGCCGTATTCACGCACAAGGTCATAGTAGTTGATGCTGCTTTGGAAGATGTCACAGACTGTATCACCGGCAGGATAGTTGAACACAATGGGGTCGTAACGCTTCATCGTTGAGACGCCCGGATAGCGGTGATAGGGCAACTTGATCCATTCCAAATATGATTTTTTGGTCTTGCTCAACGGTAAGGTGTTGTGTACGAAAGGGAACGAAATTGGTGTGTTGGGACGTTTTGGGCCATAATGTATCTTGCTGACAATCAAATAATCGCCAACGCAGAGCGACTTCTCCATACTCGAAGTGGGGATGGTGAAGGCCTCGAAGACGTATGTCCTTATGATTAATGCAGCGACTACGGCAAAGATGATGGCATCGAACCATTCGCGTGCGGTCGATTTCTTGGGCCTTGTTGTCGTGAAGGGGTCTTGGTATGTGTCGTTCTTGGCGACGACGGGGAAGAAAACGAAGGGCAGAATGGCAGCCATGCCTTCCTCCCAAACCTTGAACCTACCGAAGCACTTGCCCAACTCGACGAGCATCAGCAGCAGCATGAAAAAGTTGATGTAGGGGAAGACGATGAAGAACCACCACCAGAATTTCTTTTGTTTCCCAATGATTTTCAACAAGATATAAATGTTGTAGTAGGGAATGAGGCTGTAGTGGCCTTTTTGTCCGGCGGCCTCGAATTGCCTCCAACAGAACGCAATCGGGATGGTGAATAGGGCCGGAACGATGAGGATGAAGAGTAATAATGACATTTTTTGTTTTGGATTTACCTGCTAACGCGAAATGAGGATGAATTAGTATCTTCGGCTATAAAATTTATGAATAAAGTGTATGTATGTCTTGAGTTCAGCGTTTCATGAATTTGAATGTCCGACTGCCGAGGCGAATGAGATAGAGGCCTGAAGCCAAGTCGTCGATGGCAATCTCAGCATCGCTGCTGAGTGTCAGCGTCTTGACCAGAATGCCTTGAGCGTTGAAAACCTCTGTTTGGGTTTCGCCTTCAAGTCCGTCGATGTGGATGCGGTCGTTGGCGGGATTGGGGTAAAGGACGGTGGCGGTGTTTAGGAATTCGTCCACGTCGGTGGTCCTGAAGAAGGCGGCCAAGACGAGGTCTTGGGTGACAATGATTTCCCTCGGGTTGTCGGTGTTGTCGTCGCTCCACTTGATGAACCTGTAGTCGTCGGAAGGGATGGCGGCGAGGGTGGCTGTGCTGCCTTCTTCGTAAGTCCCTGCACCAATCACAAAGCCTTGGGTCTCTTCATAGTAAACGGTGATGGTGTAGGTCTGTACGGGCTTTGTCTCGAAGGAAGCCGTATAGGTGGCGTTTTCGGTGACGGTGACGGAGCGTGGATTGTCGGTGTTGCCGTCTTGCCAGCAGACGAAGCGGAATCCTGGATGTGGGGAGGCACCGATGTCGATGACTGTGTTGGCTGAGAAATTGCCACTGCCATAAGTCGAGCCCATCAATGGGTTGTCTGATTTCACCTCGATGGTGTAGTAGGTTTCCATTTCGGCGAAGAAAGCCGTGAATGTGGTGTCTTGTGTCACGGTTATCAGGCGAGGATTGTGCATGTCGCCGTCGTCCCATTGCTTGAAATAGGCGTTTTCGTTGGGCGTGGCGCTGATTTGCATAGTGGCTCCTTCGGGATAGGTGCCGCTGCCTTCGACAGAACCCAATTCAGGGTTGTTGCAGAGGACGGTCACAGTATATTCCGGTGTCCCGTTTTGGTAGAACAGGGCGATGAATTCCGCATCCCTTCTAACAATGACGGTGCGCGGATTGCTGGCGATGCCGTCGCTCCAGCAAAGGAACATGTAATTGTCGTTGGGCGTTGCGGTCAGCGTGATGGTGTCGCCGTAGTGGTAAGTACCGCCACCGCTGACCGTGCCGCCTTCCTCGGGATTGCTCTGTGTGGTGATTTCGTATTCCAATCGGTTGAATTCGGCAAGATAGATGGCGTTGCCTTCCACGAATACGCTTCTTGGGTTTTGCAAAGCTCCGTCGCCCCATTGGACAAACACATAGCCTGGGTTGTTGCGGGCCATAAGCTGTATGATTTCGCCGTATCCGTAAGTGCCTTGTCCGTCAACCGTTCCGGCCCCTTCGGGTGTCACTTCGGCCTTGATGGTGCATTGTTGCACGCCGATGTGTGCCGTGTAGAGGGCGTTTCCTGTGACGATGACGGTGCGTGGGTTGTCGGTGTTGCCGTCAGTCCATTCGACGAACTCGAAGCCCAAGTTGCCGAAGGCCTCGAGTTGTACGGTGTCGCCATAATGATACATGCCAGCACCGGTGACATAGCCCAAGCCGACAGGGGTCACTGCCGTCTCGATGAGGTATTCTCCAATGCTGAAATTCGCAACGAAAGTGCTGTCGCTCACGACGGTGATTTCTCGCGGATTGTCCGGGATGCCGTCGTTCCAGCCATCGAAGACGTAACCTGGGTTGGGCAAGGCCTCAAGGGTAATCGTCTCGCCGTAATGGTAGATGCCGCCCGGTGTCACAGTGCCACCGTCGGCAGGCGAAGACGAGGTCACAATCAGGTAGTCGATTTGCCTGAAGTGGGCGATGAACGTGCTGTCGCTCACAACGACGACTTCAAGCGGGTTGTCGGTGAGGCTGTCGTTCCAAAACAAGAACTCACAGCCGACGTTGGGAAAAGCCTCAATTGTGGCCGTGTCTCCAAAGGAATACGTTCCGCCTCCGCTGACGGTACCCCATCCCGTGCTGTCGGCTTCCACGGTGATATTGAAAGTGGGGAGGGGTGCAGCTGGTAGCACACATAGCGCGTTGATGGACTCACAATCCTCTGGCTGATAGAGGATTTCGCCGTCTTTCCATACGCCTAAGTTGTCGGTTTGGCCAGCATAATAGATGCCAGTCCCGTTGACAACCAATTCTCTGATTTCCGAGAATCCCGTTCTCGGATGGGCAAACAGCACTTCTTCATCGCGCCAAACATACATTGAGTCGTCGGCATAGCCAGCCAGAAAGATGCTGCTATCATATAAGGCGAGGGCATCGAAACCCGACTCGATGCTGGTGTCGATGATTTGGAAGACGATGGAGTCGTTTTGCCATAGTGTGGCTAAGGGCAGGCCGTTGGCGATACGGTATCCCGCCGCATAGAGGTTTGTGCCATCGAAGGCGATGCTGTAAATGGCTGAAACAGAGTCTTCTCGCCAAAGAATCGTATCGTTTTTCCAGACAGTGGCCTTCGCTTCCAGCTCGGCGGAGATGCCGCCAGAATAAATGTCGCCTGTGAGCGTGTCGATGGCCATGGCGTTGATTTGGTTGCCATGAATGCTGTCGCTGTAGGCATACAGGACCTCGCCGTTTTGCCAAATGAGACCCATAGTGTTCTCCCATTCGTTCTCTCCGACTCCCGCAGCAATCCAGTTGTCCCCATTGAGAATCAAA
Organism: Bacteroidales bacterium; assembly: GCA_017439405.1. Taxonomy (GTDB): domain Bacteria; phylum Bacteroidota; class Bacteroidia; order Bacteroidales; family F082; genus Limimorpha. The sequence goes on from JAFSJF010000147.1 coordinate 11,208, forward strand.
GCGTTGATGGCAGTGTTGGAGTCGGCTGCAAAGACAAGGCTGTCGTTCAGCCAGACGCGGCCTTGCACGAAGTCGTAGGTCGAGTCGTGGCTGTAGCCGGCGGTGAAGATGTTGCCTTCAGGCGCAACTTGCATGGCCGTCAGGTTGACAAGGGTCGTGTCTGATATGCTGTGAATCAGCGTGTTGTTTTTCCAAACTTTGCCAATGCCGCTGCCGCTGCCTGCGAAATAGATGTCTTGGGGTTGGGGCTGTGGCCCGTCCCAGTTGAAATAGGTCTTCACCGTCCAGTCGCCATTGGACAGGTAATCCATATGCTCCCACTCAGTTCCGTTCCAGGCCCAGTTTCCGTTGCCGCTCGGGTCTGATCCGCTGCAAACACCTATAGGAAAAGGGGTCAGCGGTTGTTCGGTTTCCCAGACTATCCAGATGGTTTCGTCTCCCGTAACCCAAATAGGAGTGGAAAGGTCAAACTCAGCCCAGTCGCCAAGTCCTTGCGGCACATCGACGGTCATGGTATAAGCTATCGAGCCTTCGGCAGGTGTTTCACCGCCCAAATAGATGGAACAGGAATACAGGCCACCCACAGAATTGTAAAGGTCGTCGCTGAACATGCCCACTTTGGTGATTTGTGTACCAGCGTATTGGATAGCCATGTCTGGAGGATAGCATGTCGCGATAGTGGTGCGTGTCCCATAGCTGATGGCATCATAGAATTCACTTGCGCAATAGGTGTGCCAACCATGCATTGGGCTGTTGCTTTGCGCAAAGGCCATTCCGCTGAAGGCCATCAGGGAAGAAAGGATTAGGAGATGCTTTTTCATTGCTTAACTGGATTTGAAGTGCCGCAAAATTAGGAAATAATTCTTAGTTTGAAGCCAATTGGGGAGCGTTTTATCTATTTTTTCGCATATTTGCTTCGTGGTAACAGAAAATGCGCTATCTTTGCCGCCGATAAGCGGTGCCGCAAGGCTCAATAGGGAATCGGGTGAGAATCCCGTACAGTTCCCGCTGCTGTATGCTCTTCAAACTGGCCATTACGCCACTGAAAACCAATACTTTTCGGGAAGGCGGCCAGCCTCAAGGAGTAAGTCAGAAGACCTGCCGCCTGTCGCTGAAACGAAGCTTTCGGGACAAGAGCTGGCGTTCCCTTATCTATACAATAAGGTGTACCGACCTTATCCTTGAAGTTTTTAAGTAGGAAGTTAATCCATTAATTATCAAACTTTTAAAACTTAAAGTATTATGCAGTTCAAAAGATTTACTCGTGGGTTCCTTCTGGGAATCTTCGGTCTTTTCACGACCAACCTGTTCGCGCAACAGGATGCAACAATCGATCCTGCCGAAATCCTCTATTGGGTAGGCGAAGGTGAAAACGAAGTCGTAGTGGCCATCAGTTGGTGCAGCTACACTGAAACCGCTCTGGCTTGGGGCTATCGTTTCAACGGCGAGGCCACTGTCTTCCAAGCCCTTACTGACATTGCCGCTGCCGACGACCGCCTGACTGTTGTCGGTTCGGCTCCCACCAATGTCACTTACGTTGATGAGGTGTACGACCTGACCATGTGCCCCAACCCAAATTCACAATGGGGCGACGATGACTATGATGTTCCCATGCACAGCGTGAATGGCTTGATGGGCCAGAACATGATGTCTGCCGAACCAATCCACAACAGCGACTTCGTAAAGGTTGGTGGCTATGCTTGCAGCGTCATTTCCGACGACTGGACCACCATTTCCTGGCCTACGGAAATCATCCCCGCCACCAACCCGAATGAAATCGTTGATGCCACCATTTCCGCCGACGAAATCAAGTATTGGATCGGCGAAGGCGAAAACGAAGTCGTGGTGGCCATCAGTTGGTGCAGCTTCACTGAAACCGCTCTGGCTTGGGGCTATCGTTTCAACGGCGAGGCCACTGTCTTCCAAGCCCTTACTGACATTGCTGCCGCCGATGGTCGTCTGACGGTTGTTGGGAACGCCCCTTCCAATGTCACATATGTGGATGAAGTGTACAACTTGACCATGTGCCCCAATCCGGATGCACAGTGGGGCGATGACGATTACGACATCCCCATGCACAGCGTGAATGGTTTGATGGGTCAGAATGCGATGGTTGCCGAACCGATCCAAAACGGCGACTTTGTGAAGATTGGAGGTTATGCTTGCAGCATCATTTCCGACGACTGGACTACCATTGCGTGGACACAACCTATTGAGGCGGTCAGCGTCTATACCGCAGTGAATGAAAACGCTATCGCCACGCTTGCGGTGTGTCCCAATCCCGCTGAGAGTGAGACCTTCGTGACCCTCGAAAACGACGGTTTGAATGAAGTCTCTGTCTATGACATGCAAGGCCGCTTGGTCAGCAAGCAAAGCTTTGTGACCACTGCCGGCGAGCAAGTGCGCCTCAACGTCGAGGCGCTCAACAGCGGTGTGTATTTCGTCCGCGTGAGCAACGAAAGCGCTGTCCAAACCGCCAAGTTGGTCGTGAAATGATGAAAAGGTTTTTCATACTGATGATGGCTATGGTGCCAGTGGCGTTGTGGGCGCAGTTTGCTCCCGCACAAGACAAGCCTGGCACCACAGCCATGCATGCCGATTCGTCGGCGTTTGTCGGATGGGCCACAGGAATAGAAGTCGTACATGGCCCGATGAACATCGCCGACCCCAGCTTGGGTGTGACGGGGGCCAATTACCCTGATGAGAACGCCTTGGGTTATCCCGAGGGCACGTTTGGCGTGGTTTGTCTCGGCGATGGCGGCATGGCCACCTTGACCTTCGCTTCACCCATTTGCAATCGTCCTGGCCCGGATTTCGCCGTGTTTGAGAATGGGTTTGCCAATGCCTTAAACCCTGATACATGGGCACTTGAGCTTGCTTTTGTGGAAGTGAGTTCTGACGGTGAGCATTTCTTCCGTTTCCCTGTTTACAGCAATACGCAAACGACGACACAGCTCGCCAATGGTGGCACGATTGACCCTTCGCAGATCCATAATTTAGCGAGCAAGTATGGCGCAATGTATGGCACTCCTTTCGACCTTGACGAGGTTGAGGACAACCCGCTTTTCGACAAAAACCGTGTCACGCATGTCCGTGTTGTCGATGTCGTCGGTTGTATCGACTCGCTGTATGCCTCCTATGATTGCCAAGGACATGTTATCAACGACCCGTGGCCTACGCCCTTCGCAAGCAGCGGCTTCGACCTCGATGCCGTCGGCGTGATTCACGACTTGGCGCATTTTGATGTGTCTGAAAACGAGGAAGAGCTTGTTTCCTTGTATCCCAACCCTGTCATGGGGGTGTTGAATGTAATGGCGAAGGAATTGCAGTCAGTTGATGTCTATAACCTTGTCGGACAGCAAGTTATGGCTTCAAAAGAATCCGTCCTCGACGTAAGTTCATTAATGGATGGCATTTACTTTGTCCGAATCGTTTGCGAAGGCGGGATGGTTACAGAACGCATTGTGAAACAATAAATTGAAAGAAAAATGAAAAGAAATCATCTGTTTTTGCTGTTGGCCTTGGCTGCGATGCTGTTCTCCTGCAAGCCGGATCAGCCGGTCACTCCAAGTGGATACAGCATTGGGTCGGGTGTCTTAGTGCTCAATGAGGGGAATTTCCAGTTCTCCAACGCCTCGCTGAGTTTCTACGACCCTCAAGCCGACACGGTGGCCAACAATTTGTTTTACAAGGTGAACGGCGCCCCGCTTGGTGATGTGGCGCAAAGTATGGCTTTGGCCGATGGCAAGCTTTACATTGTGGTCAACAACAGCAACTTGATTTATAAGGTGGATGCCAACTCGTTAGTGTGCGACACCACCAAACCTTTCAAACTCACCGATTTCTATTCTCCGCGTGAAATGCACGTCGTGGCCCCTAACAAGGCCTATGTCACCGACATCATGGGCACAGTCCTTTGGATTGTCAATCCGCAGGACATGAGCCATTCGGGTGCCATCGAGATGGGCAAATCGACCGAGAAGATGGTGCAGGTCGGCAACGAGCTGTATGTCAGCAACTGGTCGAACTACTATGTTCCTGGCATGGAGAAGAACACCGTTCAGGTTGTGGACATCAGCAACGACGTGAAGGTGGCAGAAATCACGGTCGGCAAGGAGCCGAACTGCATGGCGGTTGACAACAGCGGCCATGTTTGGGTGCTTTGCGAAGGCGCCACTTGGGAGGCCGACGGCGAGAATCCCACCTTGTGGGAAATCGACCCGATGCTGAAGACCGCCACCAAACGCTATGAGTTTGAAGGTACAGCTATAATCCTGAAAGCCAATGCTTCGGGTTCGGCACTTTATGTCTTCTACAATAGCGAGGTGCGCCGCTTCGACATCACCGCTTCGGCCTTGTCGGAGAGCTTCAGCATCGCTGCTCCTGAAGGCGGCACATTCTATAATATGGCCGTCAATCCCAAAAACGGCGACCTTTATGTGACCGACGCGAAGAACTACATGACCAATGGCACTGTCTATCGCTATTCCGAAGACGGCGTGCTGCTTTCCTCATTCGAGGCAGGCATCATTCCCAGTGCAATGTTGTTTAAATAATTGATATTCTCTTGAGGGATCGCAAATCCCCAACCCGGTTCGGGCGGATGGCAAATCCGCCCGAACTTTCTAAAATAGTTCAACAATTCAACAGTTCAACAATCAACAATGACCAAAACCTGCCCCCGTTGCGGAAAAACATTCGAGTGCGTCCATTCCGTGGACTGCTGGTGCGTGAAGGTGAAGCTCACCGACGCCACGAAAGCCTATTTGAAGAAGCATTACAGCGACTGCCTGTGCAAAGACTGTTTGGAGGAAATCAATGGAAAGTAAAGGCATACGTAGTGGTTCATTCGGATTTGTAATCCGAATGTTGCGAGATGGGGATTTGAAATCCCCGCTTACATTGCGGTCGGATTGCAAATTCGCCCGAACCTATAGTTCGCTTTGTGCTTTGTTCCTTGTTTTATTAGTCGCCTGTACTCCAAAGACAAAGGAAAGCGTCAAGCCAACTCATGGCGACAACCTGATGCGCTATGCGAAAAACATCTCCATCTACGAGAAAGACTACGGCTATCGCGCCGAGGTGCTCTGCCCTTGGGACACCACGCTTTCGTTAGGCTCGTTCGCTTTCGTCAAGGACACGACAAAGGCCGTTGATACTGACGTGAAAGGCGTTTTGAATGTCCCCGTCAATTCGGTGATTTCGTTTTCAGCCACGCAATGGGCTGTTTTTCTGCGTCTTGGCGAAATCGACCGCGTGAAAGGCATCCTCGAAGGCCGTTTTGTGCACGATTCTACGATGCTTGGCCTGTTGGCACAGGAAAAGGTTTACGACATTGGCACTGAGGCCGCTGCCGACGTGGAGCGGATGATCCAGCTGAAGCCCGATGCCTTGCTCTATTCGCCCTATTTCGACGGCAACCAAGGCGGCCTCAACGTCACGGGCGCGGTGCTTTTCCCCTTCGCGGACTACATGGAGAACACGCCTTTAGGTCGCGCCGAGTGGATTCGCGTGATTGGAATGCTGGCGGGCTGCGAGGACAAGGCCGACGCTTGGTTCGACGACATCGAGCGGCGCTACAACGCGCTTTCGGGGCTTTGCGCCAACGTGGAGCACCGCCCGACAGTCTTCTCCGACTTGGCCTTCAACGGGCAGTGGTATGTGGCTGGAGGCCGAAGCTATATCGCGAAACTCTTTGCCGATGCCGGCGCCGACTACATTTGGAAAGACAACCCTTCGACGGCAAGCGTCCCGATGGATGCCGAAAGCATTCTGGATAAGGCGCAAAAGGCTGATTATTGGCGCGTTATCAACTCCTTGCCCACGCCCATGACCTATGCGACCTTGGCCAAGGAAAATCCTGTCTATCCGCTTTTCGATGCCTTCAAGAAGCACCAAATCATCGTTTGCGACATCCTCTCGACCGGCTATTTCGAGCAGTCGCAATGCGAGCCTGACCTTCTTTTGGCTGACTTCATCCATTTCTTCCATCCTGAACTCCTCACCGGCGAATGGGCTGGTTATCAGCCGAGATACTATCATTTGATGGGGGAGTGAGACACGGGTCTCTTGTTTCTTTTTGCAATTTTGCGGCCTAAAACGCCCGATGTGGATTTTTATTTGTAAGTTTGCAATCGGAAAATCCTTGGTATGAGCAAAAAGGAGCAAGACATATTGTACTTTGTATCATTTTGCATTGAGCAATACAAGCACGAGATGGGCATGAACGGCTCGGACGTGATGGATTTGTTCGACCGAACAGGCCTGTTGGAGTACCTTTCAGAGAATTATGAGGTGCTTCATACCCAAGGCCATCGTTGGCTTATCGAGGAAATGAAGGACTATCTGGAAAGGAGGGCATCATGAGGCTCTATCACGGAAGTTTGGTGGCCATTGAGAAACCCAAGATTCTGAAGCCATCAAGACCTTTGGACTACGGAAGCGGTTTCTATACGACCACATCTTTCGAGCAGGCAGAGCAGTGGGTACACAGAAAACTATCTGACAAACAGCCGCTTGGATTTGTCAATGTATATGAGTTTCAGGAATCGGCCTTGGATTTGGTCGATAGTCTGACATTCAAGCAAGCTGACGAGGAATGGGTGGACTTCGTGATGCAAAACAGGTTGAATCCTGACTTTAGACACAATTACGACATTGTTTATGGTCCTGTGGCCAACGACACGGTGTATGCGCAATTCTCCTTGTTCGAAGGCGGACTGATAAGCAAAAGCACACTCATAGAGGAACTTAAGGCCTATAAGCTTATTGACCAAATGCTTTTCCACACCGAAAAAGCATTGGCATTTTTGACCTTTGTAAAAGCTGAGGAGATAAAGCGATGAACATCCAGATTACCAATGAAAACTTATATCTGTTGCTTCCAAGCAAAGCCATGCAAGTGGCTCGCATCTATCAGGAAAAGCACGGTGGGAGCGGATTGGATGCCTTGAAACGGTTCTATCGCTCGGCCCTCTACAGACAATTGGAGCAAGAGGACACCAAACTTTGGCATTGGGGGCCTGTGGCTTTGTTCGGGAAGATGGAGGAATAGTTTCTCCTCATTTGAAATAAAGCACGAATTGCCATGAACGAGTATTTCTGGCAAATTCGTGATACATTCATGGCAATTCATGTTGAAATAAAGCACGAATTTCCATGAATATCCCACAAATTTTCTCATAAATCCGATTTTTCCCTTGCAAAAACCAAATTCTTTGTATTTTTGCCACCGCTAAGGCAAATAGTCTTGGCCAGAGAAAGCGCATTCTTCGCTTTGTTCCTCGTAGTGAACCTAGACACTTCACTAAAAAGTAAGAAGAGGAGTGATAGAAGATGGTGCTTTCACTGTTTAGTTTGTGTATTCCTGCACTTACATAAACAGTGGAGCAAGCCATTACTTGATGTTTCTTTTCTTACGGGAAGTCTAGGCCCAACTACGGGAAACATGTTGAGTTTGGGAGGCTCCGCTCTGTTACCGTTTAAATCCAAAGTCTAACATGCCGCCTTGGGCTGATGGGGGCAAAAAAAAAGGAGGTTTTTATGAAGAAAACAACTCTACTTCTGAAAGGACGATGGCGTACCGCCCTGCTCGTCCTGCTGCTGAGTGCGGCGGGGATGGCAAATGTGTTCGCCGATGGTTACGACTATGCCGAGGTTTGCCCCTCGGGACAGACGTTGTATTACAAAATCGATCCGGATGACCCCAATAGTGTCATTGTGGTTCCACCGTATTATTATCATTTTGATGGACAAAGTGCTCCGATATATGAATTCTGGGGACAAGGTTATGAGAAACCTGTAGGCGATGTGATTATTCCTGAAACATTAAGCAACGGTGTGGTTGTGAAAGAAATTGGTTATTGTATTCTGAGCGGGCCTATGTTTTTGGGTGCTTTTCAGGATTGTACGGAAATCACTTCTGTTACCATAGGTAATTCTGTTATTGAAATCGGTGGCTCTGATATGTATGGTGGTGCCTTTAGTGGATGCACCAATCTCACTTCTGTTGTTTTTGGCAATGCTGTTACAATCTTTGGAGCAAGAGCTTTTTCTGGTTGTACGAGCCTTACATCTGTAACGCTTCCCAATTCGGTGACTATGATTAATCAACGTACATTTGAGGGTTGCACAGGTCTCACATCAATTACCATCCCCAATTCCGTGACTTCCATTGGGAACCGAGCGTTTTCTGGTTGCAGAAAACTCTCTTCCATTACTATTCCAAACTCTTTAAAAACCATTGGTTATGAGGTGTTTGAAGGTACGGAGTGGTATAATAGTCAGTCTGATGGAATCTTGTATTTGGACAACTGGTGCATCGGTTGGAAAGGCGAAATGCCCTCAATTGGAGAGCTTGTCATTCGAGAGGGAACAAGAGGCATTGCCGATGATGCTTTTGGACCGGGACCGAAAAAAAATAGAAGCTTTACTTCTGTCGCATTTCCCCAATCTTTGGCTTTCATCGGGAAAGGCGCATTTTATGGTTGCTCAGGTCTGACTTCCATCAATCTTCCCAATTCTTTGGTTGCTATTGGAGAGAGCGCTTTTGAATACTGTTCTGGCCTTACTTCAGTCACAATTCCAAAAGCAGTGACGGAAATAGAGCGTGATGCTTTCTATAATTGTTCTCGGCTCTTTCAGGTTTACTATGATGCCGAAAACGCCACGGCGTCTAACGGTGTTTTTAAGCGTTGTGAAAATCTTGCCACATTGAGTATTGGCCCAAACGTGAGAAGCATTGATGAAAATGTATTTAAAGACTGCAACACGGTGCATCTCGTGGTTGCCTTGGGTTCAAATCCCGCTTCATTAGGTACAAGTGCGTTCTCCGACATTGCGGAAAACTCCATGCTCATGGTGCCGTGTGGCAAACGCATGACCTATTTCGCCGCATGGAACATGTTTCCCTACGACAACATCCTTGAGAATTGCGACCAATTCCCGATTTCGATGGGCAACATTGGAGCAGGCGGTAGCATCACATCTTCCACATCGAATGCGCAAATGGGCGAGGAAGTACAACTCACCATTGCACCCAATGCAGGCATGGCCTTGGAGTCCATCACCATCAGTAATGCCAACGACCCCGCGCAAACCATCCCTTATTATTTTATTGGTAAAGCGAATGACAAAGTTGGCTTTGTCATGCCTCAGTTTGCAGTTTCGGTTTCAGCCACCTTTAAGACCAGCAGTGCATCGGTTGGGGAGAACGATGGCGTTTGTGTTTCCATCTATCCCAACCCCACCAACGGCCAAGTCAAAATAGAAGCAGAAGACCTCAAGCAAATTACCATTAGCAACATGCTTGGGCAACGCATTTATGAAGGCGAGGCTATCGGCAATGTGTTTGCATACGATTTAGGCAAGCATGGCGCGGGGCTTTACCTTATCAGGATAGAGACCGCAAGCGGCGTGGCGGTAAAGAAGGTTTCCGTTACGCAGTAAGGCGGTTTTGGAAGGTTTTCGAAACGGATTTTGATGGCTTTCTGCCCCTTAGGGCAATCCGACATAAAGGAAAAAGCCGGCAGCGATGTCGGCTTTTTCGTTGGCCTGCGTGTTGTTTCCCCTGTTGGGGCTTCAAGGTTTCAGGCTGCCAATGGGGGCGACGATTACGCCGTCCTTGCGTTGGTAGGCATAGTGTCCCGTCCCGACGACCACCATCAGGAAGGAAGGCGCGTGCATTCTCTCCGTGTCGATTTTCTTGCTCAGCGAAAGCAGGTTGGCTGCGCCCTCGTTGATGAGCGTTTCGCCGCCGAGCTTGATTTCAATCAATCCGTAATGGCCGTTGCGCAGGTGCAGAACGCTGTCGCACTCCAATCCGTTGCTGTCGCGGTAGTGGAACACGGTGCCGTCGATGGCATCGGCATAGACGCGCAGGTCGCGCACGGCCAGGGTTTCGAAGAACAGCCCCAACGTGTTCAGGTCTTTCATCAAGTCGCTGGGGCCTAAGCCCAAGGCGGCGGTGGCGATGCTTGGGTCGACAAAATAGCGCGTGGCGGTGGTACGAATGGCAGCTTTGGAGCGCAGGTTGGGATTCCACGCTTCCATGTCCTCGACGACGAAAATCTTGCGCAAGGCATTCAGATAGGAAGCTATAGTGTTGTCGTTCAAAGTGTTGCCGTCATTGGTCTTTAGGTCGGCAACGATCGTTCCAACACTGGCTTGCGTGGCTTGATGGCGTGCGTAGCTGCGTAGCAGTCGCCGCGTGTTGGTCTCGCTGCGGTGTACCTCATCGACTTCTACAATCTCGCGTTTGGCCACGGCATCCACATAGTTGAAGGCTTGCCTAAGTGCGGCGCGTTCCGTTTTTCCGATGGCTTTGGGCCAACCGCCACGGCAGATGAGATAAGCCAAGTCGCTTAGGTTCAGCTCGTTTCCCTCTGCGGCCTTGAAACCGTCATTAAACAAGGCACCCAGCGAAACGCCTCCGTTGGATTCTCCCGACTCGAACAGCGACATGGGGCGCATTTTCACCCACCCGACACGGCCCGTACCTGTATGTTCCAACTTGCTTTGGTCGGCAGGCTCGGCGCTCCCCGTCAGGATGAATTGGCCTTCCTCGTCGTGGCGGTCAACGGTGTAGCGGCAGGCGTCCCAAATCTGGGGTGCTTTATGCCATTCGTCGATGAGACGAGGCGTTTTGCCGGCTAACAGTACATCAATGTCGTTTTCAGCCAGGCGGAGATATTCATCCTTCCGCTTTGGCTCGTCCATGAAGATGATGCTGCCCGCCCGCTGAAGGGCGGTGGTGGTCTTGCCGCACCATTTGGCACCTTCAATCAACACGATTCCAGCGGCTTCCAATTGTAGTTCCAAAAGATCGTCGGCAACTCGTTTTAAGTATGATTTTTCTTCTTCCATTTTTTTACTATTTTTGTTTGCGCTGCAAAAATAGTAAAAATGTTTGAATTACAATAAAATAAATTATTTTTATTAGGGAGTTTGAGGATTTTTCGTTAGGGAGTTTGAGGATTTTTTGTTAGGGAGTTTGAGGATTTTTCGTTAGGGAGTTTGAGGATTTTTCATTAGGCAATTTGTAGGGCTGTCACACCGTGGCAGCCGCCATTATTCACGGTAGCCGTGGTACGACAGCCCTACATGGCTATCTCCTCAGTGGGCAGTTCGCCGAACAACCAGCGCAGCCGCTGCAATTTGCTGGTTTCTGGCCATTTCCGCTACAAGAACAACCGCCTCTGCCCGTCCGCAAGATGCGGATGGCAACGATGACAAGGGCCAGCACGACCAACAACACTATGGCAGTGGCGAGATTCATGCGATGACGGCATTGGCGATGAGATAGGCAAACCAAGCGCAAATCCAAGCGACGACGCACTGGAACAGAATCACGAACAGCATCCACTTGGTGCCAAGCTCGCGGCGCACAGCGGCCATCGCTGCCACGCAAGGCGTGTAGAGCAGGCAGAAAACCAACATGGAAATGCTTGTCATTGTGGTGAATAGTGGCATGGCGTTCAAGACCTCAAGGGTGGCCACCACGCTTTCCTTGGCCATGAAACCGCTCACCAAGGCCGTCACGATTTGCCATTCGCCCAAGCCGATGGGACGGAAAATCGGGGCAATCCAGCCGGCCACGCTCGCCAACATGCTGCCTTCGCCGTTTTCAACCATATTGAATTGGAAATCAAATGTTTGTAGTAGCCAGATGACCAATGAGGCTAAGAAAATCACCGTGAAGGCGCGTTGCAGGAAGTCTTTGGTCTTGTCCCAAAGCAGGTGGGCGACGTTTTTCATGCCCGGCAGACGGTAGTTAGGCAGCTCCATAACGAAGGGCGCCACATCGCCTTTGTTGCCGAACCATTTGGTAAACAGTGCCGTAACGATTCCGACGAGGATGCCCAACAAGTAGAGGCAAATCAGCACCAAGCCGCCGTGATGGGGGAAGAAATAGCTCGTGAAGAAGGCGTAGATCGGGATTTTGGCCGAGCAGCTCATGAACGGCGTAAGGAGCACGGTGCGCCAACGGTCGTGGGTGGAGTGGAGGGTGCGCGTAGCCATCACTGCGGGCACGGTGCAGCCGAAGCCGATGAGCATGGGCACGATGCTGTGTCCGGTGAGGCCGAGTTTCCTCAAAAAACTGTCGCTGACGAAGGCCACGCGGGCCATGTAGCCACTGTCTTCGAGCAAACTGAGGAAGAAAAACAGCAAAATGATGATAGGCACGAAGCTGAGCACGCTGCCCACGCCGCCAAAGATGCCATCGACCACAAGCGACTGCACGGCGGGCGTGACGTTCCAGCGGGCAAGGGCGTCGCCCACCACGCCGGCGAGCCACGAGATGCCTTGGTCGAGCCAGTCTTGCAAGGGCGCGCCCAGCACGTCGATGGAGAGCCAGATGATGCCCACCATGACGAGGACGAAGATCGGGATGGCGGTCCACTTGCCCGTCAGCACCTTGTCGATGCGGCGGCTGCGTTGGTATTCCTTGGTTTCCTTGGGCTTCACCACGGTCTTGTCGCACAGCCGCTTGATGAAGGCGAAACGCATCTCGGCCATGGCGGCTGATCGGTCGAGGCCGCGTTCCTCTTCCATTTGCACGATGAGGTGTTCGAGCGTTTCCTTCTCGTTTTGTGAGAGTTGCAAGGCCTCAAGCACGATGGGGTCGCCCTCGACGAGCTTGGAGGCGGCAAAACGGAGCGGGATGTCGGCACGCTGGGCATGGTCCTCGATGAGGTGCATGATGCTGTGGAGGCAGCGGTGTACCGCCCCGCCGTGGTCGTCCTTGCTGCAAAAGTCTTGACGCACAGGGGCTTCCTGATACCTTGCGATGTGGATGGCGTGATCGACGAGTTCGTTGATGCCTTCGTTTTTCGCGGCAGAGATGGGCACTACGGGCAAGCCCAAAATCTGTTCCATCTCGTTTATGAGGATGCTGCCGCCGTTGTTGCGCACCTCGTCCATCATGTTGAGGGCCAGCACCATGGGCTTGCCTAATTCCATCAGTTGCATGGTGAGGTAGAGGTTGCGCTCGATGTTGTTAGCGTCCACGATGTTGATGATGGCCTTGGGCTTTTGCTTCATGATGAACTCACGTGAGACCAATTCCTCGGAAGTATAAGGCGACAGCGAGTAAATGCCCGGCAAGTCAGTGACTTGCGTGTCGGGATGGCCCTTAATGACACCGTCTTTCCTGTCAACCGTGACGCCAGGGAAGTTGCCCACATGCTGGTTGGCGCCCGTCAGTTGGTTGAAGAGCGTTGTCTTGCCGCAGTTCTGTTGGCCGGCAAGGGCGAAAGTCAAGACGGTGCCTTTGGGCAGCGCGTGTTCGTGCGTCTTGTCGTGGTAGATGCCTCCTTCGCCCAGGCCGGGGTGGGCGTTGTGGTCGGGCAAGGAGGTGATATACAGTTGGTCATCGCCTTGATGGTCAAGGGTTTCGGCTTCATCGGATGGTGTGCAAGGCTTCACTTCAATCAGGGCCGCGTCGGCCTTGCGGAGCGTGAGCGCGTAGCCGTGAAGCATCAGTTCCATCGGGTCGCCGAGCGGGGCGAATTTCACGAGTTTGACGACAGCGTCGGGGATGAGGCCCATGTCGAGGAAATGCTGTCGGCGCTGGCCTTCGCCTCCGACAGAATGGATGCGGGCGTATTGACCGGTTTCAAGTTGGGCAAGTGTAATCATTTCCAATCTTTTTTGATGCCGCAAATTTAGGCTTTATTAAGGTTGTTTTCGCTCCTTATTAATAATACTTTTTTGGGGGTGTAATCATCATTTGTTAGGATAGGAACGGTTTTTGTTGTATCTTTGGGCGTTAATTCAAACCTAAGAGACATGAAAAAGCTCATTATTATCGCATTGTTTGCGCTCGCGGCTTTGCCCGCCATGGCTCAGTCCAACGACAAGAAGCCGCGCATCGACAAGGAAAATTGCACTTTCGTCAACAAGGACGGCAAGACCTTCAACCTCTACGGCAAGTGGCAGGTCGTCGAAAGTTTCCCCGACATCAAGGTTCAGGTGGTTGACTCGTTTGAGGACGTGGCCGTCGAGGTCGTGGAGAGCTTCCCCGACCAATGCGGCAAGGTGAAGTTCGTGGAGAGCTTCCCCGACGTGAAGGTGCAGTTCGTGACCTCGTTCCCCGACGTGAAGATCAAGTATGTCAAGTCGTTCCCAGGGGTGAAGAAATAGGTTTAGATGATGCCATGCTCAAGGGCAAAACGCACCATTTCTACGGAGGAAGACAAACCTAACTTGTTGAAGATATTGGTTTTGTGTGAGTTGACAGCGCGTAGGCTGATGTGGAACTTTTCGGCGATTTCCTTGCCCAACATGCCGCTGCAACAGGCCTCGATGATTTCAAGCTCGCGCTTGGTGAGCAAGGCGGAGGATTTCTTGTCCAAGCGGGCATCCACGATGTCGCGCACAAGCACGGCAAGGTCGCGGCCATAGTATGGAACACCCTCCTCGACCGAGGCAATGGCGGCCTTCACCTCTTCCAAAGGCCCGTTTTTGCTGACGAAGCCGTCGATGCCGATTTGCATCAGGCGGGTCACGATGTATTCCTTCGTGTCAACCGAGACGATGATAATCTTGATGTCGGGATATTCGGCGCGAAGGCGTTGCGCCACCTCGATACCTGTGGTGCCTGGCATGAGGATGTCGAGCAACACGAGGTCGCACGGCACGCCTTCGAGGAGCTTGTTGAAGAAGTCGTCGGCGTTGCCTGTGTTGATGGTCACGGTGTGAGGCAAGCCTTGCAGGGTGGCGCAGAGGCCCACGCGGATGAGTTCGTGGTCGTCGAGGATGGCGATGTTCATTATTATTTGGTAGTTATCAGTTGTTCAGTTGTTCAGTTGTTCAGTCGTGTTGACTCCCCCGCCCTTCGGGCACCCCCTCAAAAGGGGGATGCCTATCGGGTGTTGCCGTAGGTCGCGATCCACGGTTAAGGTAGTATCGTCCTTCGGACGAGGTTTTCGTTTCAAGTATCGGCTCTCAGTGTTACGGTAAACGTAGAGCCTTCATTAGGTTGGCTTTCGATGGTTAGCGTTCCGTTGTTGAGGCGGATGAGTTCGCGGCAGATGAGGATGCCCATGCCGGTGCCGCCTTCTCCGGAGGTGCCGGGCGTGGAAGCGACGAGCGAGGTGGCGGTGAGCAATTCCTGTCGGCGGGCTTCATTCATGCCGATACCGAAGTCGCGGATGTAGAAACCGCTTGGTTCGACGGTGCCTACTTCGATGGTTGCGCCTTCGCGCGAGAACTTTACGGCATTGCTGAGCAGGTTGCGCATGACGGTGCGGATGGTCTCGCGGTCGGCTTCGACGAGGGTTCTTTTGGCTTTGGTTTCGATGGTAATGTGCTTCAATTCAGCGATATAGCGGATGCTGTTCACTGCGTCGGCGATGATGCCACTCAGGTCGAGGCGCGTGGGTTGCAACTTGCGTTTGCCGTTGTCGATGAGGGTCGCTTCCTGAAGGTTGGTGAGCAGTTCGAGTTGGATGTCGTTGCAGACAAGCATCTTGGCCATATTGGAGCGCAGCGCGTCGGGGTCTTGATTCCCGAAGTCGTTGTAGAGCATCCGCAGCACCTGCTGTTCGGCCATCATCGGGCTTCTGAGGTCATGGCTGAGGATAGAATAGAAGCGGGCTTTTTCTTGCGCGGCCTGCTCCGTTTCGCGCTTGCGGCGCAGCTGAAGACGGGCGTAGAGGCCGACGAACACCAAGGCCGCCAAGGCCAAGGCTGTCAGCGCGACGAGCCAACGGTTGCGGAGTTTTTGTGTGCGGATGGTTTGTGCCTGCAATTGCAGTTGCTGTTCTTTCTGTTGGGTGTCGTAGCGCACTTGCCAAAGCGTGAGCTGCCGATCGGCTTCCTCAGTTTCGATGGCTTCGTGGAGCGCAGCGGCGCGTTCAAGCAGTTGCACGGCTTCGGCGAAATGTCCGGCTTGTTTTTCCTCGGCGGCGAGTTTTTGGCATGCTTCGAGTTCTTGTTTCTTCAACCCGATGGCTTGGGCGAGGTCGACGGCTTCGTGGTAATGTCCGAGTTGCAGCAGGGTGATGACCTCGGTGGCGCGGTTGCCGGTTTCGCGGGCGATTTGCAGGGCTTTTTCGTTGCAATTGCGTGCTTCAGCGGTGTCGCCAAGTTGCACGTAGATGTTGCCGAGTTGCGAGAGCCGCATCCCGACTTGGGGTTGGCGACCTAACTCCGTGTCGATGCGAAAGGCATCTTTGGTGAGTTGCAAGGCTTGGGCCAACAAGGGCTTGCGTTCTTCTTCGGACAAACCTAATGACTTCGCCACCAACACTTCACCCAGCATCGCTTTGCGGATGGCCAATGACTTGGCTGTGTGTTCGGGGTCGGTCTCCAACAGTTCCTCTTCGATGCGAATGGCGCGGTTGAGGTAATCGATGGCCACGTCGTGCTTGCCGGCGGAAGAGTAGATGCCTGCCAGGTTGCCTAATGAGGCGGAGAGGTCGCTTTTGTTGCTGTGGGCCTCGTCGTAGGTTAGGCACAGCTCGCCGTAGTGCAGAGCGCGTTCGTAGTCGCCAAGGCGGTGGTAGCAGAAGAGCAGGCACGAGTAGAACTCGCACTGCAAACCCATTGAGTCGGGCGGCGTGAGGGTGAGTCCTTCCTCGTTGATGCGGATGGCTTCAGGCAGACGGCCTGCCATGGCTTCGGCGTAGGCACTGTCGACGAGTTGCAGCAACTCATCGTTGGTTTGGGCTTTTGCGGTGGACAGGCATAGCGACAACGCTACGAACAGGGCGGCGTGTAACGCCTTAGTGGTGAGCCTGCCGGGGTGCTGCCGTAGGTCGCGATCTACGGTTAAGGAGGTTTCGCCCCTTTGGGGCGGGGCGCAAAGCGGTCGTCGTGTCATAATGCTTGTCCGGTAAGGCTGTATCTCTTGCCGTCCTTGATGATGACGATTTGGCCGTTCTCGCACACCTTCTGCACACGCTGTGTCGGCGGCGTTTCGTTTTCCTCAATGCCCGTTCCGCTGGCGATGAGGCGCACTTGCTTGGCCGCGATGCCGTCGCCGAAGCAGATGCCTCCTTCGACTGGATTGACGATGCCGCCACGAGGCTTCTGCATGTAGCACTCGCTGAGCGTCAGGCGTTGCACGGCCACGGCCAAACGCGCCGTAGTAACTTCAGCATGAAGGGTTCCAAAGTCGATGGAAAGCTCGCCTGCGCAGTCGAGGGCGTGCTTGTCGTCGGCTGAGTTGCGCGAGAGCAGGTCGAGGGTGACGTTGCGCCCGATGTGCAGGTTGGGGCATTTCAGCGCGGAGCCTGAGATGTTGGCCGTGATTTTCAGCGCGTTAGGTTCTTCTGTTTCCACGATGACATTATCGCTGCAATCGACCGAGGCGGCCATTTCGGCGTTGCCTTCAAGCCTGACAGTGAAGTCATTGCCCGTGGCGATGGTCACAAAACCCGTGCTCAGGTGGTAGTCGAAGCCGTCTTGCAGCACGAGGGTGTTGGAGTTCAGGTCGTAGGCCGCCTTGCCGTCGCCGAAGATGTCGGCGGCGTTGTCGGCAGTCACTTCGAGGCTGCCGAAGCTGATGCCAAAGGATTGGGCAAAAGCGGCAGTCACCGACCAGGCGATGACTGCCATTGCCAAGCTGAGCTTTTTCATGCTGCGAGTCATTTCATGCGTTGTTCCAGAGCCTCAACGATGTTGTTGCGTTGTTTGCGGAACACGTTGGTGAAACGCACTTCCTTGCCGTCTTTCAGCGTGAACAGGTAGCCGCCGAGACCATACTTGCGGTGCGAGGCGATTTCGCTGATGTCGATGCACCACGACTTGGGCGCGCCGCCGAAGTCGAAGGGATGGCGCTCGTTGGGGTCGGGCGGGGCGACGAGGAAATACACCTTGTCGCGGGTGAAGATGAGGTCGCCGTCGTAGGACGAGACGCGGGTCTTGTTGTACTGGACACCTTTGATGGTGTCTTTCGCTTCGTTGGCCAAGTCGTGCAGGCCGAAATTGTCGTCTAATTCGATCATTTTTTTGATGTTTAATGGTTGATTGTTTAATTGTTGGATTGTTTACCATCTTCCGGAATAGCCTCCGCCGCCGCTGCTGCCTCCGCCGAATGAGCCGCTGGAGCTGGAACTTGAACTACTGGACGACCTGCTGCTGGAATAGCTGTCGTCGTCGCGTGTGCGGTGGACGTATTTCGGGATGACTTTGGTCTTCACGTTCTCTACGTTGCAGCATTGGCAGGTGTAGGTGATCTCCTTCAGGCCAGTATGCTCATAGTCAGCTTCTTCCACGGTTTTTTCGCTTGTTTTCTTGGCCGCGTGTGCGCCGCAAACCGAGCAGTTGACGAACTTCTTGTAGCTTGGGCCTTCCTCGCGTTCCACAAACCTGTGTCCCGACGCACAATGGTAAGGATGGAACCGGTAAGCTCCAATCGTGTTTTCAAAAACTTGATTCTTAGGTAGTTGGCAATGACCGTCGTTTTCCAAGGGTTGGTTGCAGGTCGGGCAGTAATACGGTGTGCTTCGGTTGATGCGCTTTTTGAGCAAGTGACTGAAAACCACGCCCAACCAAGGTGCCATGATGCGTATCAAGAGGGAATGGAAGTCGTTCTTAGCGCTCTTGTAAATCGCTTTCGGTGCCTTGGATTGCTTGGCTTTGGCGTCGGCTTTCCTGAGCAGCAAGAGGTTTTGCACCAAGCAGGCCAAGGAAAGGTAGGCGAACAGGGTGAGCAGCACGATGCGGTTGTCTTGCCTGGCGAGATCCGCATCGGGGAAGGCGTTAGGCACATATTTGACGGCCAAGGCGTAAAATCCCAACAACGTGCCGCCATACAGCAGCAGCCGCAAGAAGCCCTTGTTGTCCCATACTTCGGGATGCCAGTCTGACTTGACGCTATCAAAGAAGGCGATGCCGTTCTTCTCACGGACATCGAGGGCTTCGGCCTCAGGTTCTTCCTTCTTTTTGCTCTTGCCAAGCTTTCCTACGGCCCCGACAACCCACCTGACACCCGAAACGAATGGTATCGGCAGGAGAAACAGCAGCATGAACCAAGCCCCTAAGGCGGTCATGGCATCCTCCGAGTCGTCGCTTGCCGTGCCGGTTTCGTCAGCCGTGGTTTTGAAGTTCGTCATCAGTCCCTGTGGCACCTCGCCGCCGAACACCGTCACGATTTCGCTCACGCCCGCGCAGAGGCCGCCCTCGTAGTCGCCGGCGCGGAAATAGGGCACGATGGCGTTTCGGAAAATGCGCTCGCATTGGGCGTCGGTGAGGGTTTCCTCCGCGCCGTAGCCCGTCTCAAACTCAAGGGCGCGCTGGTCCTCGACGAAGAGCAGCAGCACGCCGTTGTCGGTGTCGGCGTCGCCAATGCCCCAATGGTTGAACAAGCTCGTGGCGAAACGCTTCGGCTCGACTTCGCCGATACTGTGTAACGTCACGACAAAGACATCGGCTTGCTCGCGGATGGCGCACAAGGCCGTGTTGATGACGCTCTCGGTGCTGTCCGAAAGGTAGCCGTCGGGGTCGCTGACGTGGATTTCGTCGCCCTGCAAGCGCGTGTTGGGCACGGTTTTCACCGTCCATTGGGCCGATGCCGTGCTTGCCCAAAGCAACGCAAGGCTTAATATGAACAGCAGTTTCTTCATGGTCTGATTAAGCTGGAATGTGGAACCTCGTCGAAAACAGCTTTCCCAATCTCCCCGAAGTTGTAGTTTCTCTTACCGGCGCGGACGGCGTAAGCGAGAATCTTGCATAGCATCTCGTTGTCGTAACATCTTTCACCAAGCGGGAACTCCTCGTTTTTGCCCATTTCCTCGATATGGTCGTTAATGACGTCGGGCATCTGATGGATGTGGACATGGTCTTTCTTCTTTCCTCGGTGGCGTTTCAGCAGATGCAGCTTCTGCGCCTCTTGCGCGAGGGCGTACTCGGCACCGTCAACCACGATGTAAAGCTCTTGGTCGGAAGGCAAGATGGCGTCATCGTCTGCCAAACCTGCATATTCCGGGTCGTCGTCAGGGATGTCGCCGTAGCGACCGAACTCCACGCCAGCGGCGGCATAGAATATGGTTCTGTTGCCGAATGAAATCCTGTCCTCAAACTCATCTTCAAGTTCGCTGATGGAGCAATTGGCAAATTCCTCAATGGCAACGATGAGGAGTAGGCAGAAATGCTCGGCGTTATAGACGTTTCCGGTGATGGTCTTGCCCGTAAGGCCATTCTTTATCAGTTGTTTACATTCCCAATCGACATCGAATCCGTTGTGGATGACGCAAAGCTGGTTGTCCGAATCGCAAATCGATTCCGGAGCTTTCGAAATGACGGTCGTTGGCTCGAAAGGCTGCAATCCGAAATGATAGGTCGATCCTTTGTAATCCAAAAAGGCGTTCTTGCCTTCCAGATACAATTTGGCGCCAAAGCCTTCATAAACGACGCGATTATCCATAACAGGCAGGTTTTCAGTTTATTTACATGAATATATTGCGGCAGCGACGCCTATTAATTAGTAGTGGTCTTTTCATGTCGTTCGGTTTTTATTAGTAATACTTGATTTCGCGCGTGATGATGTTCCTGATGTCCACGTCGTACTCGCCAAGCCAGAACTCGGCCTTGCCGACCCAGTTGCCAAGCGAGTCGTAGAAAACGTGGATTTCCCCAGCGATGTCGTCGGGGTAGCGTTTCGACTGGAACTCCACAATGTCGCCGCGGCTGTTGCGGCTCACGACGTAATAGGTTGTGTCGCCATATTCCTCGTAGGGTTCCGGGAAGGCCGCGATGTCTTCCTTGTCGCCTTGGAGTTGGCCGTTTTCGTCGTACCAATAGTCGCGCGACTCCGTCGTTTCCCAAAAGGGCATGTCTTCGTCCATGCCAATGGCGGGGTTGGCGAGCGAATGGTAGTGCGTCAGGCGACCGAGCCTATCGAACTGATACACATCGACGTATGGCCCGTCGAAATGGGTTTCCCTCACTTCGGCCACACGACCTTTGAGGCCGAACACGTTGGAATACTCTCCGGCTGGCTCTTGTCGCGACGTGCAGCCCGCAATCACCGCCAGAAGCGGAATCATCATTGGAAATCTGTTTTTCATCACTCATTAATGTTTATGACGCCGCAAAATTATGGTTTTCCCGAAAGCAAAACAACTTCCCAAAACTCGCATTTTTATAACACAGGACTTCGGAACTTTTTGACCATGACCATTGACCATGACTATGACAGCTTGATGATAGGCGTAAAACTCTGCCTTTTCGTAAAAACGGTCATGGTCATAGTCACAAGTCATTGTGCTGCCGTCTCGTGTCCCGCGTCCACAAAAAAATGCGAGTTTTAGGTACTACCGCAGCGTTTTTCCATGTCCTATTTTTGCCCTGCATTTTTAATGTACCATGCCGAAAAAGGAAAACTAATCAACAAATCAATGTATAATTAAACGTTAAAACGATGAAAGACTTTAACTTACGAAGGGCGATGCGAGCCGCCCTGCTGCTCCTGCTGATGTCGGCAGGAGTGACGAAGGTGTTCGCCTTGGAAAACGAGTTTTGGGTTGACAACATCCATTATTACCCTTACAACTCAACCACAGCTTGGGTTACTGGCTGCAACGCTGGAATGACCACGCTGAACGTCCCATCCACCGTGACGTATAACAACAATACCTATTCGGTGGTCAAGATTTATGAAAATGCGTTTTTGGGCAACTCCACGCTGACTGAGGTTATCCTGCCCAACTCGGTGACGACCATCAGCGGAAGTGCTTTTCAGAATTGCACGGGTCTTACCAATGTGGTGCTTCCTGAAGGGCTTACCACATTGAGTTCGAGTGCCTTCCAAGGCTGCTCTAATCTTCAGTATTTCAACAAGCGGGTGGGGAACGCATACATCAGCACCAATGAACTACCGAGCACCTTGACGACGATTTATGCCAATACCTTTTATGGTTGTTCGTCGCTCAGAAGCATCCGCATCCCTTCGAGCATTACCGAAATCCAAGGTGGCGCGTTCGGAAGCTGCACTAACCTTGAGTATGTGTATGTCTTTGGCACCACCGTCCCAACCTTGGGAAACATTGTGTTTGACGGCACTTCCAACGACCTCATGATTTATGTTCCTGCAGCCAGCGTGGCCAATTACCAAGCTGCCACCAATTGGAGCACCTACGCTACCCACATCGAGGCTATGCCCGCCCACGAGTTCCTGACCTATACCTTCGACACCGACAACCACAGCGCTACCGTTACAGGTTATCTCCCTGGTATTTCGGGTGTCTTGGAAATCCCTGTCGCATACGAAGGCTTTTTCGTCACCGCGATTGCAGACAATGCTTTTTATGATACAAACGCTAACACTGGTTGCGAAGCCATCACTTCCGTCATTTTCCCATCGGGAATCACGACCATCGGAGAACAAGCTTTTCGTTCTTGCAACCATATTGCTTCAATTGACATTTCGCAATGCACCAACTTGACGGAAATCGGAAGGTCTACTTTCCAATCATGTGGGAATTTGACCGATGTCAAATGGAACAAAGCCATCACAACCATCGGATACTGCGCTTTTTACGGTTGCGGATTCACGACGCTGGAAATCCCCAATACGGTAACATCAATTGATTGGTATGCATTCTATCAATGTAATCTTGTTAGTCTCATGCTGCCAAAATCGGTAACGCAGATTAATTGTTGTGCATTTGCGCAAAATGCAAATCTCCAAGATGTCTATTGCTATCGCAGCTTCCCTCCGACCATTGATGCCGCCGCTTTCACGAATGGAGATACGTTCAACTGCACTTTGCACGTGCCTCATGGCTGCAAAACCCCGTATGAGACCCATACCGGCTGGGAAAAATTCACCAATATCGTGACGATGGAGCCTAATACCTTATTATATAGCTACGAGGCCAGCAACCACACGGCCAGAGTCACGGGCTATGCGGGCTACCTCAGCGGCGAAGTCACCGTGCCCGAAACCGTGACCTGCAACAACGAGACCTACACCGTCAGCCACATTGGCGATGGCGCGTTCCGCTATGCCGGAAACGTCACCAAAATCACCCTGCCGAGCACGATCCTCTCCATCGGCCACTACGTCTTTGCGGAATGTTACGGCATCACTACCTTGACTTTGCCAGCCTTGACTTCAAACATCGGCGAATACGTTTTCCAAGGCTGCACTAATCTTGAGGAAATCATTGCCTTGGAACCAGTAGCTCCAGTTGTGTATGAACACAGTTTCGACGGCTTGGCCAGCATCCCGTGTTATGTGAGTGCCGAGGCATTTAATTCTTTTGTCAACAATTCTTATTGGCACAGCCATTTCACAATCGTGTATGGTGCCTTGAGTTACGTTACTGACGACACAAACCATACTGCTACATTAACGGGATGCAGTCTCAACTATATTGGTGCGGTGACGATCCCTGAAACCTTTACCAGTGGCGGTCAGAGCTACAGCGTCGTTAGAATCAACGACCATGTCTTTATGAACCAGCCTAACATCACCACTATAAGTATTCCTGCAAGTGTGGTAAACATTGGGAATGATGCGTTCAAAAATTGCCAAAGTCTCACCGCCATAACAGTGGATGCCGCCAATGCCAACTACAAGTCGGATAATGGTGTGCTGTTCAACAAGGCGGGCACCGAGCTTGTCGCCTATCCTTGCGGAAAGGCTGGAACTTCCTACAGCGTACCCGATGGCGTGGCCAAGATTGCCGACCAAGCCTTCTATGGCAGCAACCTGACTTCCATTGCCTTGCCCGCCTCAGTGACGACTTTCGGCATCTACAACGTGGCCCAAAACGCCTTTGAAGGCGCCACCGCACTGACCACCATTACCATCGACGGAAACAACGCCAACTACAAAGCCATTGACGGCGTGTTGTTCAACAAGTCTGGCACCGAGCTCATAGTCTGTCCCGAAGGGAAGAGCGGCACCTATACCATTCCCGCTGGCGTGACCGCCATCGACCATTTTGCCTTCTACCATTGCGAAAAGCTGACAAGCATCCTGTTGAACGGTGATTTGCAGGCCCTTCGCGAAGCTGCTTTCAACTCATGCACTGGCTTGACTTCGATGGTCATTCCAGAAAGCGTCACCTCAATCCATACGGGTGCTTTCAGCAACTGCACCAACCTGCAAGTGCTAACCTGCTACTGTACCAGTTTCCCAACTTCGAGCGGCAATCCGTTCCTCATCGGTGTCAATCCCGACCTGACCATTTATGTGCGTGGCGATTTGCTGGACACCTACCAGAATTCAGCATATTGGAATGTGTTTGATTTGCAAGCCATTGCTGAACCAAACGCTAACATCCAATACAGCTATGACGACACCAACCTTACAGCCACCGTCACAGGGCTTTACGACACCTCGGTTACTGGTGCAATGAACATTCCAGCCACAGTTACTTACAATAGCAAAGTATACACCGTGACCGCCATTGCCTCGTCTGCCTTTGAAAACTGCACTGGCTTGACTTCCGTGGTCATTCCGCATACCGTGGAGACTATCGGAACAGGAGCTTTTCATGGCTGCACAGGCATCACGGAACTCACCATCGGAAGAAATGTCACGGCAATTTACAATTACGCCTTCGAAGCCTGCACAGGCTTGGAGACCATCCATTACTATCCCGTCAACTGCCAGACCGTTGGGCCTTATCCTATTTGGAAGGATTGCGGCAATCGAGCCAAAACACTCGACATCAAGAACTGCGTGCAAAGCATCCCCAACAACGCCTTTTATGGTTTGGACGGCTTGGGTAGCGTCACCATTCCCACCAGCGTGACCACCATCGGCGAGTTGGCTTTTGCCCAATGCGGCATGACTTCGGTCAGCATCGGCAGCAACGTGAGTTCCATCGGCTACGGAGCTTTCTCCGAATCGACCCTGACATCCGTTGACCTGAACAACGTGGCAACCCTTGGCACGGGAGTTTTCGCCGACTGCGCCAACCTTGCCACGGTCACTTTGCGCAATAGCCAACAGGTTATTCCTGAAAGCTGCTTCCAGAACTGCACGAGCCTCACTACCATCGACATCCCATCGGGTACGAGAACCATCGGCGAGCAAGCCTTCAAGGGCTGCACCGCCTTGACCACCTTGTCCACTGCCGGCTATGCCAGCAACCTCACCACCATCGGCGAGAAAGCCTTCAGCGGCTGCACGGCCTTGACCGCCGTCGACATCCCGAACTCGGTGACCACCATCGGGCAATACGCTTTCCGCGACTGCTCGTCCATAGCGAATCTTACCATCGGTACGGGCGTAGAAAGCATCGGCTATGCTGCGTTCTACTACTGCTCCGGCCTGCAAACCATCAACTACAGGGCCACGAACTGCAACACCGTTAGCTCGTCGGTCTGGACAGGCGTGGGCAGCAATGCCAAGACGCTCAACATCGGCACGAATGTGGAAGTCATCCCCGCAAGAGCCTTCGAGAACCTTTCGGGCTTCACCACAGTCACTCTTCCCAATGCGTTGACCCTCATCGGATACAACGCCTTCAAGGGTTGCAGCCTGACCGAAATCACCATCCCCAACAGCGTGACGGAAATCGAATCCGACGCCTTTATGAGCTGCAACCTGCAAACCATCGTCCTCGGCAGCGGCCTTGACAACATTGGTTCATACGCCTTTGCCGGAAATGGTAACATTGCGACAATCACTTCCTACAACACCACGCCGCCTGCGGTCACTGCAAACGCTTTCAGCAACTATAACGCGACGCTGAAGGTTTTGGCTCCCGCGATGACAGCTTACAGCGAACATGAGGTTTGGAGTCTGTTCACCAATAAGGAAAGTTTGGACGGCTACTATTTCACTGGTGCCACCGACAGCAACTGGGGCACGGCTGCGAACTGGTCGAATGGCGAGGTGCCAACAACCGAAACGATGGAACCTAACGTCGTCATCTTGGCCGATGCCACGGTCGACATCACCAACGCTTTCGCCAACCAGCTCACTATCATGGATGGTGCTGTCGTCACGGTTGACGAGGGTAAGAAACTCCAAATTGGCGACGGCGGAAACGGCTCGTTCACTGCAACTGACGCCTCGGCATTGGTGGTTGAAGACGGCGGCTCACTCATCAACAACCTGAACGAGAACATCGCTGCCACGATTGAAAAGGACATCACAGGTCACGGCGGCAACGCAGGCAAATGGTATTTCGTTGCTTCGCCAATTGTCGGCGCAAACAGCTACGTGGAAAACTACGAAACCTATCATTACACCTCGCCCAACAATGTCGAAAACCTGTTTGCCACTCCCGCAGCCAACTACGACCTGTACGCTTTCGAGCAATCCGCCGAAGGTGAGGAATGGCAGAACTTCAAGCAAAACACTGCCGATTTCAAGTTGGTTGACGGCAACGGCTATCTCTATGCCAACCACGACGATGTGACCTTGCAATTTGCCGGTGATGTGCGCCCGAGCACGGATCCTTTTGCAATAAAGCCTGCCTTTGAGCAAAATACGCAAACGGTTTATAACGACCCTGAAAACCCTGAAGCAGGATATTATGAACAGACAGAGAACTATCCGTTCACGGGATGGAATCTTGTGGGCAATCCTTTTGCTTGTGAAGCTTACATCGAAGACAACTATTCCGTTTTGAGCACTGGTTTTTACAAGATGAACGCGGAAGGCACAGCCATTACCGCTGTCGAAAGCTTCTCCACAGCCATTCCGATGGGCACGGGCGTGTTCGTGAAAACAAGCGACTCTTATGACCCAAGTGGCGGCAACTCATTCTCTTTCACGACCAACAACCCGAATCCAGAGTATGCTGTGAATCACGGCAGCCTGCAAATCGCCTTGGAGCAAGCCACCATGCGTGGCGTTTCGACAAGCTCAGCAACCTTGGACAACGCCATCGTAAGTTTCAACGAAGGCAGCCAATTGGAGAAGTTCGTGCTGTTCCGCGACAACGCCCGCATCTACATTCCGCAAAGCGGCAAGGACTACGCCATCGTGAGCAGCGAAACCGCTGGCGAAATGCCCATCAACTTCGAGGCTGTGAGCAACGGAAGCTACACGCTGAGCGTCAGCCCTAACGGAACCAGCATGGCATACCTCCACCTTATCGACAACAAGACCGGTGCCGACATCGACCTCTTGAAGACCCCGAGCTACACCTTCGATGCCAAGACGACGGATTATGCCTCGCGCTTCCGCTTGGTGTTTGGTGCCAACGCTGCAAGCGGGGACGCTTGCGAACCTTTCGCCTACTTCAATGGCAGTAATTGGACGGTGAGCAATCCTTCGACAGCCACGCTGCAAGTCGTCGATGTGATGGGTCGCATCGTGAGCAGTCAGACCATCAACGGCAACGCTTCAATCAACGTCAGCGAGACTGCAGGCGTGTATGTGTTGCGCTTGGTGAACGGCGAGAAGGTGATGACGCAGAAAATTGTAGTCAGATAATCCTCGGACACGCTTCGCGTCATTGCGAGGCACGAAGCATTCCAGCACACAAGCTGATTGTCTGGATTGCTTCGTCGTTCCTCCTCGCAAATCGAAGATTCGACGTAGTCAATGACGCAAAGCGACGACAGGAGTCCCGTCCCGATGGGACGATACATTATTAACCCTACACAAGCACAGCGCAGTGTAGGGCAGCAACAAACAAGAATAACAAACAAAGAACACATACAACGATGAAAAAACTAACACTGACAATAGCAATCCTCCTCGGCCTTGCCACAGCCGCAATCGCCGAACCGAATGGCGGCGGCCTGTTCCAACGCGGCACCACTGCCCCCGACTTTGCCAACCGCGATGCCAACCCCGTCATGCCAAATGCGCATGGATGGAACTACAACGCCAACGGCGAGAACGGCGAACAAGCGCCCTTGGGCACCGGCATCGCGGTACTGCTCGGCTTGGGTGGTGCCTATATAGTCGCCAAGAAACGCAAAGAGGAATAACTACGATTCGGGATTTTCAGCAGGCTCGACGGTGACGAAGTCGCCGCGCTGTTGGAAATACTCGACCAGCTTTTCGTAAAACTTCGTCTTACTCATCGTCTCGGCGTTGCCGAAGACGATGAGTTTCATTTTGGCGCGGGTGATGGCCACGTTCATGCGGCGCAAGTCGTTGAGGAAGCCGATGTTGCCGCTCGCGTTGTCGCGCACGAGGCTGATGAGGACGACGTCGCGCTCCTGCCCTTGGAAGCCATCCACCGTGTTGATGCTGATTTGATGGCGCAAAGGCTTTAGCATCTTGTTGTTGCGCATGTATTTGCGCAACAGCCTGACCTGTGCCTTGTAGGGCGAGATGATGCCGAAGTCCACTTGCTCGCGCAAGAGGTGTTCCATGCCGATGAGTTTCACGTAGTTCATCAGGGTTTTCATCAGGAGCTTGGCTTCTTCGTGGTTGCTCCGGCTGAGGCTGCGGCTCTGCTGCTCGCCGAAGTCGCACCGCGACGTGTCGACCCACATCAAGGGCTTGTCGATGGGGGAGACGAGGCGGTCGGCCACGCTTGGGTCGGCTTTCAGCCTGCCGTGGTAGAACTGTCGCGACGAAAACTCCATGATGTCGCGGTTCATGCGGTATTGCACGTCGAGTAGCGTGACGCACGAGGGCTTGCTTTTCACCACTTTTTGCATCAAGGTGCGCTCCAAACCCTCGTGTCCGGCTTCCTTGCATTTCACGGTGGGCGGCAACTGCTGGTGGTCGCCGGCGAAGACGACGCGGTCGGCCTTGAGGATGGCCGTCCAGCAGGCGGCTTCGAGGGCTTGTGCGGCCTCGTCGATGAAGACGGTGCCGAAATGGCGGCGTTCCATCAAACGGTGGGCGCTGCCGATGAGGGTGCAAGCGATGACGCCCGAGGTGGCGAAAAGTTCTTCGCGGATTTTCACTTCGAGTTCCATCTCGCGGTGCTGCAACTTGCGGATTTGGTTGTGCTCCTTGTCGCCGAGTTTGGGACGGCTTTTGATTTCGGGCAGCGACGAGCGCACACTGAAGAGTTCCAAATAGTCAGGGTGGTTGCCGTAGCGGTATTCGTAGGAACATTCCATCATAACATCGTTGATTCTTAACGGGTTGCCGATGCGCAAAACGGAAATCCCACGACGATAAAGCTGTTCGCTGATCCAGTCGATGGCAGCATTGCTCGGGGCGCAGACCAATACTTGCGTCTCGCGGCGCAGGGTCTCGCTGATGGCCTCCACGAGGGTAGTGGTCTTGCCTGTGCCGGGCGGACCGTGCACGATGGCCGTCTCGCGGGCGTTGAGCACCTTGCTGACGGCGGCGTTTTGGCTCGCGTTGAGCCAAGGGATATGGTTCGTGTGCAGGTCGCGGAAAGTGGGTTGTTTGTCGCCGATGAGTACGTTACGCAGGTTGACAAAATCCTCGTCGTTGCGTTCCCTCACCTGTCTGAGGCTGCTTTGCATCACCTGATAGGAGTAGTCGTCGATGCCCAACAGCACGCCGATCTTGCCCCGCGAGGCCAAGTTTTCCAAGGCCATCAAGACGTTACGGTTGTTCACCGCAATCTCCATGTGGAAGTCTTGGACACGGCTCACGGTGCAGTTGAAGTTGAGCACGCGCATCTGTCCGTTCTCGATGCTGAAGAAGTTGACGATTTTGCCCGGCTCGAAGTCGCTGCTCGTGTCTTCGGGTTGTGGACCGTCGTAGTACACATCCACGACCAATTGGTTAGCTATATTATAAGAGGTGTTGCCCAAACGGATGGGATACCAGCAGTCGCCTTCGGCCACTTCGCCGTTCATCGGGGCGCGTTTGACAGCTTCGAGGTATTCGGCCTTCTCGTATTCGTATTCCTTGCGGAGGAGGTCGGACTGGAGGTAGAGGGATTCGAGGGGCATTTTTTTAGTTGAGAGTTTAGAGTTTTTAGTTGTTCAGTTTGCAGTTGTAGGGCTGTCACATTGTGGCAGCCGTACATCCGTTGTGGCAGCCGTACATCCGTTTGTTGAGTGTTTAGAGTTGGGGACTATGGGGTGCGAGACGGAGGACAGTGAATAACCTCAGGCTCGCTTCGGGTGAGGTAGCGGACGGTGACTTCGGGCTGTTTCTTGCCTTCGTCATTCACTTCGCAGCGGAACGACACTTCCGATGTGCCTTCGTCCAAAAACGATGTGCCTTGCGCGACAATTTCTTCTATCTTGTTGTAGTTCTGGTCGGTAATATAAGCCGAGCCATCGAAGTCGAAGATGAGGTTTTGCCCGGCTTTGAGGGTGCAAGGCAGGTAAAGGATGCCGTTGGGTGTACGAAACTCCAGCTCTCTGATGTTACCTTTGCCTCCCACGCAAATCTGTAGGGCAAAATGGCCTTTGTGGGGGCTGTTCCATGACCAAGTGTCATCCTCGAAATTGCAGAAATATCGCCTCGATATGTGCTCAGTATAAAGCAGATAGGTCGAGTCGGCCTTTTCGATGTGCCAGTTCCCATACGGGTCCTTGAATTGCTCTTTTTGAGCTTCACTAAACGAATCTTCCAATCGCAAGGTTTCCCAAATGTCGATGGCATCTAAAAAAGTGTCGGTCAGGCCGTGCTTTCGCATGGTTTCCGCACTGAAAATGAGGCCGAAACCACCCTCAAAAGCGGCGGCTTTGCTCAGGAACCATTCCAATTCTTCAAGCGTGGTGGCCTTGCGGTTTTTGTCGGCCAATAGGATTTGGAAGTTGCCTATCATCCAAGGCATATGATTCTCAATGTAATAGGCTTGCCTTTCGTTCAAGGTTTCCACGATTTTCGTCCTCATCGACTCGTTCCAGAGTTGGTTTTCGTTGACGCGATTCAACTTCCGGTTCGCCATGGGTGCGAGCAGGTCGGCTTGTAAAAGCTTGTTGGGGTTGTATTTGCGCATTGTGTCAAGAAATCCGCAGATGGCCGAATCGCCTTGCTCGTTGTAGCCGTAGCTTTTCAAGTCATTGAAAATCAATAGGGGATAGTCGGTGTTGGCTAATTTCTTGGCTTCGGTTTGCGCCATTTGGTCTTGCAGTTCAAGGTCGGGCAGAAGAGTGCGGTCGGGTGTGTCCCAAAGCTTGTAAAGTGGGGCGTTCTTGGGGTGCGGTGTGGTTTTTGTGCCGAATGCGCCACGGGTGCAGTGGTACAGGATGTGGAAGCTGACATTAGCTTCGGAGGTGCGGTAAACTATCAGTTCGTCTTCGATTTGCAGAACGTTGATGCTTGAGGGTTTTTCCAACAATTCTGACCGATAGACCGCAAAAACGGTTTGCCGTTCGTCCAAGCTGCTTTGCAGTTCCATGACACCCTGTTTCAGAAGGTGTTGCGAAGGTTTTGGCGCGACGAGTCTGCTGTCGGTCGGGATGCGGTTGGCTACGACCGAAAGACCCAAGTCCAAGCCAGCTTGACGGCATTTTTCCTTCAGGAAAGCGACTTCTTTTTCGTTGCCGTCGGCCAAAAGGTAGGACTTGGTGCTTCGCAAAGAAAGGGTGTCTTGGGCGAAGCAAGCCATTGCGAAAAGCATCAGCAAGCCGATGGCTAAAGTGTTCTTCATCAGTCGATTCCGCTTAAGTCTTTGTAGAGTTTCACGGCATACAGGTCGGTCATGTTGGAGATGAAGTCGATGACGGACTGGACCCGGGTGTAAGTGTCGTCGGTCGCCACCTTGAACTGTTCGGGAATGAGCGAGAGCAGTTTTTTATTATAAGGTGTGTCGGGGTAGAGTATGGCACCGATGAAAACTTCCATAAGCGACCCAATGACGTTGAAGCCCGTCAGCTCGATTTTGACGACCGACGGGTGCCGATAGATGTGCTCAATCGATGCTTTGCGGCATTGGTCGAGGGCGTTTTTTTCGTATTCAGGCAGATGCGAAATCAGGCTTTTCTCGAATCGGCCTTCCATGATGGGCTCGTAGTTCTTGACGAAGATGTCGCTCACGCAATTGACGAGTTTGTTGATTAGGGTGGCGCGGAGGAAGGCTATGCGCTCGTTGATGTCGGTCACATCGAGGTAAGCCTCTTCCTTGTGCTTGTAAAAACTCATGTCTTTTGTGTTTTTCGGGTTGAAGAACGACAGGAAACATTTCTCTATTGCCTCGGTGCTTACGATGCCGCGCCTGTGGGCGTCTTCCATGTCGAGGACGAGGTAGCAGATGTCGTCGGCGGCCTCCATCATGAAGGAAAGTGGATGGCGGGCGTAAACCAAGTGCTCGTCGTCGATGCGCGGGATGCCGCACTCCTCGACGACTTCCTTAAACGCCTCGATTTCAGAGTAGAACACGTTGTATTTCTTGCGGTCGCCTTTGTCGAAGGAAGGGTAGGGGTATTTCAGCAAGGTGGCCAAAGTAGCGGCGGTGAGCGAGAATCCGCCCGCCCGTCGGCCTGTGAACTGGTGCGTCAGTTGGCGGAAGGCGTTGGCGTTGCCCTCAAAGGCGATGAGGTCGCTCCATTGTTCGGGCAACACTTTGTCTTTCAATTCCATGCCTTTCCAATCGTTGAAAAAGCTGCTGATGGTGTCTTCGCCCGAATGGCCGAAGGGCGGGTTGCCGAGGTCGTGGGCGAGGCAGGCCGAGGCCACGATGGTCTCGATGTCGCTTTGGCGTTCTTTCAGATAGTCGTCTTTCTTGGACAGTTTCTCCACCGTGCGGCAGGCGATAGAGCGTCCCACGCTGGCCACTTCGAGGCTGTGTGTCAGGCGGTTGTGAACCGTCTGTGCGCCTGGAAGCGGAAACACTTGGGTCTTGTTTTGCAGTCGGCGGAACGGGCTGCTGAAGATGATGCGGTCGTAGTCGCGTTGGAACGAGCTGCGGATGTCGGCACTCTTGTGCGGCTGCGCATAGCGTTTGTTGGAGAGGAGGTCGGTCCAGTTCATTGGAGCTTTGTTTGTTGCTGCAAAATTAGGAAAAAACTCCTTACGCAAGCGTAATTCGATGTTTTGGGTTGCCCCCAATCGCTGACGGTCTTGGTCTCTTGCGAGAAGGCGATGCCAATCCTGACGACGGTTTGGCGGCTTGTGGTCTTACGGACGGTCAACGTGTTCATGGCGCTATTTCACGACCCAACCCCGACCCCATTCCCAAACGGGAAGCCAGAATGCCGAAAGACAGCGTTTGGGAGGTCGGGAGTGGCTTGAAGGGCCGAAAATGCCCAAAAAGTGCCAAAAAAGTGAAAGATTGGAAAATAATGGTCAATCATGGCCATTGCCAATCGAAAAAATGTTTATATTTTTGCGGCGTCGGATTTGGGGTGCGGCAGCTGGTCTCGATTCCCGCTTCCCGAAGACATTAAACAGACAAATTCATTAATCATAAAAAAGCTATCACAATGAAGAGATTTTACTCAACAAGAAAACGAGGGGCGTCTCCGCCGTTTGGGAGAGGCCTTCTGCTTGCTCGCTGCTTTGCGCGATGGGATTGGCAAGGGCAAACGCCCAGTACACGCCGTACTGGAGTCGTGTCCCAGGTTTTACGAACCACATGAATGTGATAGGGCAGATTGAATTGGACGGCACCTATCTCGCATCACCTGCCATTGAGGTGGGCGCGTTTTGCGGTGCCGAATGTCGTGGCTCGGCCTCCCTTGAGGACATGGCCGGAACCTACATGGTTCTGCAAACCATCTCAGCGGATGTGGAGGGCAATGTCATTACCTTCAGGCTCTACGACCATGAGGCGGGCCATGAGAATGGGGCGGTATGCCACATTTCCGTCTTTTTTTTTACAAATTATTGATAATCATGTAAATAATTAATAATCAAAATCAAATTACTATGTTAAGGAAATCACTACTTTTCATCACGCTGATGGCTTTCTTAGCGCCATCGGTTTCCATCGGCCAGACGGCCGTGAACGTGGATGCCAACCATCCCTTCAACGATGGTTTTGAAGGCGACACTTGCACATGGACCTTCTTGAACGGAGGTTCAGTCAATGCCTGGTATTGGGGTGAAGCCACCAACAATGGCGGCTCACATTCCGTTTACATCTCCAATAACGGCGGTGTCAACAATTCTTACAACACGAGTGGCGCAGCCACTTGGGTGTACTTCACCAAGGACTTTTCCTTCGAATCGGGGGCTTACCGCTTTTCCTACAATTGGAAATGTGCTGGTGAAGGTGGTTATGACTACATCCGGGTGGGCCTGCTGCCAAGCACCACTGCCCCCACGCCTGGCAACGGACTGCCTAGCGACTGGATCTCACTTGACAACAACGCCAACCTGAACGGCTCATCCAACTGGACGAGTAGGTCTGTCGATTTAGACATTACAGAAGCCGGCGACTACAAGCTGGCCTTCGCTTGGCGCAACGATGGCAGTGGAGGAAGCAACCCTCCGGGTGCCATCGATAACGTCAGGATAACAAAAATGGTTGTGGAGCCTTATACTTACTTCACCCAGACAAGCGACAACGACTTCGTGAAAGGCTCTGGCCTGAATGTCGTCGTCGCTGAAGGTTCCGTCCATCTTGAGCAACAGATGACTTCCGTGGCCGACTGGAATGCGACCGCCAACCTACCTCAAAGCCTGAAAGGACACCAGATGGTGACTTGGCGCAACTATGTTTACCTCGTGGGTGGCCACAACGGCTCCGGCAACGTGAGCAAAGTGTATCGCGCCACGCAGCAAGACGATGGCATCTCGGGCTGGACAGAACTGAATGCTTTGCCCGTTAGCTTGAGCGACATGGCGGTGGTGGCCACCCAAACCCACCTCATCGTGATGGGCGGCCATAACGCCAGCGGCATCGTAGACAAAATCCATGTCGCCAAGTTCAACGACGACGGCTCGATAGGCACCTGGCAAGAGTCGGAGCAGATGTTGCCCGAACCCCGTTGGGGACTGCGTGCCGCAATCGCCCTCGACGACATATATATAATAGGTGGCGCCACAGACGACACGCTCAACATTGCCACCAACACCGTCTATCGTGCCAGCCTTAACACCTTGGGACTCATTGACACCATCGTTGCCGTTGGCAGCCTGCCTGCCGCGCGCAACGGACATGCCTTAGCCGTATATGACTCGAAACTCATCGTGACGGGTGGCTACGATGCCTCGCAAACGGCACAAGCCACTGTCTATAGTGCTGAAGTGAACCTCGACGGCACCCTCGGCAGCTGGCAGTCAAAGCAGGCACTGACCGAAGCCACCTACAACCACTCCATGCTTTGCGCCAACGGCGTGCTCGCCATCCTTGGCGGACACGACGGCAACATACCGAGCAACAAGTTCTACTACACTACCTTGGACGATACCGACTTCTCGTGGACGCTCTCCGATGTCATGCTGTCTGAGCGCTACGCACAAGGCGCAGCCTTCGCTTTCGGCAACAAGTTCTTCTTCGCTGGCGGCGCAGCCACATCGGGCGTGGTCAACAGTTTGGTGAGCTACATGGCCGTCACCACTTCCGACGAACCCGTCATGAAGTCGGCCTTCATCGGTATACCTTATTATATAGGTACGCCCAAGACATTGCAGGACTTGAGCTACACCCTTACCAATCCCTCCGCGCAGGCTTACGAAATCCTTTACCGCACGGCGGACGAAGGCATGAATTACGGCAACTGGACCTCGGCGGGCAGCAACCTTCCCGCTGTTGTCAACCAAAGCAAGAGCTATATCCAATATATGTTTCGCATCTCGGCCACGGGCACGAATGACTTCGCTATTGACGACGTCACCCTCACCGTGGCTGGCTATACCCAATTGGAAGGCAACCTCAACTGGATTGGCGACCTCACAGCAGCCAACAGCCCCTACCTTGTGACAAGCGATATCAGCTTCACCTCTGGCACCCACAACATCGAGCCGGGCGTGACCATCATGTTCATGCCCAACACGGGTCTGAACATTGGGCAGGCCAGCGTGAACTTCAACGGCACGCAGGCCAATACCATCCTGCTGACGGCCTACGAAAGCGGCAACGGAAGCTGGAATGGCGTGTATTTCCAAGATGCCAGCGACAACGGCGTCAGTTCGTTGATGGAATACACCACCATCGAGAAGGCGGGCAGCGGCGACAACGACGCCAACCTCTACCTCTACTACACCAATCAGCCCACCATCAACCACTGCACCTTCCAGATGGCTGTGGGCCAAGGCGCCAAGTTCCAGAACTCAAGCCCCACCATCTCGAATAGCAACTTCACGCAAAACACGGGCAGAGGCCTCTACCTGCTTAGTTCCTCGCCCACTTGCACGGCCTGTACCTTGAGCGACAACTATGGCGGCGTGTGGCTCGACAACTCGGCTCCGACATTCAATAACACCGCCATTACGGGCAACACATACGATGGCATCCGCTACCAGACTGCCAATTTCGATGCCACCTTCTACGGCGTGACTAGCTCGGGCAACAAATACGGCATGTATTCCTGCACTCCCAACAGATCGTTCACCTTCGACAGCAATGAGGTGGCTTTCGCCGACAATACAGCCGACATTGCCGTGGCAGGCGGGCAGATCAGTTCTGACCAAACTTGGAACAACTATGCCAACGGCTACGCCCTGTTGGGCAACGTGGAAATCTATGGCGGCACACCTAAGCTTACCCTGCGGCCCGGTGTCACCCTCAAGGTGCAGACAGGCTACAGCCTTTATGTGGGCCGCAACAGCAACCAAGGTGGTATGCTCTATGCCGTGGGCACCACAAGCGCCCCCATTACCTTCACTTCGCTGAACGACGAGGTGGGCGGCTGGACGGGTCTCCGCTTCCGCGACGGCAGCGACTACAGCTCCACCTCCTCGTTGCGCCACTGCGTGGTGGAAAAGGCCACAGCCAATCTCGTTTGCGAAAGCACCAACCAGCCCAGTGTGATGTGGTGCACCTTCCAAGACGCGCAAAACGAGGACGTGTATCTCAACAACGCGAGCATCAGCATTGAGGGCAGCACCATTAAGAACGCCACCAAAGGACTTTGGGTGAACTCCTCGGCACCCACCTTGGTTTCCGTGGTGTTTGAAAACATGAGTGAGTGCTGTGTTTACCACAACAACGAATGTACCGTGACCTATTCCGACTGCACGATGAAGGATTCCAATTTTGGCATACGCTACTGGACGTGCAACAAGGACATGGTGAACGACGACAATATCAGTTTCCAGAATAATTTCTGCAATATTGCGGTGCCGGGGGGACATATTAATGAAACACGTACATGGGATGGAAACACTTATGCCATTCTTAACGACCTTCGGGTGGGGCGTTATCGGTATGATACGCCGAACCACAATCGTCTGACAATAATGCCAGGAGCCATCTTGAAGTTTGCGGAAGGCAAGCGGATGGATGTTGGTGGATACTGGAGCGGTACATATTGGGGTGAGCTTTATGCCGAAGGCATAGCAGAGCAGCCCATTACTTTCACATCGTTAAATGGTGAGGTTGGTGGTTGGAATGGTTTGGTGTTCAACGGCGAGAGCGACGACTTTGCTGGAGCTTCGTCATCCTTGAAGCATTGCGTCATTGAGAAAGGCAACGAGCGCAACTTGCATTTGGGCAGCACAAACCAGCCTGGATTGATAGAAGATTGCATTTTCCGTCAGTCTGTCAGTCAATGTGTTTACATGGAAAACAGCCGTGACACTATACGCAACTGCCATTTTGAGGATAATCAAAGCCATTCTTTGTATTACAACAATGGCCATTATGTGGGCGTGTTGGAGAACTTGACATTCTCGGGCAATTTGTATGATGGCGTTACAGTAAATGGTGGTCATGTTTCGGAAGATAGGGTCTGGAATGCCCAAGCTTATTTCATTCTTAACGACCTTCGGGTGGGGCGTTATCGGTATGATACGCCGAACCACAATCGTCTGACAATAATGCCGGGAGCCATCTTGAAGTTTGCGGAAGGCAAGCGGATGGATGTTGGTGGATACTGGAGCGGTACATATTGGGGTGAGTTGTATGCCGAGGGCACGGCGGAGCAGCCTGTTACATTCACGTCGATGAACGGCGAGGTTGGTGGTTGGAACGGTTTGGTGTTCAACGGGGAGAGCGACGACTTTGCTGGAGCTTACTCATTATTAAAACATACGGTTTTCGAAAAAGGCAATGAGTACAATCTATATATTCAAGGAACCACATTGCCAGAAATTGAGAATAGCATTTTCCAAAAATCCAATGGTTATGGTGTTAGGATAGGAAATGAGTATAATAGAACCATTAAAAACTCTGTATTCAAAAACAATGCTTCACACGGCATTTACATTGTCCAGACCACGCCTTTCACCTTGGGTGGTTCTCCCGAGAATGCCAACAGCATTTACAACAACGGTGGCTACGCCGTGTATCAGGATGGCGGTTCGGACATTGACATGACCTACAACTTCTGGGGCGAAATCGGTAGCAAGGCCATCGACGACAACCTGATTTACGACAAGAAGGACAATTCCAGCAAGGGTCGCATCACCTTTGAGCCGGTGAGCTGGTTCCCCGTGGAGAACCTTGACCACCTGCAAGGCACCTTTGCCTACAACGACACCAAGCCGATGGGCAACCGCGAGATGAACATCGTCAGCGAGAACGACAGCATCATGGCCACCGCCACCACTGATGGCAACGGCTCGTTCGATTTCAGCAACTACGCCGTTAGCGTCTATAACATCTTGGACGACGACTTTGGCGTGGACGTCCTTGCTGGTGTGAATGCCACAGACGCGCTCTTGGCCATGCGCCATTTCGTGCATCTTGACACGCTGACAGATGCCCGCCTGGCCGTTGCCGACGTCAACCAAAGCGGATCCGTCAACGGCACTGATGCCATGCTCATCATGCGCCGTGCTGTTGACGGCACCTTCCCCGCTGGCGACTTCTACTACTACACCCCCGCTGGCATCAGCTTCAGCGGCGACACCTGCCTCTACGACCTGAGTTTCCTCTGCTTCGGCGATGTGAACGGCTCCTACACCCCGCAAAGTCGCGAGCAGACCATGACCTTGGTGCAAGAAGGCTCGATGGTGGCCGAGTCGTATCAGGAGCTTGAAATACCGATAATTCTCAAGACGGCAGTGGAGATGGGTGCGCTCACGCTGCGCATTGACTATCCCGCTGAGTATCTTGAAATTGAGAATGTCGTGTTGACCTCCTCTGGCGAAAGTTTGCTCTTCACGGCCATCGATGGCGAGTTGAGGACGGCATGGTACGACCTTAATCCATTGAACCTCAACGAGAATGATGGTCTCGTCACCATCAAGGTACGCGCCAATGACTTGAGCCTGCTGGACGAACCGGTTTTCTTCACCCTTTCTCCCTATTCGGAATTGGCCGATGGAAGTGCGCAGGTGATTGAGGACGTGGTGATTGCCATGCCCGAAATCGTCACCGAGACCTTGGGCTTTGGCAATCTTGCCACCAACGATGGCGTGAGCCTGAGCGTCTATCCCAACCCTGCCAACGACGTTTGCCGCCTGAGCTACGAACTGTCCGAGGCGGGTCGCGTGACGGTGTCGGTTTACAACATGATGGGCGTGAAGGTGATGGATGTCGCCAATATCCGTCAGGAGGAAGGTCGTCACGAGTTACAGATGGCCACGTCGCGCATGGCTGCTGGCATGTATCGCTGCCGTGTCACCTTCGAGGGTGAGAGCAGCTGGGTGAAGTCAACAGTTATCATCATTGAAAAATAAGAAACCATGACTAGAAAGATAAGAATCCTCATCTTGCTATGCTGCCTTGTCCCCTGGATGCGGGCGGCTGCTGACCCCATCATCACGGCAGCCGGCAGCGGCTCAATCTGCCCTGGCGACGTGGTGGTGGTGCCCGTTACGGTGAGCAACTGCAACGGCGTGGCCGCCATCAGCTTGGCCTTGAACTTCGACGCTACGAAAGTCAGCTATCAAGGCTACCAGAACCTGGATGCAACCGTTTCGTCCATGTTGGTTAACCAGGCCAACGGGACGGTCTTCTTCAGTTGGGCTGGCATGACGGCGGTCGACTTGGGTAACGCCACCCTGCTTGAACTTCGCTTTACGGGTCTTGAAGGCTCCACCGGACTGAACTGGAACACAAGTCTTTGCGAGTACAGCGACGCCACGGGTAGCGTCGTACAGTCTAACTACAGCAACGGATCAGTGACTGTTTATACAGTGCCTAACATCACTTCGCATCCTTCTGACCGTTGGATGACGGAAGGCGAAAACACCACTTTCGACGTGGGCGCTTCGGGCACGGGAATCAGCTACCAGTGGCAGGTGAAGCCACAGTCGTCGCCGGAATGGGAGAACCTCACCAACGGTGGCCACTACAGCAACGTGAACGGCTGGAGGCTGTATGTCAACAATGTGGAGTTGGAGATGGAAGGCCACCAGTACCGCTGTGTGGTGAGCGGCACCTGCCCCTCGCCCGTGGCTTCCGAAGCCGCCACGCTGCACGTGGAGGTGTTCATCCCGACCATTGTGACCTCAACGGGAGGAGCCTCGTCGTGTCCCGACATGGCTTTCTCCATTCCCGTTAACGTGACCAACTGCAACAACGTAGGCTCGATCTCCCTTGTGTTGAATTACAACTCGGATTTGGTCACCTACATCGGCTACGAAAGCGCGAATGCTGCGCTGTCGAACGGCGTCATGCGCGTGAATGGCCTTGGCGGCAGGGTGTATTTCACTTGGGCCTCGTCCAACCAATCCTTGAATTTGGGTGATGACTCGCTGATTTCGTTCGTGTTTAGGTCGGCATCGGGCAATTCGTCCCTGACCTGGGATGTGTCGCATTGCGAATACAGCACCTTGTCGGGTACCCCCTTGCCGATGGTGTTTGCGGGTAGCAACCTGACCATCTATTATCCGCCTACTATTACCTCGCAGCCTTCGAACCAAACGGTGACGGAAGGCTATAATACCAATTTTTCCATCAACGCTTCGGGTCAGGGTTTGAGCTATTATTGGCAGATGAGCCAGGACGAAGGCATTTCGTGGGAAAACCTCACCAACGGTGGGCACTATGGCAACGTCACGTCAAGGGTGCTGAACCTTTACAATGTGGAAATGGCGATGGATGGCCTACGCTATCGTTGTGTAGTAAACGGCACTTGCGAGCCTTCCGTGACTTCCAACTATGCCACTTTGCATGTCGAGAGCTTTGTCCCAACCATCGTTACCACGGTAGGCAGTCTCAACACTTGCTCCCAGACCGAATTCGGCATTCCGATTTCGGTGACCAACTGCAACAATGTGGGTGCCATCAGTCTTGCTTTTACCTACAACACCAATGTGCTGACTTATGCTGGATACACGGGTGTCAATCCAGCATTGGGTGGTGGGCAGCTTCAGGTGAATGCTGTCAACGGCATGGTGTTTATCACTTGGGCTTCCATCGCTGGTGCCGACCTTGGCAATGGCAACCTGATTACCATCAACTTTACTGCCTTGTCAGGTGTTAGTCCGATGAACTGGAACACCAGTTATTGCGAGTATGCCAACCCTCAAGGTGTGGTACTTTCCGCCAGCTATAACAACGGAACGGTCTCGGTGGGCGACTTGAGCTTCACGATTACCTCGCAGCCGTCAAACCAAACTGTGGTCATGGAGGAAAGCACGACTTTCTCCATCGCAACGACAGGGCCTACCAGCGGCTTCCAGTGGCAAGTGAGTCAGGACGGCGGCGCTTCGTGGAGCAATGTAGCTGCAGGAGAGCATTATGCCAATCCGAACACCAATACGTTGAGTGTCAATAATGTGACTATCGGCATGAACGGCTATCGCTACCGTTGCGTAGTGAGCGGTTCCTGCGGTGTGCAATATTCTTCCGTGGCCATTATGACGGTGCAGTTGCCTGTGAACTACTATGAAGTCGCTGCATGGGGAGAACCGGCCGAAGGCGGTACGGTGACTGGCTATGGAGCCTATCCATCAGGAGAGACTTGTACCTTGATTGCCACTCCAGCCACGGGTTATGACTTCGTGAATTGGACGGAAGACGGGACAGTGGTTTCAGAAGAGGCCAATTATACTTTCGTGGTAGAGGATGATGTTGAGCTTGTGGCTCATTTCACGCTTCAAGAGATTTCCATCGCTGTCGTCATCGACCCCGAGGAGAGCGGTAGCGTCAATGGGGCGGGAACCTACCTTTATGGCGACAATATCCTGCTGACCGCCATTCCGGCCACGGGCTTTGTGTTCGACAATTGGACGGAAGATGGTGCCGTGATTTCGACGAACCAGAGCATCAGCTTCATGGCTCAAACCGACAGGAACTTGGTGGCCAACTTCTCCGTCAGGCAATTGTCGATTGTGGCGGTTGCCGAGCCAGTGGGCAACGGCAGCGTGGAAGGCGCCGGCACTTATCCTTACGGGAGTTCCGTCGTGCTGACGGCCAATCCCTTGGAAGGCTTCCAGTTCGACAACTGGACCGAAAACGACACGGTGGTTTCCTTTGAGTCATCGTATGCCTTTACTGCCTACGACGACCGCAACTTAGTGGCCCATTTCTCCATCATGGAGATTGACATCATCGTCACCGTCGAACCTGCCCAAGGCGGCACTGTCATGGGAACGGGTACGTTCAACTATGGCGACCCTGTCATTTTGACGGCGACCCCTACCGCGTTCTATGAGTTCCTCAACTGGACGGAAGACGGCGTAGAGGTTTCCACTGAGGCCACGTTCAGCTTCACGGTCCAAGAAAGCCGCAACCTTGTGGCCCATTTCTTCAGGACGGTGAACATCGCGGCTCTCGTCTATCCCGAAGGCAGCGGCACCGTTAATGGAACGGGTGCATACGACTATGGCAACATGGTGGAGCTTACTGCCACGCCAGCCGATGGCTACGCCTTTGTGAATTGGACCGATAACGACACCGTCGTCTCTACGGAAGCGACATTGAGCTTCATGGCGGAGGATGACCGTACCTTGGTGGCGAATTTTGAAGTCATCATGTACCATGTCAGCGTGGAGGCCAATATCGATGCGGCTGGAACGGTGATGGGTGGCGGCGATTACCAGCAGGGCGCGCAAGTTACGGTGTCGGCCATTCCCAACCTCGGCTTCGACTTTGTCCGCTGGACTGAGAACGGAGCGAGTGTCTCCACCAATGCCAACTACACCTTTAACGTGTGGGCACCGAGGAACTTGGTGGCGGAATTCGACATGGAGTTTACCGACACTACGGCATACGCTTGCGAGTCGTTCACATGGCACGGACACACCTATTACTCAAGCAACTACTATTTCGACACGTTGACCAGCAGCGTCGGTTTGGACAGCATTGTGGCTTTGCACTTGATTATCTATCCGAGTTTCCATATCGAGGTGAGTGAGACCACGTGCGAGAGTTACTTCTGGGAAGGCGAGCTCTATACGGAGAGCGGCGACTATATCCTGGAATACCAAACTGTTCATGGCTGCGACAGCATCCTGACGCTCCACTTGAACATTCTCCCCGACGGCCCGCTCAACGATTTCACCTACATGAGTCCGGCCAACAACTACATCGACCGATACACCGACATGGACTTCTATTGGGACGCCATCCCCAACGCCACAAGATACGACTTCTATTTCTGGCAAGGCAACGTGGGTAGGCCTAATACGCCCGTGGCGGCTGACCTCACTAACCACACCTATTATGTCAACAACCTCGTTCACGGAACCACCTACCATTGGTGCGTGGTGGCCAAGAACGACTGCCAAGAGAGCGAAAGCGAAATCAGGACTTTCACCTGCGAGCTGACTCCCTCGATGACCGTGGTGCCTAGAGGCTTGTTTGACTTCGGCGAAGTGGAGGTGGGGCAGACCAACACCAAGACTATTGCCGTTTCGGGAACTGCGCTCTCTGAAAACATCAGCTATGCCTTCCTTGAAGGTCCTTGGGGTCAGGATGCCGAGTTCTTCCAAATCACTCCGAACAACTGGAATTACACCTCTGGCGGATTGTTGCACGTCACCTTTGTGCCGGTACCTACACAACTATACTACAATGCGGCTCTCAGAATCGCTTCGGGAACCTTTGCTGACACGGTGTATTTCACGGGTGCCATGGCCAACCGCTATATTTTCACTACGGAGGTGGAAGGCGAGGT
This sequence comes from Bacteroidales bacterium, assembly GCA_017439405.1. Lineage (GTDB taxonomy): Bacteria > Bacteroidota > Bacteroidia > Bacteroidales > F082 > Limimorpha. The sequence continues at coordinate 55,086 of JAFSJF010000147.1, forward strand.
GTATTCGGCTAACGATGTCATCACCATTAATGGCCATGTCGAGGATGTGTTGGGTAACCCCGTCCCGAACATGAATGTCAATGTCTACCTCATGGTGATGGGCACCCGGTTCAACATGCCGGCGGTTTCGGACGACAACGGAAACTACAGCGTGACCTACGAACCTCGCTATTCCGAGTCGGGCTATTATCAAGTGGGTTCGTGTGCCAGCAATGAATATTCAAGCGCGACACACGACGCTTTCGATATTCCTGGCATGAGCCGCGTTTCGAGCGATTTCGTCATTTGGGAACCCTACCAGAACGAAAGCTTGAGCGGGTCGATAGAAATCAGGAACCGCAGCCGCATACCTATTAGTAATATCGGTGTCAACACGGTGTCGCTGCCCAACGGTTGCACGGTGAGCTTCTCTGGAGTCACGTATCTTGGACCGCTTGAGACGGGAACCCTGAATTATGTGGTTACAGGCACTCAAGTTTCCACAGGCTCCAATTATGAGGAAGCGAATTTCGTCATTTCCGCTGACAATGGCATCAGCATGAACTTGACTTGCTATTACTATTGCCGCCAAACCCGTGGTGCCTTGGATGTGTATCCGCCTTCCATCGCCACTTCGATGAAGCGCTATGGCCAAAAGATGCTGACCTTCCAGCTTAGCAACCGTGGCAACGGCGAGACAGGCCCTATCACCATCGGCCTGCCCAACGTGGAATGGATGTCGGTCATGGGCGGCAACGTCATGGAATCGCTTCCCGTGGGCGACTCGTGCGCCTTCACCATCCAATTGGCTCCCGATGAGAATGTGAGTTTGGTGCAATACACCGGTTCCATCGCCGTGAACTGCGCCAACGGCAACGGCATCTCCATCCCGTATGTCATTGAGGCCACTTCCGACTCGACGGGAATGTTGGTTGTCGATGTGACCGACGACTACACCTACAACACCAATGACGGCAACGGGCCGCATTTGGCCGGTGCCGACGTCTATCTGAAAGGCTACTATTCGTTGGAGACCATTGCCCAAGGCGTGACCGACGAAAACGGCAAGTTCATCGTGGAGAATGTGCCGGAGGGCTATTACTACCTGACCATCCACGCCACGCAGCACAAGGGCTATGAGGCGGGCATTATCTACATCGAGGGCGGCAAGACCAACCATCAGAACATCTACTTGCAGTATCAGGCCATCTCCTATTCTTGGGTGGTGGTGCCTACTGAGGTGGTAGACGAGTATGAGTTTGAGCTGGTGGCCGACATCAAGACGAATGTGCCGGTGCCGGTGGTAGTCATTGAAGCCCCAAGTAGGATGGATTCCATTGCTTATGGAGACACGCTACATTACAGCATTACAATCACCAATCATGGTTTGGTTGATGCTTTGGATGTGCAGTTGACAATGCCTGTAGGAATCTATGAATACGACTTCTATTCCTTGTTCGATCATATTGATACACTTCATGCAAAAACATCGGTTGTCATTCCTTGTTTGCTCACGAGGACGAGAAGAGAACGAGGCCTTATTTCAGACTTTTTTGACGAGCATTGTACAGGAGAGTATACAGAACACCATTATTGGATGTGCAACAGTGAGAGAAAATGGGATGAGTACGTCAGATATGTCAGGATTCCTACGACCTTGGAGTGTAACTTTTTTGGACCCGTATCGTCCGACAATGGCGGTGGCGTTAACGTTAATGCCCTTGGCGGTTTCCCGGCATGGTTTATTAATAATCCTTTCTCGGGTCAAGGGAATTTACCCATGCCCACTTGGATTACGAATGTCAATAACACTGTCGTAGGTATTATTAACACAATCGATCCGCCGGTGGAGATTTCCCCGGATGACTGCGAACCGTGCTGGAAGACAATCCCATCAGCCATTGGTCACTTGGGTGACATAGTAGGGCTTGGCACCTTGGTCGACGATGTCCTTTATGCAGGAGAGAACATAGAGACGGTGTCCGAATTCGGCCAAACTTATGCCTCGAACCCGAATTCCTTACTCACAACCAACAAAGACAAGACGGCTCGGTATGGCAGACTTTTGGGAGGTCATGCTTCTGCATTTGCCGGTCCTGTCGGAATGGTGGCTGGTATTGCACTTGGTGCAATGGATTTTGTGGATCATCTTGAGGCGTGCATAACCTATACAAATCCTTATCGGGATACCCCCTTGTTGGGTATGGCTATGGAGCAGATGGTGTATTTTGCAAACTATTACCAATCCCTCTCTAACGAAATGACCAACCTGTTCCAGGAGGTGGAGTGGCTCGAGGAGCCCAATGTTGAGGATTTCCTTGACCAATTCATCACCCTTGTTGATACCGTGAACTATATGGTACCGAATCAGGCGATTCAACAAATTGTAGAATCTTGTGGGTTGACCGCTGTGAATGACTCCATCGTTCAACGCTTTACAGACCGTTGGAACCGTAGCATTCAATACTGGAACGCCAACATTTTTACCATGGCTGATTTGCCAGAAGGATATGATGATAACTTCATCCAATTGGATGAAGCGATTGTTCAGCCTATGCTGGAAGCTATGGAAGTAGCGGAAAGCTATGGTTTTAACCATGTTGGAGAAATGTTTGGTTACGCGTATGATGTTCTGCAAGATGCCCTCACTGAGCACACCAACGACGTCTGCGCCAAGATTAGCGTCAGCTTCAAGCAGACGATGACCATGACCCGCGAGGCCTTCGAGGGTACGCTGAAGATTTTCAACGGCCACTCTACAGACCCGATGCAGGACATCAACGTGAACATCGTCATCAAGGACAGCGATGGTGTGGACCGCACCGACTTGTTCCAAATAAACGTCAATTCGCTGAGCGACATCACTGGCGTTGACGGTACGGGCGTTTTAGAAGCCCAAACGGAAGGCGTCGCCCAGTTTATGATGATTCCTACCATTGAGGCCGCTCCCGATACGACCAAGATTTATTCTTTCGGAGGCTCGTTCTCCTTCCTCGACCCGTTCTCGGGCGTGGAGATGACTTACGATCTGTTCCCCGTGCAACTCAAGGTGAACCCTGGCCCGAACCTCCATGTGGACTATTTCATCTCGCGTCACATCATCAGCGACGACCCGCTGACGGATACCGTTGAAGCCACCGAACCCGCTGAGCTGGCCATGATGATTAGCAATGTGGGTGCGGGCAACGCCAACAATGTGTATCTTGAAAGTTCTCAGCCCCAAATCGTCGACAACCAGAACGGACTTCTGATCCAGTTCGAGTTGGTGGGTGCGGCGATGAACGGAGTGCAGCGTCCCTTGGGCTTGACTGACATCCCGTTTGGCACCATTGAGAGCCACAGTGCCGGCATTGCCGAATGGTATTTCACAAGCACGCTGATGGCACGTGTCATCCATTCCACACCGCGTGTGATTCACAACAACAGTTATGGCAACCCGAACCTGAGTTTGGTCACCGAGCTTAACTCCCACGACCTGATTAGGGCCATCACGGCTTACGGTTCGTTGAACGACGGTATCAACGACTTCCTCGTCAACGACACTCCCGACTTCGACCATAGGCCCGACAAGGTTTATTTCTCGCACGGCGGAACGGCAGAGGTCAAGAGGGCCGTCTCAGCTACAACGCAAGGGGAGTTGTCGAGTAGCAACTGCAACGTGCTTTTGACCCTCAACCCGAACGGCACAGGATGGAACTACGCTTGTCTCGACGATCCTGGCCAAGGGAGGTATGAACTCATCACCTGCACAAGGGAAGACGGGCAGGAGATTCCACTCAGCAATGTGTGGCTTACTTACGTGACCATGTTTGACGACGATGCTCCCGTTTACGAGAACAAGCTCCACATTGTCGACACATTGTCGGTTTCCCAAGCGACCACTTACACCTTGGTCTATGCCAACGAGCTGTATGGCAACATAATGGTTGCTGTCAATCCGCTCAATAGCGGTACCATCACCGGTGCCGGTATCTATGAGGTGGGTGAGGAGGCGACTCTTGAAGCCACGCCGAATATAGGCTACACTTTCCTCAACTGGACTGAGGCCGACACTGTGTATTCAGTGGAATCGGGCATCAGTTTTATAGTGGAGAGCGACAGGCAATTTACGGCCAATTTTGAACCCATAAGCTATGAAATCGTCGTTTTGTCCGACCCAGGCGAAGGTGGAACGGTCAGTGGATATGGCGGTTATAACCATGGTGCAACCTGTACCTTGACGGCGTCAGCCAACGAAGGCTACCACTTCGTCAATTGGACCAAGGACGGCATTGAGGTAGGTAATGACACAGTGTATGAGTTCGTCGTGACTGAAGATGCCGAATTTGTCGCGCATTTCTCGGAAGAATCTTCCATCTTCACCGTTACCGCCTTGGCTTTGCCGACTGCAGGAGGTTTGGTGACGGGCGGCGGGACATTCGTCATGGGAGCGACTTGCAGCCTATCCGTCGTCCCTAATGAAGGGTTTACCTTCATGAATTGGACGAAGGATGGAGAAATCGTTTCAACAGACCTCGCTTTCAGCTTCGAGGTAACGGAGGATGCTATCTATGTTGCCAATTTGCGGCAAGATGTTGTTTCCTACGCTATAGTGGTGACGGCCAATCCTGAAGTTGGAGGAACGGTAATGGGAGCAGGAACATACGATGAAGGCACTTTGGTCACCCTGAGAGCGATACCCAATGCCGGATACTCTTTCGTCAACTGGACGGTGGGCAACGAAGTCATCTCGAACTCGCCCACCTACAAGTTCATGGTAACAGAGGTAGTAAACTACGTCGCGAACTTCGAGTTGAACAGCTATGAAATCACCGCCACGGCCAACCCCGAATCGGGCGGCACGGTCACCGGCGCAGGCACTTACGACCACTTCTCGACCTGCACGCTGACGGCCACGGCCAACACGAGCTACCACTTCGTGAACTGGACGAAAGACGGCGAAATTGTCACTACCGATCCCACCTACAGCTTCGAGGTCAGCGGCTCCGCAGACTACGTGGCGAACTTCGAGTTGAACAGCTACGACGTCACGGCCGCGGCCAACCCCGAAGCGGGCGGCACGGTCACCGGCGCAGGCACTTACGACCACTTCTCGACCTGCACGCTGGCGGCCACGGCCAACAC
>JAFSJF010000148.1 GCA_017439405.1 Bacteroidales bacterium
AGACCTCGGTTATACATTAAACTAGTTACTTGGGTGGCTGTGAAGCCCGACCCGTTCGGCTGCAAAGTTACGCTGTGGCCTTGACTTTTCCACGATTTTTATCCATCTGGCTTATAATTCGGGATTTTTATGTAAGTTTGCCGCCAAAAGTTTCAACGATGATTGACCTACTCAAAGACTTGAACGAGCCTCAGCGTGAGGCCGTTACCACCATAGAAGGCCCCGTGATGGTCATCGCGGGCGCCGGCTCGGGCAAGACCCGCGCCCTCACCTACCGCGTCGCCTACATGATCCAAGAAGGCATCGACCCCTTCAGCATCATGGCCCTTACCTTCACCAACAAGGCCGCCCGTGAGATGAAGGAACGCATCATGCAACTCGTCAACGCTAACGAAGCACGCAACGTGTGGATGGGCACCTTCCACTCCATCTTCGCACGCATCCTGCGCATCGAGGCGGAGAAAATCGGGTTCACGAGCAACTTCTCGATTTACGACACCGACGACTCGAAAGCTCTTATCACGCAGATACTGAAGGACTTGAGCTTAGACACAAAAATGTATCCGCCCAAGCAGGTGCTCTCGCGCATCAGTTCGGCGAAATCAAGCCTCTATTCGCCCGACGACTACGCCAACGACCCGGAAATCCAGGAAACCGACCGCAAGTCGAACAAACCGCTGATGGCACAGCTTTTCAAGCTCTACAACGACCGCCTGCACCGCGCCAACGCCATGGACTTCGATGATATTCTGTATTTTACGAATATCCTCCTGCGCGACAACCCCGACGTGCTCTACAAATACCAGAACCACTTCAAGTTTATCCTCGTCGACGAGTACCAGGACACCAACTATGCCCAATACCTCATCGTGAAGCGCATTGCGGCCCTCTTCGAGAACATCTGCGTGGTGGGCGACGATGCACAAAGCATCTACGCCTTCCGTGGGGCCAACATCCAAAACATTCTCAATTTCCGCAACGATTACCCTGACTATAAGCTGATTAGGTTGGAGCAAAACTACCGTTCCACCCAAAACATCGTCAACGCGTCGAACAGCGTCATCGCGCACAACAAGGACCAAATCAAGAAAAAGGTTTGGAGCGACAAGGAAGTGGGCGAACGCATCGGCCTCATCCACGCCAACAGCGACACCGAGGAAGGCACCCTCGTGGCCAACAGCATCTTCGGCTACAAGATGAGCCGCCACCTCGCCAACAAGGACTTCGCCATCCTCTACCGCACCAACGCCCAAAGCCGCTCGATGGAAGAGGCTTTGCGCAAACAGAACATACCTTATAAAATATATGGCGGCCTCTCGTTCTACGACCGCAAGGAAATCAAGGACCTGCTGGCCTATTTCCGCGTCGTCATCAACCCCGAGGACGAGCAGGCATTGCTGCGCATCATCAACTACCCCGCCCGTGGCATCGGCAAGACCAGCATCGAGCGCATGATGGTCACGGCCAACGAAAACCGAAGCAGCATTTGGAAATGTTTGGAAAGCAACATCTTCCCACAAGACTTCAACATGGGCACGGTCAACAAGTTCCGCGACTTCATGGTAATGATCAAGAGCTTCCAAAGCCTGCAAGCCAAGATGAACGCCTTTGAGTTGGCCAAACACATCACCAACGCCATCGGTCTCATCAAGGTCTTGAAGGAAGACGACTCGCCCGAGGGCGTTTCGAGGGTCGAGAATGTGGAGGAACTGCTCAACGCCATTATGGAGTTCAGTGACCGACAGGTGGACGAAACCACCGGCGAAACCGCCCGCGTCGACTTGGTGCAGTTCATGGAAGACGTGGCCCTGCTCACCGACGCCGAGATGAAGAAAGACGACGGCAACGACGACTTCGTCAGCCTGATGACCATCCACTCGGCCAAGGGCTTGGAGTTCCCCTACGTCTACGTCGTCGGCATGGAAGAAAATCTCTTCCCCGGCATCCTCAGCCTCAGCACCCGCGAGGAGCTGGAAGAGGAACGCCGTTTGTTCTACGTGGCCGTCACCCGCGCCATGACCAAATTGACTTTGAGCTACGCCGAGCAACGCTACCGCTACGGCAACCTCACCCTCAGCGAGCGCTCGCGCTTCGTCGACGAGATCGACCCCATCCTCATCGAACAGACACAAAAGGCCTCGTTCAGAGGCACTTCGCAGATAGGTGGACGCAGCCCCTTCGTCGGGCGAACCTTCGGCAAACCCATCGCCGAGCCCGAGCAACACGGTTTCCGCAAAATCGAGAACACGCCCACGAGCAGACCCGCAGCAAGCCCAACGCCCATCTCGCAAGACTTCCAGCCTTCCAACCCTGATTTGCTACAAGATGGAATGCGCGTGATGCACGCCAAGTTCGGCGCGGGCACCATCCTCAGCATCGAGGGCGCTGGGGCGAACAAGAAGGCCTCGGTCGATTTCGACAGCGGCGGCGTGAAGATGCTGATGCTAAAGTTTGCGAGGTTGGGGATATTGAAATAATTGTGTATTTTTGCATTCAGTTTCTTAAACACAAACAAATGTGCACCTATAACATATCCATAAACGACACGCTAATGGAAACCATACGTCCTGCATTCCCTGACGAAGCTGCCTTAGAACAGTGGTTGCAGCGACAAATGGACATCATCATTATCGGATTTGCCGCAAAGCAACAGATGCCCACAAAGAGCACGAAGCCGCTTTCGCAGCGACTTCGCGGCATAGCAAAAGCCCCAGAGGATTTCGATTACAAGAAAGAACTGTCAACACGCTATGACGTATGAAGCATTATCTTGTTGACACCAATGTCATTATCGACCTTTTGATCAACCGTGACGGCGCCGTATGAGTTCTTGGAACAATAAGATTTTACTTATGGACTTCGATACCCTTGACAAAAAAATGAGACGCTTTGAGCAGTCGCTCGACAGAACGATGCTTGATGGAATCTTTGTCGTTGCACGACTTGACGGCCATGGCTTCACACGGCTAACAAAGAAGGAATGGGATTTGGAAAAACCATTCGATGTCGGTTTCCGAGATGCCATGATTGCGACCACCAAACACTTGATGGATTGTGGTTTCCGTATAGTATATGGTTATACACAAAGTGATGAGATTTCGTTACTGTTCCACTTGCAGGATGACACTTTTGGCAGAAAAGAGCGAAAACTGATTTCCATTCTTGCGGCTGAAGCGTCAGTTGCATTTTCAATGCACACAAACAGATTCGCTGTTTTTGATTGCAGACTTGTTCCATTACCTACAACTGAAAATGTGGTCGACTATTTTAGATGGCGTCAGGAAGATGCTCATCGTAATTCCCTCAACTCATACTGCTATTGGACGCTCCGAAAAGAAGGTCTGTCAGCCAGCGAAACGCAGAAACGAATTTCACGAATCTCAAATAGCGAAAAGAATGAAATCCTGTTTGAAAGAGGCATCAATTACAACAATCTCCCTTCCTGGCAAAAACGAGGAGTGGGCTTGTTTTTTCGTGATGAGCAACGCCAAGGCTACAATCCAAAGACCAAGGAGAGTGTCACATTCAACAGAAAAGCCTTGCATCTGATAATGGAATTGCCTATAGGTCAAGAGTATTCGAGAATGATTGCCCTGATAATGGAAGATTCGGCAAGATGATATGAGCCGAGATGCTGCAAATCCTCGACGACAACGGGCTTCTCGAATAAAAACGGCCATTTCCAAAAACCGCATCAAAGAAAACTCCCACGGAGCAGTTTTGGATAATCCCCAAATTCCTGAGTGGAACGATTTTCCACATATTCCACTGATTTTGAAAAAAATCCAAAATTTCATCCCATTTTTGGACCTCCTATTTAATTTATTCGTACCTTTGCCGCCTCAAAAGAAATCTAATTAATTTTTTTATGTTAAATTTATTTTAGTATGGAAAAAGATTAACTCTTGTTTCACTGGCATTGGCAGCCTCCCTTGCGCTGCATGCCCAAGCGGTGGACAACCCCGCCGCCAACAACAAGGCCGACAACGGCCTACGCAACACCACCGAAAACGCCTTTGTCTTTACAGGCAGTGACGGCAACCAATGGAGCAACATCGCCAACTGGACCTGCAATGGCGCAGCTGCCACAGGATTACCCACCGCCGCCGACAACGTGACCATCAACGCCGACTGTGCAATCACCGACGCACAAACCGCCGCCACTGTGACCATCAAAAAGGACACGAAGCTCACCATAGCCGACGGTGCCAGCCTCAACAGCGACGTCCACATCACCATCAAGGACGGCGGACAGCTCTTCGCCCCCGAAGGCTCCAATTACGGCGGCACCTTCGAGAAGACCATCAAAGGCTATGGCGACAGCCGCCTCGGCAACTACTACTTCCTCGCCATGCCCATCACCAACTTCAACCTCGCCAACGGCTTCGCAAACGCTGGCATGCTCAACGGCGACTACGACCTCTACTTCTTCAGCCAAAGCTCTGATTATTCTGGTGATATCGATCAAAATGGAGATGGTGTAATCGATTTTGACAACGACTATGACGGCTTGTGGCAAGGCGAATGGCAAAACTACAAGTGGTACATCAACCCGGAGAGTGGTTGGGATGTTACAGACTTTACGGATGAAGTTGCCAACAATTATGCCTATATGTATGCCAACAAGGAGAACACCACCCTCAGCTTCAACGGCACGTTCTACGCCGGCAACCAAACGCGCCAATGCTATTATGTGGGTGCATGCGATTGGCCCGGCCTCCAGCTCGTCGGCAATCCCCTGCCCTGCAATGCAAGCCTCACCTTTGGCAACAGAATTAACGGCTTCTATATGATTAACGAAGCAAACCACAGACGCAATGTGGTAGCCGTTGAAGGCTACGAAGCAATCGTGGCTCCCGCCACTGCAGTGTTCGTTGAGGCCACCTCTGGTGGTAATGACCAAAGACGCGTCACCTTCGTTCCCAGCACTGGTAATGCCAACGTGAGAAGCGCCAAGGGCTTCGTCACCATCGAAGTGCTCTCAAGCGACGGCATCTTGGAAGACCGCGCCTACGTGAGAGACTACGAGAGCGAAGGCCTGAGCAAGTTCAGCCTGAGCAACGAAGGCGCCAAGATCTACATCCCGCAGGACGGCAAGAAGTACGCTGCCGTCAGCGGCACCGGTGCCACCACCCTGCCCCTGTGCTTCACCACCAACGAGGGCGGCATCCACACCCTCACATTCAAGGTTGAAAACATGGACTGCGACTACCTGCACCTGGTTGACAACGCCACCGGCGCCGACATCGACCTGCTCCGCACGCCCAAGTACAGCTTCGACGCCAACGACTGCCCCTACGCCACGCGCTTCAAGCTCGTGTTTGCCGAAGAAGCCACCAACGACATCGCCGACAACTTCGCCTTCGTCAGCAACGGCCAACTCATGGTCAACAACAGCGGCGAGGCCACCCTGCAAGTGATGGACGTGGCCGGCCGCATCCTGAGCACTGAAACCATCCGCGACAGCTACGGCAAGAGCCTCGGCCTGAGCGCTGGCGTGTATGTGGTGCGCCTCAGCAACGGCCACGACGTGAAGGTGCAGAAGATTGTGGTGGAATAAGATGGAGCTATAAGCGATAAGCCATTAGCTATAAGCCATTAGCCATTAGCTCGGTTGACACCAAACTGCCCACTGCTTACCGCTTACCGCTTACAGCTTACTGCTTACAGCTTACCGCAAAACAAAACAACAAAACAGTCAACAACTAAACAACGATATACAATGAAAAAGCAAATAATGACAATAGCACTCGTCCTCGGACTGCGCATGACGGCCTTCGCGCAGCAAGCAGGCGGTGGCCTCTTCAATCGGGGAGAAATCGGGCAATCTGGTTACGACAGGAATTCGCCCTCTTGGGCCTCATTCTTCTTGCCCGAACACGGCGGTATCTTCAACGGCGACGCCGACGTTGATCCCGGGCCAGATCCCGTCGACCCCCCCGCTCCCGTGGGCGGTGGCGCCTTGCTGCTCGTCGGCTTTGGCGCGGCCTACGCCATGGCGAGGCGGAAGAAGGAGGACTGAAAGGACGGGAGACGGAAGACAGCCCAAGTCCCAAGTCCTAAGTCAAAAAAAGATGCGCCAGCGTGGTGCGCCTTTTTTGTGCGCTTCAAGTTCGCGAAGTTGGCGATTTTGAGGGAATGGTTTTCGTTTTTTCCGAAAAAACGTTTTTTAATGAAATTTGTCTATCTTCGCGCCAAAACCAACCAGCCATGAGATACTACGACCCCACGCTACGATACCACCTTCAAGAAGGTCTTCACCCACCCCGATTTGCTCATCAGCTTCCTCAATGCGCTGTTGCCCCTGAAGGACGACGAGCAGGTGGAGGGCATCGAATACCTCTCACCAGAGATGCTGCCTTAGACACCTGACGGCAGGTTCTCCATTGTCGGCGCGTGCTGCAAGGACAAGAAAGGCCGTCTGTTCATCGTCGAGATGCAGATGGTGTGGAGAGCGAGGAGTTCAAGACCCCAGGGTGTTGTTCAACGCCTCAAAGGCATACGTGAACCAACTGGAGAAGGGCGAGGACTAAAAGTTGCTTTGCCTGCTTGATTGCATCAATGGGTTCACGAAGGTAGCGACATGGCAGAAACCTTAAGGAAATCTCGTGCCGTGGGCGGCTTGAAAGGAGTGGATGAAACATATTTGAAAAAAAGTTCCCGCCTCGGCGGTTTTTTTTGTTTTTTTCCGTTTTTTCACGTTTGTATTTATAAAAGCCCTATATTTGCACCCAAATAGGGCTTGCTATGCCCGAAAGTGAACACGCCATGATAGACGACCGCCGCGAGCGCTACATCAACCCTTACACCGACTTCGGCTTCAAGAAGCTGTTCGGGACAGCGATGAACAAGCCTTTGCTCATCGGCTTCCTCAACGCCCTGCTTGAAGGCAAAGAGAAGCCCATCATCGACATCCACTACCTCAACACCGAGCATTTAGGCGAGTATGCCGGCAACCGCAGCTCCATCTTCGACGTGTATTGCCAGGCCGACGACGGCAGCCACTTCATCGTGGAGATGCAGAAGGGGCAGCAGCACTACTTCAAGGACCGCACCGTCTATTATGCCGCATCGGTCATCCGCGAGCAGGCCCCAAAAGGCGCGTGGGACTACCACCTGCAGGACGTTTACACCGTGAGCCTGCTGAACTTCAACCTTCCCGAGAACAAGTTCCCCGACGACAGCTACCGCCACGAGGTGGTGCTGATGGACAAGGAGTTCATGCAGGTGTTCTACGACAAGCTGACGTTCATCTACCTGGAGATGCCGAAGTTCAACAAGACGGAGGACGAGTTGGACGGGCTTTTCGAGAAGTGGATGTTCGTGCTGAAGAACCTCTACCGCCTGCTCGACCGCCCTGCGGCCTTGCAGGAGAAGGTGTTCACCATGCTTTTCGAGGCCGCCGAGATTGCGCGTTTCACGCCTGAGGAGCAAATAGCCTACGAGGAAAGCGTGAAGGTGTTCCGCGACAACGCCAACGTCGCCGACTTCGCCGTCGAACAAGCGGAAAAGAAAGCCCGAGCCGAAGGCGAAGCCAAAGGCAGGGCCGAAGGCGAAGCCAAAGGCAGGGCCGAAGAAAAGCTCGAAAACGCGCGTAAAATGAAGGAATTAGGAGCAAGCATCGATTTCATTACCCAAGTTACTGGATTATCCATCGAAGAAATACGGAAGCTATGAACGAGGAAAACAAGATTCTGAGCAAGGAAGAAATTCCATTCCCGCCAAGGACATATGCAGAGGCTCGCGCCTATTATGCCGAATCCGATGAAATTAACATAATCAGAACGGCAAAGGCGAATGGATTTCTTGAAGGGTACATCAAAAGTTTGGAGGCATCTGGACTTGGTAAGGAGGAGATTGGGGGATGGAAAGCCAGAATTGCCATCGCAAAAAAAATGTTGATTGAGAGTAATATGTCCCCTCTTAGAATAAACTTTTACACTTGTGTTCCTGAAGAACTTATCAAGGAGTTCTATGAAATCCTAACATCTAATATCGATTTAGAGGCCGAAGGCGAATACAGCAAGGCTTTGAAGGTTGCCCGAAGCTTCAAAGCCAAAGGCTATCCCATTGAGGACATTATGGAAGCCACTGAATTGACAAAAGAAGAAATCGAAAAGCTATAATCCTGAAATCTGAAATCTGAAATCTGAAATCTGAAATCTGAAACCTGAAATCTGAAATCTGAAATCTGAAATCTGAAACCTGAAATCTGAAATCTGAAATCTGAAATCTGAAATCCAACCTAATAACAAACAAACTAAAACAAACCAACAACAATTCACTAAATTACTAACCTAAAATCTCAACACTATGAAAAGTAAACACCCACTCCTCGTGTTGCTCCTCGCGGCCTTCGCGCCGTGGGCGGCTTGAACGGAGTGGATGGGGACTATGGAAAGGGACAAAACGATGAGTGAAACAACACTGACAAGCCTGCTGGAATACCTATACGGTACCCTTACGCCGAACAACCAACGCTGGCTGGCCGAGCATCTGATAAAACATGCCGATGAGGAAGAAGGCAAGGTCTTGACGCCCTACACAGTTGAGGAGCTTTTGGAAAGAGCCGAAAAGGGGCGGAAAGAGATTGCACACGGAAACTATGTGACAAGCGAGGATCTTTTCCGTGACCTGTTTGAGGAATTCGGGCTTGGCCCCGGCGATATGGAAGAAATAGATAGACAATTGGAAGAAGCCAAATTTCAATACGCAGAAGCAATATGAGAGTAGTTTGGTATCCCGAAGCGGCAAAAAGGCTCCGTCAAGTCGTCAGTTATATACAAACCGAATATGGTTCGAAAAGCTGTACGAAATTCCTCAAAGAAGCCTATCGTACGGAAAGACTTCTTGCGGGAAATCCATGTTTGGGACCTGTAGAACCGTTTCTTGCAGATGCGCCAGTTCAATACAGAAGTATCGTTGTGAACCGATTGAACAAGATTGTCTATTGGATTAATGGGGATGTAATAGAGATTGTGGATTTCTGGGACACCCGCCGCGAACCCAACAAACAAGCCCAACAAACAATAGAATCCTTGAAATCTGAAATCTGAAATCTGAAATCCAACCTAATAACAAAAACAAACTAAAACAAACTAAAACAAACCAGCAACAATTCACCAAATTACTAACTTAAAATCTCAACAATATGAAAAGTAAACACTTACTTTTGACGCTGCTGCTGGCACTCATGGTGCCGTGGGCATGTTGAAAGGGGTGAACAAATAGAAAGGGCAAAAACAAATGTGTACGGTAAGCATCAACATAGATGAAGCAAGAATGCAACAAATCAAACCTCTTCTCTCAAGCCGCGAGAGCATCAGTCATTGGCTTCAGCACCAAGTGGACCTGATGTTGGAGGAAATGACACGCGGCATGACCATAGAAGAGTTTTACGCCAACAAGGAACAGGATATGATGGCCGACGTTGAGGAGACAATGGGTATTGAAGAAGCCCGTGCAATGGTTCACGCGGCGATACGAGAAGAATATGCCAAACCATGAATGCTCCATCATATATCATAAAGAAGCGTTGCACCCAAAAGATAACCACATTCTATCGTAACGTCTCCAAGAAGTACAAGCATACCTACTCCGAGGAGTTGATGCACAAAAATGCCGATGATGCCTTTAATTCCATCTACCAGATAGAACGTACTCTTTTGAGACGTAAACCCACATTGAGTCGATGGAAAGGTTACCATATGGCAAACACCGACAAGTGGTATTTCGCCTACATCATCGATGGCGACACCATAATCATCGTGGATGCTTGCCACGCACAAAACATGCACGAAAAAGAATCTTAAAAGCTTAAATCTGAAACCTGAAATCTGAAATCTGAAATCCAAAACAATCAAACAATTAAACGAACCAACAATTAAACAATTAAATCAAATGTCTAACTTAAATTCAAAACACTATGAAAAGTAAACACTTACTTCTCTTGCTGCTAATGGCGCTATTGGCGCCATGGGCAGCACAAGCACAAACAGTGACAGTGTGCGAAGGAACGGAAAACAGCTCCGTTGTTCCTTTCGACGGCTATAACGCCGATGCTGCACAACACAACCAGATGATCTTCCCCGCTGACGGTCTCACTGCCATGAACGGCAAGAACATCACCCAAATGGTATTCTACATCGACCAAAGCGCCAGCAATGGCGGTAACACAGCACCTGAACGTCTCGGCACTTGGACGGTTTCGTTAGGCGAGACCGAGGAAACCACCCTCAGTGGTCTCGACAACACTACTACACTTACCCAAGTATATCAAGGCTATTTCGACTGCTCCACTGGAACGCTGACCTTGGCCTTTGATGCTGACTACACCTATCACGGTGGCAACCTCTTGGTTGACCTCAACCATGCTGCTGCCAGCTGGAACAGATGGTACTTCCTCGGTGTTACGGCCACTGGCGCAAGCTATACCTATGGCAGCCAACGTAACTTCCTGCCTCAGACCACCTTTAGCTATGAGACACCTTCTGCCACTCCCAAGCCCACTGGCCTCACCGTGAGCAACATCACGCACAACGAAGCCACCCTGAGCTGGACCGAAAATGGCACCGCCACCTCGTGGCAAATCTGCCTCAACGATGATGAAGATAACCTCATCACCGTTACCGAGAATCCTTACACGTTCACTAACCTCACTGCCACTACTGCTTACACCGTAAAGGTGCGCAGCGTGGGCACGGGCGAATACAGCGCATGGAGCAACACGGTGAACTTCAGCACCACCGCCGAGGCCACTGCCGTCGGCGACAGCTGGAGCGACGACTTTGAAGGCGACGCCTGCGGCTGGGAACTTGTGAACGGCACCCTCACCAACGCCTGGGCCTGGGGCACCGCCACCAACAACGGCGGCACATACGCCCTCTACGTCTCCAACGACGGCGGCACCACCAACGCCTACTCCAACAACAGCGCCGCCATGGTGTATGCCACCAAGCTCCTCAACTTTGCCGAAGGCAAGTATGAATTTGCCTACGACTGGAACGCCAATGGCGAAAGCAACTACGACTACCTGAGAGTGGCCCTCGTGCCTGCCTCGGTGACCCTCACCGCCGGCACAAGCACTCCTTCCGGCTTCGGCACCACGGCACTGCCCACCGGCTGGATCGCCTTGGACGGCGGCAGCAAGCTGAACCAGGCCACCGCATGGCAAAGCCAAAGCGTGGCCGTCAACGTACCCGCTGGCAACTATTACTTGGTGATGGCTTGGCGCAATGATGGAGGCGGCGGCACCACTCCTCCGGCGGCTGTCGACAACGTGAGCATCACGCGCGTGGCTTGCGGCTATGACGTGGAAGGCCTTGCCGTGAACAACATCACCACCACAACGGCGGCCATCGCCTGGACCGCCGGCGAACCCGGACAATGGCAAGTGGCCATCAAGGAAGGTGCAGATGAATGGGACATTTTCCCCACTATCGCTAACACGAACACCTATACAATCACTGGCCTCAATCCCAGCACCAACTACCAAGTGAAGGTGCGTGCCTACTGCGGCGGCTCTGACTACGGTTCGTGGTGCGAACCCGTCTCCTTCGCCACCGAGTGCGACATCATCCCCGCCCTGGGTTATAGCGAAAACTTTGACGACTACACCGTGGCTTCGGCCAACACCGCTCCATCGGCTCGTGTGCTGCCTAACTGCTGGAGTGCCATCAACACAACAACTTACAGCAGCTATATGCAATTACCGTCCATTTATTATTATAGCTATACTAATTATGCCAACACAACACCCAACTGCTTGAAATTCTATTCCTCCTATTCAAGCTATAGCAGCTACGACCCGCAGCCGCAATATGCCATCCTGCCCGAAATGAGCGGCCTGGCCGGAAAGCAGGTGACGCTGCAAGCCCGTGGCACCAACGCCACCAGCACCTTCAAGATCGGCACGATGAGCGACCCGACGGACGCCAGCACCTTCACGATGATCGCCGAACAAACGCTGACCACAAGCTACCCGACAGACGCCTACGAGTTCATCGTCCCGGCCACCTGCACCGACAGCTACTTGGCCATCATGATCGACGCCGCCGACGCTGACCGCACCACCAACGGCGTGTATATCGACGACATCAGCATCGCCGAGGCTCCTGCCTGCCCCAAGCCCACCAATCTTGAGGCAACTACCAATGCATTTACTGCTACCATCACTTGGGAGAGCGAAGTTGGCGAATACGAAGTGGCTTATTCCACTGATAATACTGCCAACCCCGACGAAAACATCGCTGGCACGGCTACTGAAGAGACCTACACGATGAACGACCTCGCCCTCGGCGACCATTACTTCTGGGTACGCGCCAACTGCGGTAGCGACGGCTACAGCGAATGGGTTGGTCCCGTCAGTGCGCATATCGGCTACTGCGTGCCTACTCCCAGCAATGTGGACGGCAACGGCATCTCCAACGTGACCTTCGGCATGGGCGACAACATTGTCAACAACGACACGCCTAAAGCCACTTACGCTGACTATTCAAGCCAAATCGGTGCTGTGCAAGCTGGTGTTGAATCCACCATTGCCATCACCTACGCTACGGGCTACGATTACGGTACCATCATCTGGGTTGACCTTGACAACAGCCTGAGCTTCGAAGACAGCGAAATCGTTTATACAGGTACCAGTGGAAGCGCTAATCCCACCACACTGAACGCTGCCATCACCATTCCTGCCACACAAACTCCTGGCGATTATATGATGCGTATCGGTGGTGCTGACAGTGGCTTTGACAGTTATATCAGTGGATCCACTACTACTGCCCCCAGTGCTTGCTACACTGGCAGCTGGGCTTGCTTCCAAGACTACACCCTGCGTGTGCTTGAGGCTCCTTCCTGCCTGATACCTACCAATGTGGCCATCAACTACACCGGCGGCACCGAAGCCACCATCAGCTGGACGAGCGAAGCCACGGCGTGGAACATCGACGTGAACGGCACCGTGACCGCCATCACCGAGAATCCTTACACCCTTACCGGCCTTGAACTCGCCACTACCTACGAAGTGAAGGTGCAGGCCGACTGCGGCGACAGCCAAAGCGACTGGACCAACGCC
>JAFSJF010000012.1 GCA_017439405.1 Bacteroidales bacterium
CCGCCGTCGGCAAGTATCTTCTTCAGCCTCGGGAACTTGTAGGCAAGTTTCTCTAATGCCGATTCTGCACCCTTGCTGTCATGTATGTTCGCTTCGTGGACGTAAACAGCCATCGGGAGTCCCTGCGTGTCAACCACGACCTGGTCTTTCCTCCCTTTTATCTTCTTGTTGCCGTCAATGCCGCGCTCATCGTCAACATGCTGGGTGGTCTTGGCAGTCCTTGAGTCGATGATGCCGAGGCTCGGGCTTTCCTCCCTGCCGAGCGCGACGCGAAGCTTCTCTCGCAGCGTGTCCATGATGTCCTCGAAGACACCCTCGCGCTTCCACTTCGTAAAGTAGTAGAACACAAGGTTGTAGGGCGGGAAGTCCTTAGGAACCATCCGCCATTGGCAGCCCGTCTTGTTGATGTAGAGTATGCAGTCCATGATGTACCTGAGCGAATATTTTCTCTTTCTTGGTGTCGGTTCCAGAATTTTTTGCAATATTTGCCATTGATTATCGGTAAGGTTAGTTGGGTATCCTTTATTCATGTCTAAATGATTGGAAACCACAAAGATACGAATAAATATCCAATTAACCTACTGATTATCAATTATTTATATAACTTTTTTAATCATCCATACAATTCTTTTTTATCCATTTTTAAACAGCTTCTAAATACTTTTTGTTTATTTTTACCATTCTTTCCCTACCTCCATCAGCAACTCTGGATTCTCAGGCTCAATCGGATTGACGCGGTAAGCATTGATTTTCTTGGAGCAGGTTCGATAGGAGACCACGCCACCACGGCGGAGGATGGTGGACTTGTCGTCCAAAATGACCATCTTGGTGGCTTCGTCCACATGGGTCTTGTACCACTCGGTGAAGTCCATGTCGTAATACAAGGTGCCCTTGGCACTTGTCTTGACAACCAGATCAGGACTCACGCAAAAGTCGTAAAACTCCTCGTCGTTGTCGAAATAGATGATGTCGTTTTCTTTGTCAGTACGCATAGGTTTGCTGCTATTTTTGACGCTACAAATATAAAAACTTTTTCGGGGAAATTCAAAAAATCCCAGACGGCAATTCAATTTTCATTTTCCTGCTGCTGTGCGATTTGGCTGCGGCAAGCAGGGCTTCCTGGGAGGTGTATTGCTCGTAAAGCGTGCATTGCGTTACGATGCCTTGCGTCGAGCATCGCTCACCGTCAACCAAAACCAGTGCCCAGCCTTTGTTGTGGTCGGCGAACTCTTCACCCACCAACGCGACACCTTCCGCCGTCTCAACCAACTCGTTTTTCTTCACTTTTTTGACTTTGAAAAACACTCTCGGCACGCCATGCTCCACTCGTTGCTCTGCCGTGTAAAGCCGCAACTCCATACCTTGGCGGATGTCTTTTTTATCCAAGTTGGCGATGAGCGCCGCGACACCGTCCACCTCGCCAAGATGCTGCCTTATGGTAAGCAGCTTGCCTTCGCTCACCGGGATATCGGGCATCAGAAACGAAGCATAACTATCCATAAAGCTTTTTTCGACAAAAACGCTGGCAGCGTATTGGCAAGCGCCACAAAGCCGTTGTAGGCCGACTGGTGTTCGGTGAACATCGGATCACAAAGCGACAATCCATGCCATAGTGCGATGGAATGCCTCATCCGCTGTCGTTGTACGAATTGTTTTAAAGTGCACCGACGCGGCTTTGAACTGTTGTGCGCAGTCCGTACTACTGTTTTCCCCTGTTTCTCATAGATGGTCACTCCCGATTGTGGCATTCTCCCAATCAGCGATAAACCTTTGACTTGTCTTTTTCCCATATCGGTTTCGTTTTAGTTAGTTGGCAGCCTCTGAGTAATCTCGTAGTCGCACCCTCTTTTACACTATTCTTTCAGGTCTGTTATTCGTCTGTTATTCGATTTAATATCGAATAACAATCGAATAACAATAGAGCATTTAATTTGTTTGATAAGGCGCAACCCCGAGGCAAATCCTTGCCTGCCTCTATGTTGTTGGATTGCAAATATAGATACTTTTGTCTGGAAATTCAAAAAACAAGCGAAAAAAAAGTGGAGCGGCTTCATGTGCCGCTTTCCATTTAGTCTATTCATCCGATGATGCTTTTTGTCGAAAAGTTTTAGAGTTTAAGCAGCTTGCGATATACCGCCAGTTTTTCTTTACAAACCTCTCTATCAGTCTCTGCTTCAAGTAATATTTTATAGACGGAGAGAATCAGGTTCTTTCTCCTGTCGAAGAACTCAAGCAATAGAGAGGTATCTTTGCACTTTTCAATCAAGTTACACTCCTCAAACAATTCTATTTTATTGATTTTAAGAATCCTGTCGTCAAGGATGTCTTTTCGGAAAAAGAAAGGAGTTTCGCCAACTTGTTTGTAGCTGCAACGACCATTGACATCTTGTGTCAAACCTTCTATCTCATTTGGCAAACCGTTTTCGACAACAGGTTCGTCATGATAAATCTGCACATTACAACGCATCAAAGCTTCATACGATTCATTGTCAATAGGTTTGACCATAAACTGCTCGCCAAGAATCGCATTGATGTCTGGCAAACGTTCTGCTGAAACGTCTTCTCTTATGAACACTCCGTCCATTTCTGTCTTCACGTTGCCTTTCTCTTTTTTTACCGAGACCAAAGGAGTTCCACATCCTTTAAGAGAATAAATGCCACTAAAAGCCTTGGCAAGATCTTCTTTGGTCTTATGGCCTTTTTCCTTGAAATCCTTAATTGCAGCAGACAGTGCTAAACCAACCGTACCATATACCTTTCCTGAATACATATAAAGATTGTCGAAAGGCAGGTATCTACAAAACCTATTTTCTGAATCCCGCCATCCATTCGGGGAATAAACCAAATAGGGATTTGCACCTTTTTGTGGACCAACTATGCCACAACTTGCTACTTTTTTCAACAACGCCAAGGGTTTGATCCTATCGGCCAAGACCACAAGTGCCTGTTCCATCGCTTCAGTAGCATTGAACAAATGTCCCTTCGTTGCTACCGAATATAGAGGTTCGCCTAGTTTTGCCTCAATTGCTTTGTTTATGAGTCTACGGTTGATGGCATCTTCCATAAAAGAAAACACCAAGTCTTTTTCTTTGGTGCTTATTGCCATAATGGAAAGAGTGTTAGGCAATTTGGTATCGGCATCGGGCATGGCGGGAAGTTCAAGACAACTGACATATTCCTTCAACATAGCCTTTTTATCGGCGTCTAAGCTTTCGTCAGACATCAGTGGTTCTATGATATAGTCAAGGATATCTTGATAACAGATATGGATATAATGAGGACATTCGGGGCACATCTTCGAATCCAGTTCCAAATATCTATCCATGTCGCGAATGGGTTGCGGTGTCAGAAAAACAAACAGTTGGAAGGGACGTTTAAATCCACCATTACAACATGCTTTATAATAGCGAAGCGTCTGAGAATCAAACTCCAAACTATTTACCTTATTTTCAATGAACACCTCAAGAGAGTTTCTCCCTGCAACAGAATGGTTTAGTTTATACCTCAGATATATATCAATTCGGTCGTCTTTCTTCACAACGCCCTTATTACCTCCTCCGTATCTTTTTTGATAGTCCTTAACGGATAATTCACAAACTGATTTCTCACATTCAAACAAGACAGACCGAGTAAGTATCCCCTTTTTCAAATGCTCATTGACTTCAGCACCTTTTTCCTCTTTGGCAGACCTATAGAGAAGCAAATCCATGAAATGCATTAAAGACGACTCTCGTGAATCCCCCTTAAAGAAATCTCCGGAAAGAAGTTCTGAAACAAAACGGCTGTGCACTCCTTCATTTCTTGCTTTTCCAATTATGCCAAAAAAATTAGTTCTGCCAATGTATCCAAGTAGCTCAGCGTTATTCAAGATGTTCCTATTGAACATTGTCAACAACTCCTCTGCCGACAACACTCTTTCCTTGCCTTTTTGATTTGACAATACGTCATACAAAGAATTCATAACCATTAACATTTAATATTAGACCTTGCAAATATAGGAACTTTTGGTGGGAAATTCAAAAACGGCTTTTTTTTCTTCTTTTGGTGGAAACACGATATTTCAACCCTCTTTTTACCGCCATAACAATCAAAGGGAGATATATAAACCATACCAGTAATCGTGCCAGTGGTCGGTGGTTCCAGTCATTTCTGGATCAAAGAAATTATCGTCCATCCACAATGTGGCTTTCACGCCACAGATTATGAAACACACAATTAAAGCCAAAACAATCAGCGTATTAAAGTCCAAAGCACCAGTCATGATTTCTCCTCCTTTATTTTTCAATACATTTCAAAAACTTCTCGTCCATCGCGTTCAAGGCTTCTCGCATGTTTTCAACTTTTACCCATTTGTTCCCAATCAGCACCTCATGGTCGCTGTTTTCGTTTCTTCGTCCCTTACCGCCTCTATCGATGCAGCGGTTGGCTTCGAGAAACACTTCTCCTCCATTCCATTCGATAGGTCCCGCCGCCTCATAGTCACATCCTTCTGGAACGAAAACGAAGGCGTTCAATGTTTGAAGTTCTCCTCCGTCAGTAAGGCGATATTCGAAGGTGATGTTCTTTTCAGTTCTTTTCACAGGGTAAAAAAACTTCGTACCTTTCTGCTGAAGTAAATAAACTTAGCTCCACTTGAATCTTTTGATGTTGTCGTTGTTTTCCATAATTCAAAAATAAT
This sequence comes from Bacteroidales bacterium, assembly GCA_017439405.1. Taxonomy (GTDB): domain Bacteria; phylum Bacteroidota; class Bacteroidia; order Bacteroidales; family F082; genus Limimorpha. Next base: position 4,679 of record JAFSJF010000012.1, read on the forward strand.
GATTACCAGTTAATATAGAAACTTTTTGCGGAAAATTCAAAAATTTCAAGCAATAAAGTGGAGCGGCTTCATTCACCGCTCCCGTCCAAATTCATTAGTTTTTTAATCTTTTCTCTCACCCATTTTTCGTCATTCAAATCATCTGTCTTCTCTGTCCATACTCTATGCCAAACCCAATTGTTTTCCTTAGGGAAGTTCCTATGTTTAGGAAACAATCCTCTGACTTTCATCATCGCGTCATGGACTTCATTACTCAATTCCTCCTCCTTTTCCTTATGGTATTCCAACATAATGGAAATATGGTCTTGCTTTATTTCAAACTGGTAGTAATAATAATTAGGATCAATGCCCTCAAAATGGCGCTTCAATCCTTCCGTCCTGAATTTTAGATAGGATTTACTTTTTGATGATGTGTCAATACTAATCTTGGGTATTGATGCTAAAACATTCCTACAGTTGTTCGATGTTTGAGAAACCGTATCATCTCGATTTTCAAAAATAAGGTCTAACGCTCTACGATGTTTGTTGTAGATTGTATTACAAAGGTTGATTAATTCCTGATCCATGATGACATTCTTTTTTACATTATTGATATAATTTCTGATTAGCAATGACACTTCAAATCCCAATAAGCTTTCTTTTGGTTTATAAACCTTTTCCAAAATGGCTATCACATCAGCATACTCCAAAACCATCCATTCATCATCGCTGGGTATTTCTCCTTCTGGCGTCAAATAGACAAAAATCCTATTATAATCGCTGAATTGTGATTGTATTTTCTCTTTGTAGGTAATTAATTGGGATTTTTCGTTTCCATTCGAATTGTGTTCATGAGAGCCGACTTTGTTCTCTATGGCTATGACAAGTTTATCTTGATGAGAAACGAGAAGTATATCTATATGGTTCCATTCTCGGTAAACATTAAATGAGTATAAGTCAGAACTCAAAAATTGAAGAGCGGAATGGTTGTCCATGTCATGTGACAGTTTTGAAACGATTCCGTAAAGAAAAGAATCACCCAGACCGTGATTTTCATTCGGATCAAGCAACCACCCAAGTATATTACTATGACGTATTTCTGTCCGAGAAATCTTAAGCACGTCAAACATATTAAACTCTTTCGTCCATTTTGATAAATCGTTGAGACAATCTGAGTCTTGCATAAATTTCAACAAGGCTTCCTTGTCGTCGTTGTAACTAACCACTTTTAGGTCGTTTTGACTATCCATTTCCATATACTACAATGATTATTAACTATATACACTATTTACTTAACCTATTTATTCATTCTTTTGGCCTTGCAAAGATAGAAATTGTTGACAATAATTTCAAAAACGATCCTCAAACTGCTTAAAAAGCCGATAGTAAGCCTTCTTGTTATCCAACTCATACCATTCCCTCTCAGTAGATGGGCGGGCATCGAGGTCGTAAATCCTTGCACTGGGTATGGCAAGCAGGAGGGGCGAATGGGTGGCAATCATCGGATAGACAATACGATAGTGATAGACATGTCTGTTTTCCAGACAAGGAAAGAATTGTTGCAAATACGTTCTCATTGTCGTTTCGTATTTTATGGTTACGACATAATATAGAAACTTTTTGGCGAAAATTCAAAAAAAGTTACATAAAAAGTGGAGCGACTTCAGCGCCACCCCACTTGAGACAGTTTAAAACCCAATCCTCTTTCGCGCTATGCCATTATTCAACTGTTCGCAGCGGCAATAGCTTTCAAGCACAGGAAGCATCTCGTCAGCGGTGCCATAAAGGATGCTGTTGATGGCGTGCTTGCGAGCCACGTTCTCGATTTGGCCGCCGCTGAAGTCGAAGTGCTCGGCCAAGGTGGCAGCGTCGCTGTCGTTCAGTTCGGGAATCATCTGTTGCCAGATTTTGCCGCGCACCGTGGCATCGGGCTTGTCGAACCTGATCTTGTAGAGGAAACGACGCTCGAAGGCGCTGTCGAGGTTCTCGGTGAGGTTGGTGGTGGCAATCATGATGCCGTCCAAGGTCTCCATCTCCTGCAGGATGATGTTCTGGATGGTGTTTTCCATCTTGTCCACCGCGTCCTCGGCACCCGCCTTACGGATGCCGAAAATGGCATCGGCCTCGTTGAAGAGCAGTATTGGGGCTTTCTCGGCACGCTGCACGAGGCTGCGGTAACGGTCGAACAGGGCCTTGATGTTCTTCTCCGAGTCGCCCACCCACTTGCTCTTGATGCTCGGCACGTCGACGGTCATGATGGAGCGTCCCGTAAGGCGGGCCAACTGATAGACGGTCTCGGTCTTTCCCGTGCCTGGACCGCCATGAAATAGGCAGGTGAAGCCCTGTCGGAAACCGCGCTGCTGCATGCGCTCACGGATTTTGGCATATTGCTCCGGCTCAAAGAACCGGTTGAGTTCCTCCACCTGATGCTGAACGGTCTCGGTGTAGAACATGGTCTTGGGCGTGAGTTGGTCCGACTCAATCACATCGGCGAGGTGTTCCTCCGTAGTGTTGATTTTCAGCTCGGCAAGCAAATCGCGCTTGGCATCCTCGGTCAGTTTGAATTGCGTATTGTTGACGATGCCATCCTCGCAGCGGAACTCGATAAGTTTGGCCGTTTGAAGCGTGTGACCGTCGCTGCGCAAAGCGGCCTTGGCATTGTTGAAGTCGGCGGTGCTGTAGAAGACGTTTTCCATCTGGTTGAAACGGATGTCGTTGTCGTCATTGCAGATGAGATAATAGCAGAACTTGATCAGGAGGAGTTCGTCAGTTTCATCAAGACGGAGTTGCTTCACCTTTTGTCCGAAGGCCACCTTTGGGTTGTCGTCAAACAGCTTGTGAATCTCTTCGATTAGTTCCTTAGGACCGATGGCATCGTCGTTGAGGTCGTCGAACCATTGGTTCAGTACCTCAAACACACCCGCGCAGTCAAGGCCCTTGTGGATGGGCAACTGATACACTTCGTTGTGTTTCAGGCAACGGATGACGGCAGCAGGCACGTCAAAGTCGTCCTCATCCTTCACATCACGATAGCGCAGCAAGCGGCGGTGTACAAGCGCATCGATATCTTTAGCAAAAGCCAGCACGGCGATGTTGCCAAGGTCGAGGTGACGGGCCAAGTCATGGTAGTCTACGCGGTTGGGACCTTCGTCCATGCAGATGGCAAAAATGACAGCCTGTCGCTCGCTGATGCCGTACTGCTCGGCGAGGAACTTGATTTCGGGCGAAGAGGCTTTCAAGAAGTCGGCGCTCATCTTGGAGTCTTTAGAGCTTACGGCTACGGTCTCGATGGCCTGAAGGAGAGTAAGGTTTTGCTTTTTACGGGTCTTGGTGGTGGTGTTTTTCTTTTCCATTATGTATCCTTAAGTTTAGTGGTTTAGGATACTTATAGAAACAAATTGCTGAAAATTTAAAAAAGTAGAGAAAAAAATTCAGTTAACAGTATTATTCTAACACTCCAAAGCGCCTGTCAAATCAGCAACGCGCTCAAAACCATGCCTTTCGCAATACTCGTCAATACCCCAAGCCACCTTCGCCGAAACGCTTGGATCAATAAAATTGGCCGTCCCGATTTCGATGGCGGAGGCACCAGCCAGCATGAACTCCACGGCATCGGTGCCGTTGCTAATGCCGCCCAAGCCGACTACGGGAATCTTCACCACCTTGGCGACCTGCCACACCATGCGCAAGGCCACAGGCTTTACACAAGCACCCGACAAACCGCCAGTAATCACAGACAATTTCGGCTTGCGTTTTTCGGCATCAATGGCCATGCCCATCAAAGTGTTGATGAGCGAGACCGAATCGGCACCGGCGGCCTCGGCAGCCAAGGCAATCTCGGCGATGTTGGTCACATTCGGCGACAACTTGACCATCAAGTGTTTATGATAGACTTTGCGCACCTCGGAGACCACCTGCGAAATACCCGCTGTGGTCACGCCGAAGGCCATGCCACCTTGTTTTACGTTAGGGCATGAGACATTCAGTTCAATGGCGGGGATCTTTTCCAAGGCATCCACCATCTCAGCACCTTTTACATAATCCTCCAAAGTGGAACCCGACAGATTGAGCAGCACATTGGTATCAAAGTCCTTGATGCGAGGATAAATCGTGTCGATAAAGTATTGGACACCTTTGTTTTGTAGTCCGACGCAGTTCAGCATCCCCGAAGCAGTTTCAGCCATGCGCGGATAGGGATTGCCCTCGCGCGGATGCAAAGTCGTTCCCTTCACGATGATGCCGCCGAGTTGGGCCAAATCGACGAAATCATTGTATTCCTCGCCGTAGCCAAACGTGCCCGAGGCCGTCATCACGGGGTTGCGCAGCACTAATCCGCGACCCAAGTCGATCGTTGTGTTTACCATTTCAACCTCCTTGTGTTAAAAACCGGTCCTTCCTTACAAACACAGACATTGCCGTCGATGGTGTCCTCCACACAGCAGAGGCACGCTCCGAGGCCACAAGCCATCAGGTTTTCGAGCGAAACCTCGCACCAAATGCCTTTTTCGTCGGCCAATTTCGCCACGGCCTTCATCATGGGCTTCGGGCCACAAACATAGATTTTGTCAAAGTTCTGCTTTTGCCAAATGGAGTGCATGGTAACAAAACCTTTCTCGCCCAAAGAGCCGTCTTCGGTGGTCACGAATGTTTCTCCAAGTTGCTGGTAATCAGACAAACGGAGCAAATCGGCTTCGGTTTTTCCGCCCAAGAGCAAGGTCGGACGAATATGCTTGTCGTTCAGCACTTTGGCAAAGTAAAACAACGGCGCAATGCCGATGCCGCCTCCGACGAGCAGCACCTTCTCCCCTGCTTCGGGCAGAGTGAAGCCATTGCCCAAAGGCAACACCATATTAATAAGGTCGCCCACGTTAGCAGCGGCGAGATGCCTCGTCCCCTCGCCCACTTGCTGCACCAAGAGCGTGATTTCATTTTGCTGGAAACCAACATCGTGGATGGAGATGGGGCGGCGGAGATAGGTGCTTGGCGAGCCGTCTACGCGCACCTGCACGAACTGCCCAGGCTGGATGTCGGGCAAAGGCTGCCTGCAGCGTAGCCTCAGCAGCACCGAGCGAGCAAAATTCTGTTTTTCAATGAGTTTTAAGTCTGCAATCTGCTTCATATAATTCCTTTTGCGTAGAAGATTACGGTTCAAGCCCGCAATGACTCCACGGATTTGGGGACAAATATACAAAAAAAGCTGCCGAAGCAGCTTCCTTTGTGTCATTTTCGTTCATCATTCCGCTTTTTCGGCGGGTTCGGTGGGAGTTTCCGTTGGTTCTTCCTTCGGCTCTTCCTCGGTGAAGTCGAGCAGGCCCTTGTCGTTCAGCATTTGGTACCACTGGAACACCTTTCTCATGTCGGAAGGATAGACGGCGTCCTCGTCGTAGTCGGGCATGACGAAGGCGAACTTCTCGCGCAGCTCGTCGTTAGAGGCCTTTTTCCAGTCGAAATCGACCTTGTCGCCCATCTTCTCGTGGATCATCTTGAAGACTTCCTTCAGCGGACGGTCCTCGTCGGTCGAGAAAATGGAGATTTCCTCAAGCGAACTCATGCGGTCGCGGGCGAAGGCGGGAATGCACTTGCCGTCAACGACCGATTCCACAATAATCCTTCCAACGGCTTGGGACTTAATCTGATACAGTCCCGGCTTGCCAGATATCGAAACAATCTTAGTTAAATCCATAGTCAATTCTATTTTTAAAAACGGCTGCAAAAATAGGAAAAAGTTTGGAAGGCTTTTCCTTCCGCAACATATTTTTCATAAATTTGCGGCAAGAAACAAACAATAAAACACAAATACAATGACACTCAACAAACAAGAATTCAAGACCTTGGTGATGCTTTATGCCGCCAACATCGATGGAAACATCCAATCCGAAGAAGTGAAAGTGATGCTACAAAAAACCGACTTCGACACGGTAGAAAAAGTTGAAAAAATGTTCGCCAAAATGAGCGATATGGAAGTCCTCGCCTGCATTCGCGAGAACAAGGCCATGTTCGCCGCCACTGAAGCCGACCGCCTCGACCTCATCCATGACCTCTGCGCCATCATCGAAGCTGATGAGAAGGTTTCTGTGATGGAAGAACAGATGGTGAGGGTGATGCGGAGGGTGTTGGAGTAATTTAACGACTTATGAGCCCCTCCGATTTCATCCATCCCGAAGACGCTGCCGCCCTCCATCAGATGGAGAGCATCCCGGGCTTTGCCGCCATCGTCAGGAAAATCCTGTCGGTAGGCTATGAGACCTTGCAATATGGCGTCAACATGGCTTCCAACATCCGCCTTTCGGAACGGCAGTTGCCCGAGATTTACCGACACCTGCCACCCATCTGCAAGCGGATGGGCATCCCCGTGCCTGAGTTTTACTTACAGATGGACCCGACACCCAACGCCTTCACATTCGGCGACACGCGCATCTTCATCACCGTCACCTCGGGCTTGGTGGAGATGATGAACGACGAGGAGTTGGATGCCGTCATCGCACACGAATGCGGGCATATCCTCTGCCGTCACGTGCTGTATCACACCATTGCGCAATGGATCAGCCATGGCATGGATGCCTTGGGCTTCTTAGGCTCGTTGGCCGCGCCCGTGCAGTACGCTATCTTGTATTGGCACCGCAAAAGCGAACTCAGTGCCGACCGCGCCGCCAGCATCATCACCTCGCCGCAGACCGTGGCTACGGTGATGGCCCGCCTTGCGGGAGGCCCGAAGTCCATCACCTCGCAAATCGACCTCAAGGAATGGGCCAGCCAAGCCGACGAATACGACCACATCCGGAACGCCAACCTTTGGAACAAGACCCTTCAGTTGACCGTCATCGCCAGCCTTGACCATCCTTTTGCCGCCGTGCGCGTGCGCGAAATCCTGAAATGGGCCGAAAGCGAACAATACCGTATCCTAAAGAATACCAAATTACTGACTTCCAACACATCATCGCGCACTTGCCCGAATTGTGGCAAGCCGATTGGTGACGGCTGGCAGTTCTGCCGCCATTGCGGAATCCAACTCTAAACCCCAACCCTCATGAGCAAGGAATTAGACCTGTTGAATATCGACGAACTCATTGCCAAGGAGTCGTCATTCCAAAAAATCATGGCCGATGGCATCGTCACCGATGACGAGTTGCGCGAGCAGTCGGAGCGCGTCATCGCCCTATTGGACGAAGCCGAGCGTCGTTTCAACGCCGACGACCTGCTATTCATCAAGCGGCTGTTTGCCGAGACCAATGTGCTTTCGGCCATCTATCATTATCACGAACTCCAAAACCTGAACCGCCATGCCGACTTTTAACAAACAGAAACTGCTGCCCGCCACGGCAGCCCAGATTCCGGCCATGGCCGAGGCCATCCGCAAGGAGTTTGCCCCAGAGGGCTTTGAAGTACAGATTGACACGCTGATGAGTGGAGGCCGCGACATCAGCCTCACCAAAGGCAGCCTGTTCAAGGCCGTGTTGGGCATGCGTTCCGCGCTGAAAATCACCCTCACGCCACAGATGGACGGCGTGCTTTTCGATGCCCGAGTGGGCATTTTCGGCCAGCAAGCCATCCCGACGGTCATCTCCATGTTTTTCTTTTGGCCTGTGCTCATCACCCAAATCTGGGGCTTGGTGAACCAGTCCCAATTGGACGACCGCGCCCTTGCCGCCGCTGAGCGAGGAATGCAAGGCAAAGCATCTTCTTTAAGAAGCATTTCAGGTTCAAGTAATGTGTTTTGCACCCATTGTGGGGCGAGGATGGATGAAGGGGCGAGGTTTTGTTCGAGATGTGGAAAGGCCTTGAGAGCATCATAACAAGAATGATATTGAAATAAAATATAAATCTAACACTAAATTTATACGCCATGAATAGTCTTTTACTACAATCAAGAAAAACATATAGAAAAGCATTATTTGCAGTATTAATTACAATCAATTTTGCACTTTTTTTGCCTAAACATGTTATTGGTGAATCTGTTTGTTGTGAAAAGAATTATGATATCGAAAATACAGTTTCCTGTGATTACTGTCGCTCTCAACTCGTTTTAATCCACTGCTTCACTACCGAAGCCGCATTAAGCCATCAACAACAGTGTGGTGTAAATCCTAGAATGATAGGTAGATTATTTAGATCCATAGGAAAGTTTTTAGGGAAAGGAGGGAAACGCCTTAAGCCAAAATCAAAACCGAAACCAAACGAAGGATTTTTTAAAAGAATTGCCAAATGGTTCAAGGAAATTAAATGGCCTTGGAAAAAGGTAATAATCCCATCTGAACTACTGTTACAAGATATTGAAAAAGTTAGAGTTTCTAATGAAATTATTCCGAAAATAGAAAAATACATTTCTGAAACAAAGCCAAATGAAGAAGGCCTTAAACTGCTTCGTGAAATCAAATCAGATGCAACAAAAGCTGAAGAATATCTTGCCAATTCAAATTCAAATAATGAAGAAGGAGTGAAAGTCATACGATGCTTAAAGTCAGATTCTGAAAAGGTCAAACTGACTTTAAAAGAAGGTAACTCAACTAAAATCAATAAAACTATAACAAACCTTTCTGAAACATTCAATGTGTCACATTATGATATTAATGCTATGAAAGAAAGGTTTTGTTTTGTTGAAGGAATCGAATATGTAGAATTTATCATACCAAAAAAAGCTCAGTATATTTTAAATGGTCAATACGGTCAAAGAGTATATGAATGCTTGATTTTTAATCTTCCTAAGGACTCAAATGGAAATTGGGAAAAGGTCAAAGCACTGATTATCGACATCTTTAATCACCCGTATGAGTTGTGGAGCGAGGTCCGATTTCGTCAAGAATTGAAAAAGTTAAATGTTGACAGTCGTACAGTAAATGAAATTGAACAATATATGTTCGTTCATAATAATCTCAACAATAAGAATAGAAAGGAAATGATTTATGATCAGTTTACTTACGAAGAAGTTGCCTAAAGGAAAAGTTGCCTGGTGTGTCGGCATTCCCTACACTAAAGAACAATTTTTTTCATGTTGTCATAAGGAAGAAAAGTCAGATTTTATTGAATCATTGGAGTTTCTTTATGGGACAACTGTCGATGAAATACTTTGGAATTATTACAAACCTATTGCTAACAATATAACAAAAACCATTAAAGAACTTAAAAACAGAAACGTCACCATTATTCCTATTTCAAACAAAGAAGATTTCGTCTCCGCATTTTCACACTCTATTATTATTTTGACAGCGCATCACCACAGATACCTTTCTTGTATTGAATTATTAGATAATCCTATATTTTACGATGAAATGGTTGATTGTATTCCATCTGATTTTGCTGGTTATATTGATATTTCTTCATGTTTTTCTACATCTATCCAACCAAAAGTAAAAATACAAGCCCCAGATACTACGATAATTGCAGCAAATACGGAAATATCAATAGAACTTAGAATGTTTTTGTATCGTCATATTATATCTTACATGACTCTCCATCCAAATGATAGTTATAAAGACGCATTTACCATAATATCGTTAAGATTCAAGCAAACAATAAAAGAAAATGAAAGCAAGCACAAAGAAGTGTTTTTGGGAGGAAAATCGGTATCTGAAAAAGGAGGAGAATGCGCCAGCGCTTTTGCCCCAAAAAGAGTTCTGAGGGGAGAAGATATGATGATACAAGTTTATGTCTATAATGATATTGACCGTAAAGGTGCTTTAATAGAAGCAAAAAAAGCAGATAGTAATACTGTTGAACGTAATTACGTACCTTTGGATTTTAAAATCAAAAATGGTGACACTATAAATATTCAATTGAATCTGTTGCATTTACCGAAAGAGAGTCAAAAAAAATCCTTTGTATGGCATAATAAAATATCAAAAGCGACTTTCTTCGTGTCCGTTCCTAAAGAATTCGAAAAGAATCAAATATATGCGGAAATACTCATCTTTGCAAATAGAATTCCAGTAGGAGAGCTTGACTTCTGTACACAAATTGTTAATAAGAAAAGTGAAATAGAAAATGCCAAATTCATATCTCGTCAATTTAATAAAGTTTTCATTTCATACGCTCATCAAGATGAAGAAAAAGTAAAATCCTTCCATGAAGGTTTGAAGTTATTGGGTGTTGAGCATTTTTTTGACCGTGACTATCTAAAAGCTGGCGATGTTTTCCCACAAGTGATACGAGACTATATTAATTCTACTGATTTATTTGTGCTTTTTTGGTCAGAAAACGCATTAAAAAGCGAGTATGTTGAGAAAGAGCGGACACAGGCTCTTGGGCTCGCATTTCCACAAGTGGAGCCTCAACAAGCAGCTAAACTCTCGATTTATCCAATGAGTATTGAGCCACGTGCAGAATTGCCCAGTGATATGAAAGGGATTTATCATTTTGGAGAACTTTAACAATCGTTGCAAAATGGAAGACAACAAAATATTCGTGTTCCTTTCACATTCTCATCATGATTACGAGAAGGTAAGGGTCGTAAGAGACCTTTTAGAAAAAGAAGGCTTTCGCCCGTTAATGTTTTTCTTGAAGTGTTTGGAAAAGGAAGGCTATGAAGAACTGACAAGGACTCTCATTAAGGAAGAGATTGATAGTCGACAAAGGTTTGTATTGTGTAACAGCAAAAATGCCGATGAATCAGATTGGGTAAAATTTGAGGTAAAGCATATTAAAGAAACAAATAGACCTTATGAGGTCGTTGATTTGGATTGGCCAAATAATAAAATAGCTGATGTAATCAAAAGATTTAAGATTCGATCAACGGTTTTTTTATCATATCCAAGAAGACTAACAGACTTGGCAAATAAGGTCAATCAACAATTAAAGTTGCGAGATTTCAAGACGTTCTTTGATAAAGATGATTTAATGGTTGGTGATTCTTTTTCTTCAAAAATAATAGACCAAATTAACATTGCTGTAACAGAAGGATATTTTCTTGTTTTTGTTGATGAAAACTTCAATGAAAACACATGGCAATACGAAGAAATCCAAACCGCATTAAGAATTCAAGAAACTATAGCAGGGCATAAGAACCAAATCATTCCTATTATAACATCCGACAATGTTACAGACCTCGTAAAAAAAACTTTAGGGCATATTTCCTATATAAAAGTAAGCAACAAAAGCAGTTTCGATGCCGCAGAATATATTGTAGATCAATTGATTAAACTTGATATCAAAAACTATCAAGATTAATAAAGTGTAACAAGATTTTGATAGATATATTGAAGAGTAAAATAAGTATCTTTGTCCCATAGAAATCAAAAGAATGACATCTGAAAAACTCAAGGAACTATTATCCCAACGAGAGGGAACGCAAATCGAGTTCAAGCTTTCCAAAGAGAGTTTGTCGCGCTCGGTATATGAATCCATCTGCGCTTTCCTCAACCGCAGAGGCGGGCATGTCATACTGGGTGCGGATAACAACGGACAAATTGTTGGCATCAACCCAGCAAAGGTGCAAACGCAACTCGACACCTTGGCCAAGGACATGAACAACCCGCAACTGTTCCGTCCCACCTACTACCTCAATTTTGAGCCGATGGAAATCGATGGCAAGCAAATCATCTATTTCTATGTTCCCGAAAGTGGTCAAGCCCATAGCTACAAAGGCATCTACTATGACCGCAACCAAGACGGCGATTTCGAGCTTCGGAGCACGGAACAGATTTCTAACCTGTTCATCCGCAAGAGCAAGATGCGCACGGAGAACCGTGCTTATCCCGCTTTTGGCCTTCAAGACTTGGAAGAAGAAGCATTTGAGGCCTTGCGAAAAGGCATCAGAGCCAACAACCCCGACCATCCCTGGCTTGCAGCCTCAAACGAGGAGGTTTTACACTCTGGAGAGATGATTATGGCAGACCCCGAAACAGGCAAAAGCGGTTTGACTTTGGCCGCAATACTGCTTTTCGGCAAGCAACACACCATCGCAAGCGTCTTGCCGACCTATCGAATAGACCTGCTCTGCCGCATCAACGACACGGATTTGTATGACGACAGGGAGATTATCCGTTGCAACCTGATGATTGCCTATCCCATCATCATGGCTTTCATCTCAAAGCACCTGCCCGAACAACCTTATATCGAAGGGATGCAGCGTTTCAGTTTGCGCGACAAAATCCTTCGCGAAGTGGTGCTGAATCTGCTCATCCACAGGGAATATAGCGGGGCTTTTCCTGCATCCTTCACTATCTACAGAGACTCCATCGTCACGGAGAACTGGAACATTCCTTTTGTATACGGACATATCGATCTACAGACAATGCGGCCTCACCGCAAGAATCCCACCATCGCCAATGTGTTTTCTCAAATGGGAATTGTCGAAGAACTGGGTAGCGGCATCAAAAGGATGTTCAAGTACACGCCTTTGTACGCCAATGGCAAAGAACCCATTATTGAAGAGCAGGATGTGTTTAGAATTACGATTCCTCGTAACCCAATTCTGTCCGAAAGCGAGGCAGATGGTTCACGGAAAACCACCACAAAAACCACCACAAAAACTACCACAAAAACTACCACAAAAACCACACAGAAAATTTTGGGGTTACTACAAGACAATCCTATGATTTCAATAAATGAACTTGCATTACAACTGGAATTGACTCGAGATGGGATGGTTTATCACATTAATAAGCTTAAAAAAGAAGGGAGAATTAAGCATATTGGCCCAAATAAAGGCGGCCACTGGGAGGTAATCCGTCCTGATTGAATGTTTCTTGTGTCTAATATCAAATCTAAAAAACGAAGGATGTATTATTTGGAATGAAAAACAAAAAAGACAAACCACAATGAAAAGCGAAATAATAAAAACAGAAGAATTGCCACCCTCAAATGGCGCATACAGACAATTGCTCACCGACATTGGGCAACTTATAGCCGATGGTAGAAGGCAGGTTTTGTCCGCAGTCAATACGACTATGCTTCAGATGTATTGGGGTATTGGCCAGCACATTGTGGAATATGAGCAGAATGGAGAACTTCGTGCCCAATATGGGAAGTCGCTGCTTTCAACCATTTCAAGAGACCTCACCCAATTGTACGGATCGGGGTTCAACAGGAACAATCTCCAGTATATGCGCAAACTGTACATGGCCTTCCCAAATTGCACGACACTGTCATGCAAATTGTCTTTATTACGACGTGAGCCGAAAAATATGTATTTTTGCAACAATCAAACGTTCAACCCATGAGAACAAACCTATTAGGCCTAATGGCAGACAACGGATATGACTATCCATCCAACATCGAGTTGCGCAACATCTTCGCATCATCCTGCGTGGAGGCTGTGGCAAGACGTTTGCAGACACCAGCAACGGACATGTATCGGAGAATGAAGCAGGTGGAGCTTTTCCGTGACCTCATCTATCCATGTTACGAATCGCTCCACACGCAAAGCCGCGAGATTGTCACAGAGGATGTGATAGAAGCCCTCGAAGTTAGGGAACAGAAACTTAAAACGCAAACAGCATGAAAATCTATCACGGAAGCACTATCGTCATCGAACATCCCATTGCCGCAGCAGGAAGAGAGAGGCTCGACTTCGGGCAAGGCTTTTATGTCACTGATATTAGGAACCAAGCCGAATTGTGGGCGGAACGGATGCAACGCATCAAACAAGAAGCGGGCGTAGTCAATGTCTATGAAATGGATATTGACAAAGTGGAAAAGGCGTTCCGTTATTTCCGCTTTGAAAACTATGACAACGAATGGCTACAATTCATTGTTGCCAACAGGATGGGGCGAGACATCAAAGAACAATACGATGTGATTGAGGGTGGCGTGGCCAACGACCGCGTAATTGACACCGTGGAGGCTTACATGGCCAATCTCATGCCTTTGGAGAATGCGTTGCAGGAATTGTCAAAACACCGGCCCAACAACCAACTGTGCATCACCAACCAGAAAGTGATTGACGAATGCCTTGTCTTTGTGGAATCCTATAAAATTTGAAATCATGTTGAGCGACTTACTCTTATGGAACAAGATTGGCCGAATTGTTACTCTCCTTTCTGAACGGCTCAATATTACTTCTGAACACGCCCTCGATTTGTTCTACACCTCCAAAACCTGTGAGCGGTTGCATGACCCATCTTCACTCCTTTACACATTTAGCGACCTTTATATTGTTGATGATGTCATAAGAGAAATGCAACAATGACTCCCTGCCAAGACCTCATCGACCAAACCTGCGAGCGTTTCAAGTACATGCCACTTACGGCGGAGGAACGGAGGATGTATTATTTGGAATGAAAACCAAAAAAAAGACAAACCACAATGGAAAATGAAATTATAACAACGGAAGAAGCACAACCTGTGAATGGTGCATACAAACAATTGCTTACCGACATTGGGCAACTGATAGCCAATGGCCGAAAACAGGTTTTGTCCGCGGTCAATACGACCATGCTCCAGATGTATTGGGGTATCGGCCAGCACATTGTGGAATATGAGCAGAATGGAGAAATCCGCGCCCAATATGGGAAGTCGCTGCTTTCAACCATTTCAAAAGATCTCACCCAATTGTACGGTTCGGGGTTCAACAGGAACAATCTCCAGTACATGCGCAAACTGTACATGGCTTTTCCAAATTGCACGACACTGTCATGCAAATTGTCGTGGAGCCACTATATCGAGCTCCTGAAAGCAGACGACCCATTGGAAATCGCTTTCTATATGCGCCAATGTGAGCAGGATCAATGGTCAGTGCGCGTACTCAAACGGCAGATGAACTCCATGCTTTTCCAACGTTTAGCCCTCAGCAAAGACAAGGAAGGCGTGCTGCAACTGGCCCAAGGAGGCAACGGCGTGAAACAGCCCGAAGACTTGCTGCGCGACCCATACGTCTTGGAGTTTTTGCAACTACCCGAAAAGCCCAAATATACGGAAGGCGATTTGGAACAAAAGATTTGCGAGAACATGAAAGACTTCCTGTTAGAGTTGGGCAAAGGCTTCGCATTCATCAAATCACAATATCCCATCAACATGGCAGGTCGGCATTTCCGCTGCGATTTGGTGTTCTACCATTGCATTCTGAAATGTTATGTGCTGATTGACCTCAAACGGGGCGAGATACAGTATGAAGATATCGGACAGATGAACCTCTATTTGAATTACTTTAAGCATGAGGTCTGCCAACCCGATGACAATCCGCCCATCGGCATTGTACTTGGAGCGAAAAAAGACGAGGTGGTCATGGAGTACGCATTGGAAGGCATCACCAACAACCTCTTTGCTGCACGATATCAACTATACTTGCCCAAACGAGAGGATTTTCAGGCTCGAATGGATTATATCATGCAACAAGAAGACAACAGAAAAGAGTGACATGATAGCCAGGCCCTCATCGACCAAACCCGCGAGCGGTTCAAGGACAGGCCGCTTACGGCGGAGGAACGGAGGATGTATTATTTGGAGTGAAAAATGAAAAAATGTGTACTTTTGCAACAAACAAAACGCCCAACCCATGAACACAAACCCATCAGGCCTAATGGCAGACAACGGATATGACTATCCTTCCAACACCGAGTTGCGCAACATCTTCGCATCCTCATGCGTGGAGGCTGTGGCAAGACGCTTGCAGACACCAGCGATGGAAATGTACCGAAGGATGAAGCAGGTGGAGCTTTTCCGAGACCTCATCTATCCTTGTTACGACTCGCTCCACACACAAAGCCGCGAGATTGTCACAGAGGATGTGATAGAAGCCCTTAAAGTCAGGGAACAAAAACTTAAAACGCAAACGGCATGAAAATCTATCACGGCAGCACCATCACCATTGAACATCCCATCGCCGCAGCCGGGAGAGAAAGGCTCGACTTTGGACAAGGCTTTTATGTCACCGACATTAGAAACCAAGCCGAATTGTGGGCGGAACGAATGCAACGCATCAAACAAGAGACGGGCATCGTCAATGTCTATGAAATGGATATTGACAAGGTGAAAAAGGCGTTTCGCTATTACCGTTTTGAAAACTATGACAACGAGTGGCTGCAATTCATTGTCGCCAACAGGATGGGACGAGCCATCATGGGGCAATTTGACGTAATTGAGGGCGGTGTGGCCAACGACCGCGTGATTGACACTGTGGAGGCCTACATGGCCAATCTCATGCCTTTGGAGAACGCGCTTCAAGAATTGTCAAAACACCGACCCAACAACCAATTGTGCATCACCAACCAAAAAGTCATTGACGAATGCCTCGTTTTTGTGGAATCCTATAAAATTTGAAACCATGTTGAGCGACTTACTATTATGGAACAAGATTGGCCGGATTGTCACCCTCCTTTCCGAAAGGCTGAACATCACTTCCGAACATGCCCTCGACTTGTTCTACACTTCGAGAACCTGTGAGCGGTTGCACGACTCCTCAACGCTCCTTTACACGTTCAGCGACCTTTATATTGTCGATGATGTCGTAAGAGAAATACAACAATGACTCCCCTCCAAGACCTCATCGACCAAACCCGCGAGCGGTTCAAGGACAGGCCGCTTACAGACGAGGAACGGAGGATGTATTATTTGGAATAGTGTTTGAAATCTCTTAGCGTGATTTTTGTTTCTTGTTTCAGCAGGTTTCAATCTCTAAAATCCAATAAAAGCGAACCTATTTCAGGTTTGAACGGATTTGTTTTGTATTTTTGTCCGCAAAAGAAATGCAAATGACTCTCCACCAAATAGAATCCCAATGTCGCAACAAAGCGGATGAACTGCTCGAAAAACACTTTGGCAAACTCGTTCAAGAAGCCGCCATAGAACGTCCTGAGACCATCGGCGACTACAGCCTTGACTTGCCCAAACAAATTGAGGCGGAATATTACGACTACCTAAAAGCCCTTTGGGCTGAAATCGCGCCAAGTGGTTCGCCAACCTTTGGGGAAATCGTTGATAAGATGCACATCAGCGACCTCATGACCGACGACGACCGCGAAATCATCAAGCCCGCCTACGATGCCGCAATACACCGTAACCTGTGGGAACGCATCACAAAGACCAACCACAGGGATGTGACCTATTACAAAGGCTTGTTGAAACACTACACGGAAGACTTGCTGACAGCTTTGCGGTGTGATTTTATGGAGGATATGGGGAAAGCATTGGATAAACCAAATATGACCAACAAAACCTACACCCCCACCCCTATCGACACCACAGATGTCGAACTCTCGGAAGAGCTTCTTGAACTTGTGGAGCTTCTTGCCGAGAACACGCATGACAATTGGGCGGCAGGCCGCATCTCCGAAGGCTGGACCTATGGCCCTGTTCGCAACGACGAACTCAAGCAGCACCCTTGCCTTATCCCTTACAACGAACTTCCCGAAAGCGAGAAGGAGTACGACCGCGTCACCTCTATGGAAACGCTGAAAGCCATCCGAAAACTGGGATGGAAGATTGAGAAAGAATAACGCAATAAAACCATAAAAATGAACACATTAATAATCGCACACTGCTGTCAAAGCATGGCTGAAGTCGCTAAAGGCCCAAACCAACACAGTGTATTGGTTACCGCTATCGTTTGTGCCATGTTTGTAATCATTGCCATCATTGCGGCCATCACACTCTCGCAATGGCATAAGAAGGAGCTGGAGTTGACAAAATGGAAAGAAGACAAAACTGACAACAAAACAAAAGAAGAGCGGTTGTCTAAACTAAAGGCCGATTACCAGTCAAAACTACTTGACTACATCAAGGAAAAAGCGAAAGACCAAGACACTTTTGACGATAAAAAAGATCCTTACCTTATTAAAATCCAATCTTTTATCGAAAACACCATTAACAAGTAGTTATCATCATGACCAAGCCCCGAAAGAAAATATTGCTGAATCTGGACAAGGCCTTGTCGGAAAGCCTGATCAAGCAGATTGTGATTCTTGTTGTCCTGCTTGCCCTGACACTGGCTCTGTCGTTCATCCTACTGTCGTTTTCAGGCAGCGACTGGAAGGCGTTTTGCGACGAAAAGCAACTGCATTGGTGGCTCCTTCCACTCTACCTTCTCATTGACCCCAACGCCCTTAACAACCTATACATCGACACCGGCATACATGGTTGGATGCTCTTTGCCAGCAGCATCGTCTACATTTTGGGCACAGTGGTATTCACCGGAATGATTATCGGTGTCATCACCAACGCCATCGGCAACCGCGTCGATGCGCATCGCAACGGGTTGACACACTATCTCAACTCGGGGCATTACGTCGTCATGGGTTACGACGAAATGGTGCCATCAATCATAGAAGACATCTTCGCAAACGACAATGACGCGTATGTGCTCCTCCTCTCTGCCTTCGATGCCAATATCATCAGGGAACGGCTCAAAAAATCCGTCGCCAAACACCAGCTTGACCATATCATTATCAACTATGGGCATCGCACAGCCTATGAATACTACGACGACATCCACCTTGAATCTTCAAAAGAAATTTATATCGTCGGCAACCGCACCCGTTCTGCACACGATGCCGTCAACATCGAGTGCATCGACAGCATCTGTGACTATTTGAAGGAACACAAATCGGCAAATATGCCCAAGCGCATCACCTGCGTCTTTGAGGACTTGGACACCTACGCGGCATTCAAGACCACGGAAATCTTTGGAGAGGTGAAGGACTTGGGTATTGAATTCGTGCCCTATAACTTTTATTCTGGCTGGGCCAGGCAAGTGTTTGTCATGTGCAACTATAAGGAAAAAAGCCGTCCTCTCTCAAGCATTCCTTACCCTTGCCTCTATGGCAATGGCATTGGCCCGGACGATAACAGATTTGTCCATCTCGTTTTCGTCGGCACTTCCAACTTCGCCGTATCGTTCGCCATGGAAATCGCCCATCTGTTCCATTTCCCCAACTTCGATGAGAAAACCAAGAACCCCAAGACGCGTATCACCTTCATCGACCAGAACATGGAAAAGGAGATGCCTCTGTTCGTCACCCGAAACCGTCATTTCTTTGAAGTGCAAAACTATCTTTACGAAGATATCAGCTTGGAGCGCAAACCCATACCCGAACAATCTGCCAAAGACAATTTCCTTGACGTTGAGTTCGAGTTCATCAGAGGAGACATTTATTCGAAAGTCGTCCAAGACAAAATCAGGGACTGGGCATCAGACATAAAAGGGCAGTATCTTTCCCTTTTCCTTGCCATGGCCGACCAGCGCAGCAATTTCATGATGGGCATGAACATGCCCGACGAGGTATACGACAATGCCATTCCCGTTTTTATCCGACAAGACCGAGCCGACAGATTCGTTACGACCCTGAGGGTGTCTGACAAGAAAAATGCGAAAGAAAAAGGTTTGAAGCATCACCAAGTGGACAACGGCACATTGGAAAGCAAAGACTACAAAGGCCGCTATGCCAACATCTATCCTTTTGGGATGGATGACATGGCCTATTGTCGCGATGAGGTCTCGTTCAAGAGAGCCAAACTCATCAACTACCTCTATTGTAACGTGAAGGACGGTCGTTTTCCCGACTCGTTGGTGCTTGCGGCGATATCGGACGAAACTCTTTGGAAAGACGCCGATGCTTTATGGAAAGGTCTGTCTGTGGCTGACAAATGGTCGAACCTCTATTGCGCATACAGCATTCCCT
Source organism: Bacteroidales bacterium (assembly GCA_017439405.1). GTDB lineage: Bacteria > Bacteroidota > Bacteroidia > Bacteroidales > F082 > Limimorpha. The sequence goes on from JAFSJF010000012.1 coordinate 24,205, forward strand.
GCAAGTTGGCTTCGTTGCGCATTATGCGTGGCCTGAAGCCAGATGACACGAGCCAAGACCAACAAACGCTCACGGAGAAAGAAATCCATACTTTGGCGGTTGTCGAGCACAACCGTTGGAATGTGGAGAAACTGCTGATGGGCTTCCGCCGTCCGAAGGAGAACGAGGACAAATACGAACATCCCGAGTTCAAGGACGAACTGAAGGCCAACAAGAAAATATTCATCCACCACGACATACGGCCATTCAGCGACCTCGATGACATCCAGCAAATGGACTACGAAATCGTGAAGCACATTCCTTGGATATTGAAAATGACGGTAAAATAAAAAACTCAATACTCCAACCTCAACTCATCCACCCAAAACACGTTGTCCAAGGCTCCGATGAAAGCGCCGCAACTGCCCGACGAGAACCACATAATTGCATGAGTGACAGGGCAATCCGGATCAGCCCAAGTTTCCTCAAGGATGAGTTTCTTCTTGCCCTTGCTGCTGAAGGCATACATGTTCTTGTAGCCCGTAATCAAGTCCATGTAGGGTTTGTAGTCCTTGCTTTTGCGAGCGTCGCCGTAAATAACCGGCACTCTTCGGTCCATCACCCAACCCTCCGACGACTTTTCGACCCGACACATAGCCGTTCCCACCCGCTTGGCGTGGATGTTGCCTTCGGCGTCTTCCCAACGGTTTTGGAGGATGAAAACGACTTCAAACGGGTCGTAACCCTCAAACTCGGAATAGCGAAATGTGGTGCTCTTGACCAACCTACCCGTATTTGGAATCTTTGCTTTATAATTGAAAATCAACGCTTTAGGACGTTTAGTGAAAGGAATGCCCCAACTCATGACCGCGTAGGGATTGCTAATGGACGAAACCGGTTCTTGCGTCTCTCCCCAGAAAATGGAACCCGTCGCCAACACCTTGATATTCACGAGGCCCGCCACCTTGCACGAAGCCATTTGGGAGACCAATTTGGCGCATTTCCCCGTCGGGCCGTCATCGGGCATGACATTGGTACTGGTCTTCGTTACGCCTGCAACCTTGGCATAGACATTCGACGATGACCAAATCGTGTTCTTGTAGTCATAAACCACATTGCCTCTTATCGTGTCATTCGGGCCAAGCATATAGACGGTTTTCTCCTCTCCTCCAATGATTTGCGATTCCTTGATATAGCGCACGGCCCACTGCTCAAAGTCGCCGAAAGGCACCTTCTCATAGCGTTGCGCCGATGCGGTCAGACAGGCCAAAAGGCATAGTATGGTCACTTGTATTTTTGCCATATCACATCAACTAATCTTTTGGGTAAAACTGCAATCAATGGCGGCAGGTAGAGGTTCATGAAGCCCGGCCTCACGACACGTTTCTTGCGCATCATCCCCTTCAAGGCTTTGCGAACCAACCATTGCGATGTGCCGATAAGCCCGATTTTCACACCGAGGCGCAACAATTTGGGTTTCAACCGATAAAGCGGCGTGGCGATGGCGCCCGGACAAACCGTTGTGACGCCAACGCCGTAGGGCCGCATCTCGAAATAGAGCGACTTGCCGAAACTCTTCAGATAGGCTTTCGTGGCGGAATAGATGGTAATTCCGGGGCAAGGCAGCTTGGCCGCCATCGACGACATATTAATAAGGTGTCCGTAGCCGCGCCGTTTCATCTCCTCGCCGAAAAGGATGCAAAGCCGTGTCGGGGTGTAAATATGCAATCTTAACATTGTCAAGGATTTGGCTTCGTTTTCTGGGGTCAATTCCTCGAAGGAGAACATCCCCGCGTTGTTGATGAGGATGTCGATTTCGAGGCCTATGGCATGGCAAAAGTCCAACAATTCGTCGGCGGCGGTTTCGGCGGCCAAATCCTGGTAATACGGGATGATTTGGAGGTCGCGACCTTGTTTTAAGGTTTCGGCAGCCCGTTCCAATTCCTTCTCTTGGTTGCTGACCAACAGCAAGTTACATCCGACCTCGGCCAACTGTCGGGCATACTCCAAGCCCATTCCCGAACTGCCGCCCGTGATGAGTGCCCAAGGCCGATGCCCATGCGCCTCCTGAAACCGTTGTTGCCATTTGTTCAAGCCCATCTTACCCTTGTTTCTCCGCTTTTTTGATTTCTTTCCGAATCGCCTTCGGCAGATCCTCGTCAACGCAATGATGGCACTTCATCTCCAAAGTGTACATGCGCCCGATGCAATAGTTGGAGTGCTTGCATTCGCTGCGCGTCAGCTCGCCGCTGTGCAGTTTGTTGACAAAATCCGTGTCGTTGATCAAGGCGCGTGCCATTTGCAGGGCGACGAAGCCCGAATCGAGTACTTCCTCCATCTTCTCGCGCGAAACCATGCCGCCGACGTAAATCAGGGGCAGCTTCAGCTCCTCTCGGAACTTCTTGGCATCCTCCAAGAAATAGCCCTCGCTGAACGGCACCGTGGGAATCATCTTTCGGCCAAACAAGGCCAGTCCCGCCTTGAGCCACCAGAACTTCTTCGAATCCATGTAATAGCGCAGGGTTTTGAGCGGCATCGCGCCACGCATCACCTCCATCGGGGCCTTACTGACGAAGCCTGCAGTCAACACAAGTGCGTGAACGCCAAGACGTTCCAACTCCTTTGCCACCTCAAGACATTCTTCCTGTTGCATTCCTTTCTTGAAGCCATCGTGCATGTTCACCTTGACGACCACAGCCATGTCGTTGCCCGCGGCACGCATCACCTCTTCGATGACCAGTTTCATGAAGCGCATCCTGTTGACCAAACTGCCTCCGAATTCGTCGCGCCGATGGTTGGTGTAAGGCGACAAGAACTGGCTGATCAAGTAGCCATGTCCCGCGTGAATTTCAACGCAGTCGAAGCCCGCCTTGCGTGCCAAATCAACGGCCTTTCCGAAGTCAAGAACCAACTCGTAAATCTCTGATTTCTTGAGTTTTCTGATAAAAGTCGGCGAGTAGAGGTTGAAGCCTCCCGAAGCCCCGACGGGCATACAGCCGCATGTGGAACGGTGCGTCATGTTGCCGCAATGCCCCAATTGGATGGAGGCCTTGGCGCCGTAGGAATGCACCGAATCGGTGAGGCGCTTCAGGTCGGGCACGATTTCCTCCCGCATCCAAAGCTGCCCGTTGAACGACAGCCCCGACTGGCTGACGGCTGCGTAGGCCACCGTCGTCATGCCCACGCCGCCACGCGCAATGGCTGTGTGATAAGCGTAAAGGTCGTCGGAAGGGCGGTTGCCGTAGGCCATGTTCTCGAAGGCAGCCGAGCGTATCACCCTGTTTCGCAAAGTGATAGGCCCGATTTCGCAAGGCGTGAATATCGTTGATTTTTCCATGTCGCATATTTTTGTCACAAAACCAGCAAAACACCCAAAACAAATGGTATAACCCTCGAATCCACAACCGTGGATTCGACCGAATGCACGGTTGCGCATTCGGGATTGAAGACTTTGTTTTGCAGGTTTTGCAAGTTTTGTGATGGATTCATTTAATTAGTAAATAAAAGGTATCATTCTTTTGACTCTTTTGGTGTTGAGCTGGTCGCCGAACTCGCTTTGGTACATCTTATAGATATGGTCGGCGCGAGGGCCGAGGTTGGCGAAAGTCCACAAGGCGAACACCGCGCCGGCCCACGACCATGTAAGTATCGCAAAACCAACCCATTCGAGGAATTCGCCGAAATAGTTGGCCGAAGTGACGTAGCGGAACATCCCACCTTTGGGCAGATAGTGCCGCGTGTCGCCATCCTTGCGCAGGTCGCGGATGATGTCGTCGCTCTGGATGTTGATGAACATTCCGATGATGAAGACGAGGAAGCCTGCAATGAAGCGCGGGTCGGTGAGCCAGTCGCGACCATAGTAGTCGTCGGGCGAGAGGTAGAAGATCCACCCACCTTGCATAAATGCATTCAACAAGTTGAATGTCACGCCCATAACAACAATCGATATCGGCATGACACTATAACCCCGCATCCGAAACGGGAACACGAAAGAGCGCTGGATATAGTGCAACTCAAATAAGAACAGGAATGCCATGCGAACCAAGTCGTCGCGGCGGTCGGAGAAGAACCAAAACAACAACATGGCGAAAAACACCGGCGATTCCATGAGTACCCATCCGAGCTTGTTGTTGACAGCCGGACCCCATTTCCTGTCGTAAAACTTGCCGTAACCGGCATCCACGAAAAAGAGAGCCACAAATACCACCACGGCTATGGAGGCCATGGCTATCAGGAAGATATTGAATTGCTGCAATTCCATTTTGATTCGAAACAAAAGTCAAAATTAGGCAAAAAAACCTTTGCCTGAGCAGTTTTTCAACAAAACAGGTAAAAAACTGTATTTTTGCTGGAGACATCGCATGTCAAAACAAAAAGAATTGCGTATTTTTGCGCCTAAAACGAAACCAAATGGAAGCGAATATCGGACTTTTTAATGAATCTTTCCCGCCCGTGATGGACGGCGTGGCCGTTTGCGTGCAAAACTACGCCTACTGGATGCAGAAAAAGGTGGGCGGCGTGTCGGTCATCACACCCAATGTGCCAGGCGCGAACTACGCCCAATATGACTATGAGGTGCTGGACTACTTTTCGGTACCTGTGCCTTTCCGACAGCCGTATGTCACTGGAATTGCGGAAGTTGACCCTGCCTTTCTCGTCAAAATCACGAAAAGGAAATTCAAGATTGTGCATGCACATTCGCCTTTTACTGCGGGCATGGCGGCAGCCAACGTGGCCAAAAGGCTCAACATCCCGTTGGTGGCCACCTTCCACTCCAAGTACCGCGACGACTTCAGCCAGACCATTCCCTCGAAAGCCGTCGTTGATCAAATCATCAAGCGCATCATCAGCTTCTATGAGCGTGCCGATGAGGTTTGGGTTCCGCAAAGGTCTGTCGCAGAGGTGATTAAGGATTACGGCTTCAAAGGCAATGTGGAAGTGGTCGAGAACGGCAGCGACCTTGTGGCCGACTATCCCGAAGCCTATTTCGTGGAAGCGCGTCAAAAATTAGGCATCAAGCCTGACGAATTTGTCTGCCTTTTCGTGGGGCAGCACATTTGGCAGAAAAACGTGCGCCTCATCATCGAAGCCCTTGAGAAAGTGAAAGATACGCCGTTCAAGATGTTCTTTGTCGGCAATGGGTACGCCGCCGAAGCGATGAAGGAGCTGGTCAGCGAAAAGGGTTTGGACGAACAGGTCGCCTTTGTGGGCACCGTCACCGAGCGTGAAGCCATCAAGCGGTATTACGCGGCGGCGGACGTGTTCCTCTTCCCCTCGCTCTACGACACGGACGGCCTCGTCGTGAAAGAAGCGGCGGCACTGCAAACGCCTTCCATAATGCTCGAAGAGGCCACGGCTGCCTCCATCATCACAAACGACGAAAACGGCTTCCTGGTTCCCAACGACTTGGATGCCTTCGCCGACTGCCTGCGCCAACTCATCCACGACCCGAAACGGGCGCATCGGGTGGGATTGCAAGCCTCTCGCAGTATCGTCCGCTCGTGGGAAGACGTGGTCGGCGAAGTCCTTGAACGCTACAACCGGCTGATTACCAAAAAGAAACTGATTGTCATACCTTAAATAACACTGAAAACATGAACGCAAACTGGATTCTCATCATTGTCATTGGCGTAGTCGGGATGCTCGTCCAATGGAAGCTGAAAAGCGTGTTCGCCAAATACTCGAAAGTGCTCTCGCCGGGAGGCCTCACTGGAGCGCAAATCGCGCAGAAAATGCTGAACGACAACGGCATTTATGATGTTCAGGTTACCTGCATCAGCGGGCAACTGACCGACCATTACGACCCGTCGAAGAAGACCGTCAATTTGAGCGAGGAGGTTTACAAGCTCAACAGCGTTTCGGCGGCTGCCGTGGCCGCCCACGAATGTGGCCATGCCGTGCAGCACAAGGTGGGCTACGCACCCTTACGCCTGCGCTCGGCTTTGGTGCCTGCCGTCAATGTCTCCTCCAAGCTCTCGATGATTGTCATCATCATCGGCTTGCTGATTATCAACACCTTCCCCGCCTTGTTTTGGGTCGGCATCGCCATGTTCGCGATGGTGTTCTTGTTCAGCGTGGTCACCTTGCCGGTCGAGTTCAACGCCTCGCGCAGGGCCTTGGCGTGGCTCCAGTCGTCCAACTCGCTTAGCCAGCAAGAGTTGGCACAGGCCAAGGAAGCCCTCGGCTGGGCTGCCAGCACCTACGTTGTGGCCGCCCTTTCTTCGTTAGCCTCGTTGCTGTATTACATCGGCTTGGGAAACAGCAGGCGGTAAAAACATCGAATTTGTTCATTGTTTTATCTGTACTGCATAAAAAAGCGACTTTTTTTTGCAGTACAGATCCTAAGTTCAAGATAGAAGTGCGAAAAGGAGTTGATTGAGCGTTTTTCCAAGTGCCGATGCGAGAAGTCAATTTCTTTTTGACTCGGGACGCGGGACTTCGGGACACGGGACACTCCCCCTTCTAAGGGGGGGGATTAATCTGTCTCGCAGTCTCGTGTCTCGCGTCCAATATGGAAAGAAAAGCTCATCTACTTCTCCCGTCTTATGTCCTAATACTTTATCCATCTACTTATTATACAAGTATATACAAATTATTAGACTACAAAACTTTAGATTTTTACTATACAAAACTTTAGATTTTTACCATACAAAACTTTAGATTTTTCCGCTTGAAACTTTGGATTTTTACTATCTTTGCCGCAGATTTCAAGAAAAAACGGAAAAACAATGATTGAGAGAGCAGCCAAAAACGCCCTTTTGAGGCTCGCGTCACAATTCGCAGTGGTCGGCATCACAGGGCCACGACAAAGCGGAAAATCGACCCTCGCGAAGATGACCTTCCCCGAGAAGCAATACATTTCGTTCGACGACAAGGCCATGCGCGAATTGGCCGCCTCAAACCCCAAGGATTTCCTGCTGGCTTTTCCCGGCGGTGCCATCATCGACGAGGCGCAGAAAGTGCCCGAGATTTTCGACGCGGTCAAATACCACATCGACCAAAACACCTTTACGCCTGGCAAGTTCATCCTCACGGGATCCAACCAGTTCAACCTGAAGCAGAACATGACCGACTCGTTGGCAGGTCGTGCCGTCTTCCTGAAGTTGCTGCCGTTTTCCATCGGGGAGTTGAAACGTGACAACCTGCTGGGCGGCAATGCATACGAGACCATTTTCAAAGGATGCTATCCACCCTTGTACGACGCGGCGAAACACTTTCTCCCCGACGACTGGTTCAACAGTTATGTGGACACCTACCTCGATTTGGACGTGCAGAGCCAAATCAACTACAGCAACCTGTCCGTGTTCAAGAAGTTCATCCAAATTTGCGCTACCTACAGCGGACAGATGCTTTCGATGGACAACATTGCACGCGGTATCGGCGTTTCGGCTCCGACCGTCAAGCAATGGCTCTCCATTTTGGAGTCGTCGTTCATCATCCACTTCTTGGAGCCTGACACACAGAACCTTGGCAAGTCGCTGGTCAAGACACCGAAGATGTATTTCGTCGATTCGGGATTGCTGTGCCACTTGCTGAGGATTGAGTCGGTCGAGGAACTGATTCTGAGTCCGCACAAAGGTGCCATCGTGGAGACTTTTGCCCTCGCGGAGATGCTGAAAGTCCGCATGAATCAGGGCAAAAAGCCCAACCTGACCTACTTCCGCGACCAGAAAGGTTTCGAGGTGGACACCATCGCCGACTGGAAACGCACTTTCGCGATTGAAATCAAAAGCACCAGCGAGCCTGAACAAAAACTATCGGAGAACACTCGGCAATACCTCAAACTCCGCGACGACGACAGCCAGGGCACCGTCTTCTATTTGGGCGACCTTACTTGCCGCATCAACGGGATTGACTATGTGTCGTGGAAAGATTGGGGAGACTATAGCTAATCCCATCTGAAATTTATTGCAATTTTACAGTAAATTTCAGATAGAGCGTGGCTTCAAACTGAAATTTATTGCAATTTTGCAGAAAATTCCGAGTACCATGAAAACCAAACTTCTCATCCTCTTCTGTCTTTTCGGGCTTTCCGCCTTCGCGCAAAACGTCCACATCCTGCCTACGTCGCAACAAGTGGAAACCACTGAAGGCCAATTCCTTTGGGACGACCATGTCGTGCTGACCTACGACGCCTCCGATGCCGAAATCTGCCAAATCGTGACGATGCTGCGCGACGACCTCGACCAAATCAGTGGCCGAAAAGTGTCGTTTTCGCGCAGCGTCATCAAAGGGAAACACTTCATCGAACTGCTGAAAACCGACCACCTCGGCGTCAGCGAGAACGAGGACCAAGCCTACAAACTGACCATCAACGGCAACTCCATCCGCATGGAGGCCACCACCTCGACAGGGCTTTTCTACGCCACCCAAAGCCTGAAACAACTTTACCGTTACGCCTTCCTGACAAGCAACGGCGGCAACATATCCCTGCCTTGCATGGCCATCACGGATTGGCCCAACTTCAAAATCCGTGCCTGGCAAGACGACATCAGCCGAGGGCCCATCGTCAGCATGGACTATCTGAAACGCCTCATCCCGCAAATGGCTGAATGCAAGCTCAATGCGTTCTCGCTCTACACCGAACACACCTTCAAGACCCGCTGCCACCCCGACATCGCCCCCACCGACGCCTTCACCGCCGAGGAAATCAAGGAGTTGGAAGATTTTTGCCGGCCTTATCACATCCAAATCATTGGAAACCAGCAATGTTTCGGGCATTTCGAGGAGATCCTCTGCAATCCGTTCTACAGCGACTTGGCCGACACGAAATGGAACCTCAACCCTGCCAAGGAAGAGACCTACAAGTTCCTCGAAGACCACCTGAAAGAGGTCGCAAAAGCCTATAAATCACCCTATTTCAACATCAACTGCGACGAAACCGAAAGCCTCGGCCAAGGGTATGCCAAAGCGTATGTGGACTCCATCGGGGCGGAAACGGTTTATTACCAGCACATTAACCGCGTCAACAAAATGCTCAGGCCGTTCCGAAAGCGCGTGATGATGTGGGGCGACATCGCCGACAAACATCCAGAAATCCTTGAAAATCTGGATGATGACATCCTCTTGATCGCGTGGAGCTATGTGGCCAAAGAAGACTTCAACGACTTCTTGAAGCCTTACGTCGAATCGGGGCGGAAGTTCCTCGTCGCGCCAGGAGTGAGCCTTTCGGAACGGGTGTGGCCGAAACATTACGAGTTCAAGAAAAACATCTCCAACCTTTGTCGCGACGGCTACAAAAACGGTGCCCTCGGCGTCATCAACACCTGCTGGGACGACTTCGGTGAATCGTTGATTAACAGTGCTTTGTACGGTTTGGCCTTGGGCGCAGAGATGAGCTGGAACGCCACATCCGACAACGAGCGCAACACTGAATCCAATTTCACCAACCATTTCTTCGGGAGTACCTCCAATACAATAATCAACTACCTTGACAGCATCTCCGAAATCTCCAAAATTGACGACATAGGTAAGTTTAGCGCACTGACTGAACCCATCACTCCTTTTTACCCATCTCAAATCACAGATTCCACTAAGAAGGCCAACCAATTACTCTTTGAAAAACTGGATCGTTTAGAACGAATTTACTGGGCTACGGTCGAAAAAACCAAGAAAAACAAGAACATGATAGACAATGCCATCTATTCGATTATGCGAATGAGATGGTGTGCCCTCCGCAATATTGCACGTTGCCAACTATACAAAACATACAATGATCCAACAGAGGAAAACGTCGGTTTCAGTCAACACATGATCAATGGATTGTTATGGCACCTTCATCAATTAAAGAAAGAATACGTCAAAGTGTGGAACATCGAAAGCCGCCCGTATTGGCTCGACGTGAACATGAAGAAATACGATGACGTGGCTCGCGAGCTGCAACAACTTGAATATCTGCCGTTTATCGAAGCAACAACCGACAAGAATGGTAATGCCGCAATCGCCCTGAAAACCATTTTCGCCGACAAGGAAATCCACTATACCCTTGACGGAAAGGAAGTTACGGAAAATGATTCCGTATACCGAAGCCCCATCGCCCTTGAAAGGCCTTGCCTCGTGAAGACGGCTTGCTTCAACGAGGTGGGCGAAGCGGTGAGAGCCGAGCGTTATTTCCGCTACCACAAGGCCATGGGCCGACTGAAACAGTTGAACAGCCCAGCAGGGAACTATCGTCCCGAATACTCAGGCGGCGGCGACAACGCCCTCGTGGACGGCACCCTCGGCAGCGACGACTACAAGGACGGTCGCTGGCAAGGCTTCTACGGTATCGATGCCGATATTGAAATCGATTTGGGCAAATGGACGAAAGTCAATGCGCTGAATATCGGCTTCTTGGTCAATGCGCACGACTGGATTTTGCGACCCAATGAGGTGGAGATTTACACTTCCAACGACGGAAAGAACTACCGACGTTTCAAGACTTTCAGCCTTGAAACCGAAGTGACACAACTCGGCAACTTCATCTTCCATGAGCGTTTTAAGACTTCAGGCTTTTCTACACGCTATCTGCGCATCGTGGTCAAAAATCCAGGGAAACTTCCAGAAGGCCTGCCAGGCAGCGGCTACGACTCATGGATTTTCATGGACGAGATCGTGGTCGAATGAAAAACATGAAAGCACTTCAAATCTCCTTCTTGTAGGCTCTACGCCGCATGAACGGCTCGGTGTGGTAGTCGCCGAACAGCGACTGCACCTTATAGTTTTCTTCCAACTGCGGGTTGAGGATGACCTTGTCGACACCTCTCTTGAGGCAGTTTTCGTGCAAATATTTGAACAGCAGCAAAGGCACGCCACAGCCCTGATAGTTGGGGTCAACGCCGATGATGAGGGCCTCCAAGGTGTCGTTTTTCTTCAATGCCTTGAGGATGTGGATGAACCCGAAAGGGAACAGTCGCCCATTGGCTTTTTTCACCGCCTTGGAGAGCGAGGGCACGCAAAACAAGAACCCGATGGGCTTGTCCTCATTGTTGACGGCCACGGCTACGAAGTCTTTGTCCAAAATGGGGACGTATGTGTCTAAATAGTTCTTTATCTGCTTGTCGGTCAGCGGAGAGAAGCCCATCAGCGGGGCGAAGGCCTCGTTATACATGTGGAAAATCTCCATGCCATACTGCTCGTTCATCTGTTTCATGCTCTTGGGTTGCACCACATGCACCTTAAAGCGTTCCTCGATGAGGTGGGCAAACTGGTAGGAAGGGGGCATTTCGCCATCCAGAAGCAGCAGGCTTTGCGTCCAGTCCACGTCTTTCACATAGCCGAGTTTCTCCAACATGGCGCTGTAATAGGGGAAGTTGTAAAGGCAGGTGAACGGGCTGAGGTTCTCATAACCTTCCACCAAGAGGCCTTCCTTGTCCATGTCGGTGAAGCCCCACGGCCCGATGATTTCGGTGCAGCCGCGTTGCTTTCCCCAGTCGACGACGGTGTCCAACAAGGCTTTCAGCACTTCTTCGTCCTCGATGAAATCGAGCCAGCCGAAGCGCACTTTTTTCACGTCCTTGTTGGCCTTATGGTTGATGATGGCTGCCACGCGCCCAACGATTTCGTTGCCACGATAGGCAAGGAAACAGTCGGCTTCGCAGAAGTCGTAGGCGCCGTTTTTCTCTGGGTTGAAGGTGTCGAATTCGTCGCCTTCCAAGGCGGGCACCCAGTTCTCGCAGTCCTTGTAGAGTTTCAGGGGGAAAGCCACAAACTTTTTCAGTTGCTTGTGGCTTTCCACTTTTTCGATACGGATGCTCATAGGCTTAAACTGTTGCGTTCGAGCAAATATAATCAATCACTTCGCCCACCGTGGTGAACTTCGGGGTGCCTTCAAACTTGAATCCGAACTTGTTCTCGATGGCGAGGCTCAGCAGAAGGATGGTCAGCGAGTCGAGACCCACGTCGCGCACGAGTTGCGAGTCTTCATTGACGTTGGAGAAGTCGGCTGAAGGCTTGATGAGGTTGAGGATGCCTTTCAGCTCTTCGAAAACTTTTTCTCTTTCCATAACTTATTGGTTGCGTAAAACTTTCATGGCTCCGCTGCGCTTGAAGTCTTCCTTGCGAACGGTCACCTTAATCACCTGGTGGGTGCTGGGCAGCTCGGCGTTCACTTTGCCGACGAGGTCCTTGAAATAGGCCTCGATCTCTTCCCACGGCGTTGCGCCGAATTCCTCCATGCGGGGCAGGATTTCGATGGCGATGACCTTGCGACCATCCAGCTCGTCTTCCTTGACGAGGCAGTCGCGGAGCTTCGGGTCCTTGTAGAACGGTTCCTCGATGCTCTCGGGGCTGATGTTTTCGCCGTTGCTGAGGATGATGAGGTTCTTGATGCGGCCCACGATGTACATGTAGCCGTCTTCGTCGAAGCGGACGAGGTCGCCTGTCTTCACCCAGCCGTCTTCGGTCAGGGTTTCGGCGGTCTTTTCGGGGTCACCATAGTAGCCGAGGAACACGTTGTCGCCGCGATACCACAACTCGCCGTCGACGACCTTGGCCTCTTGCTCAGGATAGAGCTTGCCGACCGAGGTGGGATGCGTCAGCACGTCGATGTTGCCCGTGGTGAGGTTGGCACCCTCTGTCATGCCGTAGCCTTCAAAGAGCAGGATGCCCATCTTGTCGAACTCGGCGATGAGTTTCGGAGGCACGTTGGCAGCGCCGGAGATGATGTATTTCAGGTTGCCGCCGAGGAAGCCCACGCCATACATCTTGATGAGGCCCATCAAGATCTCGCAGATGCCAGGGACGGCCACGAGATAGGTCGGCTTGATGACGGGGAACTTGGAGATGGTTTCCTTGACATTGGGACCGGCCACCCACTCAGCTCCCTTGTAAAGGGCCGACAAAGTGCTGCAAATCAAGCCAAATACGTGGCTCAAAGGCAGCACGCTGGCGTAGCGATGGCAGCCGAGTTGCTTGCCAGGGGCGTAGCAGCCGTTCAAGGCGCCGCGCATCAAGGCACGGTGGGGCAGTATGGCACCCTTGGGCGCGCCAGTCGTGCCACCGGTGAAGAAGATGGCGGCAGGGTCGTTCTTGTCGACAGTAGCCACGGGAGCGGCATGGTCGGCAACGTCGGTGATGGCAATGGTCTTGCAGGGCACGCCTTGCACTGCCTCGGCGAAGTCTTTGCCGAAGGCCAGCACCTTCACGCCAAACTTCATGCAGCAGCCTACGATGGCTTGTTGCGGCAATTGCGAAGGCAAGTTGATGGCCACATAGCCCGCCGACGTCGCAGCGAGGAACATCTCCACAGCCTCAACCGAGGTGTTGTCCAAAATGGCTACCTTGTCGCCTTTGACGAGCCCCATGTCGTTAAGCAGGGCGCGTTTGCGGGCCACGAGGCCGCACACTTGCTTGTAGGTCAAGGAGTTTGTCAAATCGGAGAGGCAGGGCAGGTCGCCCCATTTTTGCTCAATCCAGGTGACGAATTCGGGAAGGGTCGGGATGTACTTCAACTGCGCGAGCTCGTCGGCAGCAAGCATACTCTTGAAATAGTCTTTCATATCGTATTCACTTTTATGGTTTTCATTTTTGGCTGCAAAATTAGGGAAATCCATCTTGTTTTACTAAAAAAACTGCAAAGAAAAGCGAACCCTATGGAAAAGCCATCTGAATTCCAACGACTTAAAAGCACATTCCATTCCCATAAAAGGAGCGTGTCCTCTTCAAGCCAATGAACGTTGGGAGGGGTCAGCCAAGATTCCCTTTAGCTTCCCTCCAAAAGGCGATCATTTCATCGATGGAGAGATTCTGCACGCCTTTGCCTGTTTCGCGAGCCTTTTGCTCGACAAAGCCGAAACGCTTGCGGAATTTCCCGTCGGCCTTTTCGAGGGCATCGTCAGGATTCACGTTGATATAGATGCCATAGGCGATGATGGCGAAGAGCAAGTCACCATACTCGGCCTCGATATTTGTCTGGTTGTCGGGCTTTTGCAATTCGGCGAAAAGCTCGGCCTTCTCCTCCTCCACTTTCTGCCAAGCCTCTTCGGCGTTGCGCCATCGGAAGCCCACGCCAGCGGTTTTTTGATGCATTCGGTAGGCTTTCAACAGTGAGGGCAGACCTTGGGGAACGCCGCCCAAGACGCTGCGATTGTGCTCGCGTTCCAGCTTGATGCGTTCCCAGTTCTGCTCCACCTGTTCGGCGTTTTCCACTTTCTCGCCTCCGAAGATGTGGGGGTGGCGCACAATCATCTTCTCGCAGATGCCGTTGAGCACGCCAGCGATATCAAAGGCACCCTTCTCCTGCCCTATCTTGGCGTAGAAAACGATGTGAAGCATGAGGTCGCCAAGTTCCTTCTTGATTTCGTCAAGGTTCTCATCCAGAATGGCTTGGCTCAGCTCATAAGTTTCCTCGATGGTGAGGTGGCGCAGGCTTTGGAGGGTTTGTGTGCTGTCCCAGGGGCATCCCTTGCGCACTGCATCCATGATGTCCAACAACCGCTTGAAGGCAATTAATCTTTCGTCCATGATAACTTGGTTTTGGAGCGCAAAAATAATCCTTTTCTTGTCACAAAACCAACAAACGCCTAAAAACAGCCATCCCGCGGCGGGTCGCCAAACGGTTTCTTTTCAATGCACCCTAAAGGATGTGGTTGTGAAAGTTTTTGTATTTTTGCAGACCCTATGGAACGTCGAAACCGGCATAGCTTCATTGGCCTCGCCCTTTTGCTTACCTTATTAATATTTGGGGGCGTGGTGCAGGGCCAGCCCAAATTGCGGAACTACGAGATTGAGGCCCGTGTCCATCTCGGCTATCTCTATTTCCAGAACGACGAGTTCCATTCGGCCTTGGCGCGATACAGCCGCCATGCCCCCGCCATCGAGCTGTCGCTGCACCGCAACACCTACGGGCAGCAACGCTGGGAGGTGCTACACAACTACCCCTCCATCGGCCTCACCGCCTACTACTCGCCCCTGGCTTTCCGCAGCGACAGCATTGCCAAGGAGTTGGGACAAGTGTATGCGCTTTATCCCTTCATCAACTTCCCCATCATCCCAGGCGAGCGCAGCAAGCTGACCTTCAAGTTGGGCGTGGGGCTGTCGTTCCTAACCAACAAATTCCATCCGCAAGACGGCGATGGAATCCCTGAGGGTTCCTTCCACAACTATGCCATCGGGTCGCACATCAACGCTGCCGTCAATCTCTCGTTTGAGTACAGGCAGCGCATCATCGACCGACTGTCGGTGGTGACCTCGGCAGGCCTCACCCATTTCTCTAACGGTGCCACGAGGTCGCCAAACATGGGCATCAACATCTTCAGTGTGGCAACCGGGCTGTCGTGGTACTTGACACCACCCAAGGCCAACATCGACCGCCGACTGCGCCCCAAGAACTATCTCTTTGAATTCGACGGCAAGCGGCATTTCGTCACCGACTACCAATACACCCTAGGCATCAAGGACCTGAGCCAGCAATATGGCACGCACCAATACTTTTTCGTCCACGACTTAGCCGCCGACTTCATGTTCCAACTCACAGAGCGCGACCGACTTGGCATTGGCGTGGAAGTTGTTTGGGACAACTCCGACAAGATGATGCAGCCTTATTACAAAGCCTTCCTCAAGCCCGCCGTCCTGCTTTCCTACGAGATGATGCTCGACCGCGTGAGCTTCATGTTCAACTTGGGCATCCGCAAAAACGCCCCAGGCCCCAACCAAGCCTTCCTCTTCTACCAGAAGTTGGGGCTGCGCTATTACGTCTGGGACGGCCTTTTCGCCTCGCTTTCGTTCACCACCTACGACATCAAGGCCGACTTCATCAGTGTCGGCTTCGGATACCATTTGCAGCACAAATACTACCTACCTCGCCATGAAAAGAAGTCTCACCGCAGCCCTGTTTTTCCTCGTTAGCCTGATTTCGGCCTCATGCAGCAAGTCCGTCTTCTCCAACGGGATGCCTGTCACCGAAGACCGACCCATCGGCCACTTCCGCGCCATCAGTATGCACAATAACGTGAATGTCAAATTGGTAAACGACAACTCGCCGCGCTTGGAACTCACCTGTCCGGCCAATCTAATCGACAAAATCACGACAGAAGTTCAAGGCGACACCCTCGTCATCAAGAACGAAAACAAGTTCAACTGGCTTCGGAGCACCAACTACAACATCGACCTCACCGTTTACTACGACAGCCTGCGCGAAATCAACTACGCCTCCATCGGCGACTTGCGCTGCACCGACCCGCTCATAGGAGTCCCTCACTCGTTTCTGGACACGGTCATCCAAGGAAACGACACGTCTTTCGTTTGGGAAAGCGTTGACAGAGCCATGTTCCTCTACGTCAACGAAGGCTCTGGCGACATCGACCTGAACTTCGACTGTGAAATCATCAAGAACATGTTCGTCAATGGGACATCGAAAGTAATTCTCAGAGGGACAACCGGTTACGCCGAGCATATCACGAGAAGCTACGGAATGATTGACGCACGCCACCTGGACTCCAACATCACAATTGTGGAAACCCTGTCAACCAACAACGTCTATGTATGGGCACGGTCCATTTTGAAGGTACAACTCTACAGCCTTGGCAACATCTACTACAAAGGCAACCCTGAGATCAGCATTGAGGCCTGCACCAGCGATGGCCGACTCATACCACTATAAATTATTTCCGAAAACAAGATTTTGGTACAATTTTTGCATAATTCATGACGCTTTAAACACACTAAAACAAACGACAAAATTCCAATACAATGAAGACCTTCAGATTATTACCGATTATCGCCTTATTCGCTTTTGCGAGCTGCTCGTCGAACCGGCAGATGGCCCGTGACGACGTTTACTACTCGCCCTACGGCAACCAAGGCAGAAATGTAGCCACCGGCAACGGTTCCTATGTCACCCCAAGCATCAGCAGCAGTTCGGAATACGACTACCAAGCCTACTATTCCGACAGCAAGAACTACGCCAGCAACGCAGAACCCATCTATCAAACCACCGAAACCGTGACCGACACCAACGGCGTAGTTTACACTACCACAGAGACCTACTTCGATGCCGACTATGCAGCCCGCATCAAGCGTTTCGGAAGCGAGTCCTCCTCGTCAAGAAGCTATTATGACGACTACTACACCAGCGGAGGGGGAGGCGACACCTACTACATCTACACCAACAGCTACGACCCGTTTTATTGGAACTATTACCCAAGCTTCTATTGGGGCTGGAACTACCGTCCATACTGGAGCAGTTATTGGAGCTGGAACTGGAACTTTTACTGGGGCTATCCCTACTCCTACTGGGGCTGGAATCCTTACTGGGCCTACGGCTGGGGGTATCACGACTATTGGCACCACCCCTACCACCATCATCACCATCACGACTGGTACGACCACGGGGCTCACCACGACTATCACGGCAGTAGCAGCCTAGGCAACTATGCAGCCAGCGTCAGGCACGGCAACAGCGGCACCGCCGGATCGATGAGCTATCGCGTACCCACCGATGGATCGAGGCAAGGTGGAGCTAGCGCCAGCTCAGGACGCACCGGAGGAAGCCTGTCGAATAACACTGCGACGACATCCCGTCCCACGACAGGCAGCATGTCGGGCATTGCCACGGGAAGAACCGGAACGGCTAACACCACCGCCCGTCCAAGCACAAGCACCAGACCCACAGCAGGCACCCAAGGCCGCACGGCCACAGCTACCGCAAGCCGACCGAGTGGCACTGCACAACAAGGAAGCCAAAGCTCGGGCACTCGCCAGACCTACACCTCGCCCAGCAGCACCCGCGCGTCGCGCTCAAGCTCGGAATACATCCGCCCGCAGCAAAACACCTCAAGGCCATCAGCTTCGTCATCGACAAGCACGAGCAGGCCTTCCAACACAGGCAGCTACAACCGCAGCAGCTCTTCCAACAGCAACTACAACCGCAGCAGCTCACCTTCAAGAAGCAGTTCCTCCTCGTCGAGCATGAACCGCAGCAGCTCGGGCAGCGGTCGCAGCTCGGGCGGCAGCTACTGCGGCGGAAGCCGCAGCGGAAGCAGCCACAGCTCAAGCAGCAGCCATAGTTCAGGCGGTGGCCGTTCTGGCGGCGGAAGAAGATAAGCAACGCCAATTCAAATAAAAAGACTACCTTTGCAGCTCATTTTGCAAGGTAGTCTTTTTTATCGCCATGAAAAACATCATCATAACCCTTTCGTTACTCTTTCCAATAGTCGCTGCTTCCGCACAAGGCATCGGCGATGCTTGCCTGTTTTCGCAGACCCAGTACCAAGGCACGTCCAAGGCCTTGGGCATGGGAAACGCCCTCGGAGCCGTTGGCGGCGACATGACCGCCGTGTGCATCAACCCGGCAGGTTTGGGTCTCTATCGCAGCAACGAAATCACCGCGACGCTGAACCTCCTCGACAACGTCAGCGCCTCAACCTATTACGGCAACAACGCAACAAGCAACAAGTTCCGCATGACCCTGCCCAACATCGGCTATGTCAACGCGAAGGAAAGGAGCAACTACCGCGGGCTGCGTTTCACCCAATTCGGCATCGGCCTCACACGAACTAACGACTTCAACCTCCACACATTGGCTATTGGCCTCAACCCGACCAGCTCAAAAATCGACAACTACCTTTCACAAATCGACGGACTGTCGCCCGCTGACATCAAAAACGAATTCCCAATGGACATTTACCCCGCTTGGGAAACCTATCTCATCGACATCTACCAAGACTCCATCGGCGACTATTACGACAGTCCTGTCCCGCAAGGCGGCATCCGGCAAAGCCAAGAAAACACCTTCAAGGGACGGGGCGAAGAATGGACCTTCGCAGGAAGCATGAATCTTTTAGGCCGCTTCTTCGTCGGCATTAGCGCTGGACTCCAACACATCAAGCGCGAAGGCATCCGCGAGTTTGGGGAACAAATGCCCGACGATGCCGTGGCCAATACTGGCTTCGGCCAATGGTCATTCACGGAGAACATCAGCTCCACCGGCTGGGGCGTCAATGTCAAGGCTGGTTTCATCTACCATGCCAACCATTGGTTGCGCCTTGGAGCCGCCTTCCACTCTCCCACCATTTACAAATTCGACGAATCATGGCAAACCGAAACCGAATCGCAAATCAACTGGATTACAAACAAATACATCAGCCTCGATTCCCACTATGAATACATTTTCATCAAACCGATGAAATGGGTCGGCAGCATGGCTTTCGTGATTAGGCAAAGCGGCATCGTCAGCCTTGACGCGGAATACATCAACTACGGTGCGGCCCGCTTTATGACTGTCGAAAACGACGACTTCGACTACGGTCCTACAAACGGAAACATCAAAGACACGTTTGGCAAGACCCTCAACTTCCGCATTGGCAGCGAATGGATGCTCAGCAAAGCCACGTTTCGAATGGGCGTCGGCTATTACGGCAGCCCCTTTGGCATAGGAAAGCCTAACGGTAGCCTCAAGAAAGCCTCGGTGGGCATAGGGTTACCCGTCTCAGAAAGCACCAGCTTCGATTTCGTGTACGAAATGACCTACGGCAAAAACCAATCCACGCTTTATGAAGCCGGAAACATAGGAATTGAACCCGTCACGCAACGGCAGTTCAAGAGCAATTTCGCCATCACCCTTAAAATTCGGTATTAAGCACAAAAAAAGGCTGTCAAAGACAGCCTCCGATATTGTGTACCAATCCGTTAAGCGTTGTATTGCGCAATGATGCCCTTGTCAACAAGTATGCGTCCGCAATACTCGCACACGATGATTTTCTTGTGCGTGCAGATGTCCAACTGATGTTGGGGCGGGATACGGTTGAAGCAGCCTCCGCAAGCCTCGTCGAAGATGCCGACCACGGCCAAACCGTTGCGGGCATTCTTGCGAATGCGCTTGTAGGCCACCAACAGGCGGTCTTCCACGAGTTTCTCGCATTCGGCCGAGCGTTTCAGCAGTTGCTCTTCTTCAATCTCGGTGCCTTCCACCAGCGAATTGAGTTCCTCTTTCTTCTCCTTCAATGAAATCTTCATCTCAAGCAAATGCTGTTGCGATTCGGTCAACTTGAGGTCGATTTCATTTATCCTGGCCGTTGCCTCTCGGATTCTCTTCTCAGAAAGCTGTATGTCAAGATTCTGATATTCAATTTCTTTTGTCAGCGAATCGTATTCACGGTTGTTGCGGACGTTGTTCTGCTGATCCTCGTATTTCTTGACCAAGGCCTCTGTCTCCTTGATTTTGATCTTGTAGTCAGATACCTCTTTCTGGTCTTTCTTGCTTTCGGCCTTGAGATTGGCTATGCGCGTCTCATAGCCTGCAATCACGTCCTCCAAGTCCTGGATTTCGAGCGGCAAGTTGCCACGATAGGCCCGTATTTCATCTATCTTTGAATCCACCTGCTGCAAAGTGTAGAGGGCGACAAGCTTCTGCTCAACGCTCACTTCAGTAGGTTCTTCGACCTGATTTTGAGGAGCTTCCATGGCTTCTTCCTTCATTTCGGCCACTTCTTCCTTCACCTCGGGCTTTTCCTCGACAGGATCGGCAACATCCTTTTTCTCCGCAACCTTGGCCTTTTTGGAAGGCTTCTTCGCCTTTATTTCCTCCGTCACAACCTCTTTCGCCTCAGCCACTTCCTCGACAGGATTGACGGCTTCCTGATTCTCTTCGGCCTTGGCCTTCTTGGAGGGCTTCTTCACCTCTTTCTCTTCAGCGGTTTCGGGATCTTTCTCCTTCGCTTCCTGAGCTTGAGTCTTGGTTTCCTTCACTTTAGCGGCTTCAGAAGCATCCTCTTTTGCCTTTTTGGTAGTTTTCTTTGTAGCCTCAGGCTTTTCAATCACCTGTGCTTCAACCGTTTCTTCTGATTTCGAAGCTGTCTTTTTGGTCTTCTTGACTTCCTTCACCTCAGTAGGTTCCTCTGCCGAGGCGGCTTCATTATTCACTTTCTTAGCCATATTCTTATTTGATTATTCTGACAAAATAATGCACTGAATTTGTATTGGTTTCAGCGATAACGGCTGCAAAGGTAGGAAATTTTTTCTGAATCAAGCCACGAATTAATTCTTTCGTGAATTGTTCGGTCTCGAAATGCCCTCCATCGACGAGCAAAATACGCCCTTCGGGGATGAAGAAGTCGTGGTATTTGATGTCGGCGGTGAGGTAGGCGTCGGCCTTTTGGCGCAAGGCATCGCCCATGAAAGGGCTGCCCGAACCGCCACACAATGCCACCTTTTTGATTTTCCGTCCGGTCAAGGCGGAATGACGAAGGCAAGGCGAACTGAGGGTTACGGAAACAAGTTGCAGAAAGTCAATCTCTTCCATCGGATTTTCCAATTCGCCCACCATGCCGGCTCCCGCTTGCTGGAACTCGTTTTCGAGCGCGAACACATCATAGGCCACTTCTTCGTAGGGATGCACTTTCAGCATAGCCGCAAGCACTTGATTCAGAGCATGTTTCGGGACAACGGTCTCGATGCGCACCTCGTCCTCGAAATGCACTTTCCTGATTTCGCCGACGTAGGGATGGGCTTCCCCATTTGCCTTGAACGTGCCCTGCCCTTGCGCGTTGAAGCTGCACGAATCATAATTGCCAATGCAACCCGCGCCCGCTTCGAACATGGCCTTGCGAACCGTTTCGGCTGCCGACAAGGGCGCGTAAACAACCACTTTCTTCAACTGGTTTTCCAACGGTTGCAAAACGTGCAAGTCCTTCAATCCCAAACGCTCGGCAAGGATGCGGCTCACGCCCAAATGGCTGTTGTCCAAGTTGGTGTGCATCGACAGCATGGCGATGTCGTGCTTGATGGCTTTCATCACGGCACGCTCGATGTAATTCGTTGGCGTCAGATGCTTCAACCCCTTGAAAATCAACGGGTGATGGCTGACGATGACATCACAATCCTTTGCAATCGCTTCGTCAACGATTTCCTCGGTGATGTCCAAGCAAACCAAGGCTTTGTGCGCCTCGGCGTTGAGGTCGCCCACCTGCAGGCCGGCGTTGTCGTAGCTTTCTTGCCATTGCAAGGGTGCGACCTCTGTAATGCATTTCAAAATGTCGTTTACGGTCATGTTTCTTTTGACGCGAGACTTCGGGACACGAGACACGGGACGGTCTCGCGTCGCGTGTCTCGCAGTCCCGTGTCTTTTTTCTGAAATTGGCCTCAAAATTAGCGAAATTTCCGTAATTTTGACCCCCAGAATGAGAATTTTACTTCTGCCCATAGCGTTTCTCTATCATATTGTGCTAACAATCAGGCACAAGTTGTATGATTGGCGCATCTTGAAAAGTACGGGATTTGAGAAGCCCGTGATTTGCGTGGGCAACCTCAACCTCGGCGGGACGGGGAAAACACCGCATACGGAATACCTTATCAATATGCTGAAGGGCAACTACCGCGTGGCCACGCTGAGCCGTGGCTACGGACGCAAGACGAAAGGCTTCCAAATGGCTGATTCCCAAAGCACTTACGAATCCATCGGCGACGAACCCCTGCAATACTCCAAGAAGTTTCAGGGGATTATGGTTGCCGTCGATGAAGACCGCGTAAACGGCACGAGAGAACTGCTCTATAGTCCAAACAATGCCGACGTCGTCTTGCTCGACGATGCCTTCCAGCACCTTAGAATCAAGGCGGGGTTGAATATTTTACTGACGGAATACCAGCATCTTTACTGCGACGATTTCCTTTTTCCCGCCGGCACTTTGCGCGACGTGAAATCCGCCGCCCGACGCGCCCACATCATCGTGGTAAGCAAGTCGCCCCAAGCGCTTTCCGAAGACGAGAAACAGATGATTATCAAGGAGTTAAAACCAACCAAGGAGCAGAAGGTGTTTTTCTCCACCTTGGAATACGCCGACTTTGCGCCTTTGAACGCTTCCGCCGGAAGCCTTGATGCCAAAACTGCCGAATCGGCACTGCTGTTTTGTGGCATCGCGAACCCCAAACCACTGATTGACAAGCTAAAGCAACAGTTCAAACAAGTGGAAGCCATCACTTTCGGCGACCATCACGCCTACGCGGAAGCCGACATCCATCGCATCCTCGACAGGTTTGAAAACCTCGGCAACGCGAAGAAAATCATCGTCACCACCGAAAAAGATGCCGCGCGATTGGCAAATTCTCCCTATCTTTGTCAGTTTGAAACGGCGCCGCTATACGATTTGCCCGTCGGCGTGCGTTTCCATGAAGAAGAAAAGTTTAACGAAGAAATATTG
Source organism: Bacteroidales bacterium (assembly GCA_017439405.1). Classification (GTDB taxonomy): domain Bacteria; phylum Bacteroidota; class Bacteroidia; order Bacteroidales; family F082; genus Limimorpha. Next base: position 47,295 of record JAFSJF010000012.1, read on the forward strand.
AAATATGTACGAGAAAATACGCACCACGGTTGACTATATCAACCTGAAAACGAGGAATTTCAATCCCGGAATCGGCATCGTTCTCGGTTCCGGTTTGGGCGGTTTGGCCAACGGCATTGCTGTGGAATACGCCCTGCCCTACTCCGAAATCCCCAACTTCCCGCTTTCGACGGTGAAGGGCCACCAAGGCCAGCTGCTGTTCGGCACCATCGCGGGCAGGCGCGTGGTGGCCATGCAAGGTCGTTTCCATTTCTATGAGGGCTACCCGATGAGCGAAGTGGCCTTCCCCATTCGCGTGATGATGCAGCTTGGCATCAAGTTCCTCATCCTCAGCAACGCGGCGGGCGGCCTCAACCCCGATTTCAAAGTCGGCGACATCATGATCATCACCGACCAAATCCATACCATGCCCAACCCGCTCATCGGGCCGCACGACGACCGTTTTGGTGCCCGTTTCCCCGACATGAGCGAGCCTTACGACAAACGCCTCATCCGCATGGCCGACGACATCGCACGCGAGAAAGGCATTGAAGTTCAGCACGGTGTGTATTGCTCGACCACCGGCCCGACCTACGAAACGCCCGCCGAGTGCCGCTACTTCCGCATCATCGGTGCCGACACGATTGGTATGTCGACCACGCCTGAAGTCATCGTGGCGCGACAAGGCGGCCTGCCCGTCTTCGGCCTGAGCATCGTTTCCGACATGGGCAACATCTACGGCGAAGACCACCCCATCAGCATCACGCACGAGGAAGTCATCGCCGCCGTGAACGCCGTCGAGCCGAAACTCATCAGCCTCATCACCGAACTCATCAGCCGCAGCGCGACAATCGACTTCTGATGGCCGTCTATTTCGTCACCGATTTCCACTTGGGCATCCCCTCGCTTGAGGACAGCCACGAGCGCGAGAAAAAACTCTTGCGCTTCTTGGACACGATTCGTCACGACTGCGAGGAACTCTACCTGATGGGCGACCTCTTCGACTTCTGGTTTGAGTACAAGACCGTGATTCCCAAAGGGTTCGTCAGGCTGCAAGGCAAGCTGGCCGAGTTCACCGACGCTGGCATTCCCATCCACATGTTCATTGGCAACCACGACCTTTGGTGCTTCGGCTATCTGCACGACGAACTTGGCTTGGAACTGCACCGCGAACCTATCATCAAGACCATCAAGGGGAAGAAGTTCTTCCTTGTCCACGGCGACGGCAGAGGCCCTGGCGACAAAGGCTACAAGTTCTTGAAAAAGGTGTTTGAGTGCAAACCTAACCAATGGCTGTTCAAGTGGTTGCATCCCGACTTGGGCATTGGTTTGGCCTTGAAATGGTCTCACAACCACCGCCTGAAAAAACTGAAAAACGAAGTGGAGCGTGGCTATTACGACGACATCCCGAACACCCGCCTCTACCAATACGCCCAAGAACAAGCCCAACTCGACCCGACCATCGACTGCTTCGTCTTCGGCCACCAGCACAAGCCCATGCAGTACCCGACCGGCGACCACGCCTTGACCACCGTCGTGGGGAACTGGATTTATGATTTCAGTTATGCCGTGTTTGACGGGGAAACGGTGGAATTGAGGCGGTTTGAGGAAAATTCAGCACCAAGATAACTTGACGGAATGTGCCTTTTTTTGCATGATTCCGTCAAAATATCATAGATAACTTGACGGAATCTTTGATTTTTTGTGAGATTCCGTCAAGTTATTTGAAAATAATTCGTATCTTTGCTGCGTCAAAATGAAAGCCATAACAACATGGAAACCAACGCAATCATAGGCAGAGATTATGAAATCAGGCAACTCGACAACTGCTACAATTCAGGCGAGTCGGAATTTGTGATTTTGTATGGCCGCAGGCGCGTGGGAAAGACCTACCTCGTCAGGAATCATTTTGAGGGCAAGTTCGACTTCGTCCTCACCGGAATCCACAACGGCACAAAAAACGCACAATTGGGCAACTTCGCCAACGCGCTCGAAGAATACAGCGGGAAAAACCAGCCCGTTCCAAAAACATGGTTTGAGGCGTTCAACCAATTGAAACGCCACCTGTCCTCAATTCGCCGGAAACGTGCGCTCGTCTTCATCGACGAAATGCCTTGGTTAGACACGAAAAAGTCGGATTTCCTCGCCGCTTTCGAGCAGTTCTGGAACGGCTGGGGCGCGTCACAAAACAAGCTGATGCTCATCGTTTGCGGCTCGGCCACCACTTGGATCACCGACAAGATCTTCGCCAACAAAGGCGGCCTGTTCAACCGCGCCACGAAACGCATCTACCTGAAACAGTTCACGTTGAACGAAACCGAGCGTTACCTGAAATCGCGCAAGATTCGATGGAACCGCAAGACCATCGCCGAGTGCTACATGATCATGGGCGGCATCCCCTTCTACCTCCGCCAACTCAGCCCCGACCTCACCTTTTCCGAAAACATCGACACGATTTTCTTCAAGCAACGAGGCGCTCTGTGGGACGAATACCACCATCTTTACGCCTCGCTGTTCAACAGCCCAGAACCCTATATCCAAATCGTGGAGGCTTTGAGCAAGAAACGCAAAGGGCTGACACGCAGCGAAATAGCAAAGGCCGCGAAGACAACCGACAGCGGAACCCTCACCAAAATCCTGAAGAACCTTTGCGGCAGCGACTTCATCGAAGCCTACACCTACTTCGGCAGCAACAAGAAAAACACCCTTTACAGGATCACCGATTTCTACACCTTGTTCTACAACCGATTCATCAAGGAGCATTACGGCAAGGACCAAAACTATTGGACGCGCACCCTAACCTCACCCACACACAACACTTGGGCCGGCCTCGCCTTCGAAAGCCTTTGCCTTCAGCACATTACGCAAATCAAGGAACGCTTGGGCATCACGGGAATACTTTGCGAAACCTCCACTTGGTTCCAGAAAACCGAAAACGGGGAACGCGGCGCACAAATCGACCTCGTCATCGACCGCAGCGACAACGTCATCAGCCTTTGCGAGATGAAATTCGCCAACGACGAATACGAAATCGACATGGACGACGAGAAGGACTTGCGCCACAAAATAAGCACCTTCCAAAAGCACACCAAAACGCGCAAGGCACTACACCTCACCATGATCACTACTTATGGTATTAAGCGCAACATTTACAGCGATATAGCACAATCACAAGTAACTTTGGAGCACCTGTTTTTGCCCTGACAAAGACAAATATAACTTGACGGAATGTGCCATTTTTTGCAAGATTCCGTCAAGTTATCCATCATAAATTGACGGAATATCCGATTCTCGCGTATGCGGTGTTCAACGGAGAAACGGTGGAATTGAAGCGGTTTGAAAAGAATCCATAAACCCGATCACATATCCTCCAATGAAAGTCCCTGAAACTCAATGTTCCAACGACGGTGCTTCGCAACGATGTCTTGTGCCCTATTGCGCAAAACGCCCAAGTCGATGCGCTTCGCCTGACGCTTGCATTCCGCAATGACTAAATGTTTATCCACCTCATTGACCGCAACCAAATCAATCTCGTCGCTGCCACCTTTCCAGTAGTTGGTGACGATGTTGTAGCACCCCATTTCGGCAAATCGCTGGCGGAAATAACGCTCCAACATAAAACCCGAAAAGGTGTTGTAGTCGGCAAGCACTTTGTTTTGGACATATTCAAAGTTATCTATCTCTATGGCACTGCGATATTTATGAATGAATCGGAACCAAAAAGTCAGGAAGTTGTCGCGGATGAAATACTTCACGTTGCGGGCGCCTTCAGGCTGCATGTAGGCCCTGTGGCGACTCACAAGATTGTAAGTTTTTTCCAACTTGTCGAGGTAGCCGCCAGGTTCAATGCCCGTGGCGTTCTTGATGTTGCCGCGCTCCGTGTTTCCTTCCGCAATAGCCTGAAGAACAGAGAAATAGTTGGAATATTCCTTGCCGAACTCGTCACGCAGCATCTCATAGCCTTCCAAAATGAAGTAGGACCCGAAGGAAAAAACGGAACGAACCATCGCCTCGTGCGTGAACGCGCCGTTCATGACCAATTGCTCCACATATTTCGCCACGCCGCCGGTCAGCATGTAGAAGGTCAGCAAGTCGTCGGGCGTGTAATCGGGATTGCCGTCGGCGAGGATTTCCTTCAAGGTCGCAGTGCTGAAAGGCTTCAGCTGGATTCGGTTGGTGGCCCTGCCGTAAAGAGGCTCCTTGGCATCGTCGAAAATCCTGGTCATCATGGAATAGACCGAACCGCAAAGCACAAGGTTCAGTTGGCTTTCGTCCTTGTTGGCATCCCAAATGTTCTGAATGTCAGAGAAAAGCGCCTCATTGGCATATTTGATGTTCTGGAACTCGTCCAACACCAAAGTGAAGTTGCGCCGTTTCGAAAGGTTCATGACCGCGCCAAACAGTCGGGCAAAGGAAGTGAAGTCGCCCAAATCCTCGTGCAGCGCCTCGCGGACGATGCCACACAATTCCTCGCAAAGCATGGCTTCACTTTTGCGGCCCACGAAAAAATAAAGGAAAGGTATTTCTGTAAAAGAATGCCGAATGAGAGCCGTCTTCCCGATGCGCCTTCGGCCAGTGATGACCGTCATCTGGGCGAAGGAAGAGGACTTGCTTTCGATGCTTCTCAAGGCCAATTTCTCATTTTCCCTATCGTAGAACTTCATAATTCACAATGTTTTATAATCTGCAACAGCGGTTACTGTAACGCAGGTTGCAATTTGTTTGACACTGCAAAAATAGAAGTTTTATCGATTGCTTGCGATGGAATGTGCCGATTTTTGCACGATTCCGTCAAGACAGAATTATCACATTACCGATTAAAACATTGAAACACCAAAAATCCTTCCATTGGCCAATTCCAATGGAAGGATTATTGCTTACCCCTCACCTACGAATCACAGCTTCGAGCATTTATATGTATAGCCTCCGCCGCCATATCGAATGTTCAGTCTTTCCTCCATCTGCGAGCAGTTCTTCACGCCTTCCCCTTCGGTGTCAAACATATAAGTATCTTCATAGTTATTATGATAATACTCGGTACATTTGCAGATACTGCTTTTGTTGCAACTTGAGGCCATTAGGCCTATCGCCGCAATTGACAAAACAAGCATAAAAACTTTCTTCATTTTTTTCTTTGCCCGGTTATATCCCATCAGGCTCGTCGGTTTTAGTTGTTGATAGTGCAGCAAAATTACAATTACAAACTGAAATACAATTATTTACATCGTAACAGGTATTTTGTCATAACCGTAACGACTTTCTTTCCGAAACCGTCAAACGCCATTTGACACCCGACGGCTCTCCCAATCGTCGGAATAGACCTTGAAGAAGTTGCAACCCATTATGTCGCAAAGCCGCGAAAGGATTTCCATGTTGACCCATTGGCACTCGAAGAGGTGATAGACGTTCTGCCGCGAGCAGCACAGCTTGCGGGCGAGCCACGCCACGGTGCGCTCCTGGCGGGCGAGTTCTTCTTTGATAAGGTGTCCGATATGTGGAGCTTCGTGCGTGGGCATGGTTTTGAAATTTGGGCATATAAAAAGCGTGGAATCTATTCCTTGTTCGAGCACCGGGTTTCCACTCCCACACATCTAACAAGTCATTCCACGCCGTATAGAAATACGGCGCTTGATAACCTGTCCTTGATGCGTTGCCCTTCGAAAAAGGCGTTGTGGAAATTGGTGCTCAAGAACCAGTTACAAACGCTATTTTATGCTATTGAGTTTGCTATTATTTGTTTGGATTTATATTACTATTAATTTGAATATCAGTTATTTAATTCATTAATCATTTTCAAGGCTCGCTTTATTTCCTTTTCGGAAATGCTTTCCATATCACTTTTGTCATAAATGGAAATCAGCACAATCTTATCAACATTCCTCTGAGCGAACAGATTAAAATAGATAATCCTCGCACCACCGCTTTTCCCCTTACCCTTCGATGCGATTTTCATCCTAATCTTATATACATCATTGAAAAACAATGTCCCAGAAAACGGGTTTTCCGCCAAAAGCGTAACCAATTCCAAAAAATCATCTTTAATGGATGGGTATTTCCTGGCCAGAGTTTTCAATTGCTTGTCAAACTTGGCAATAGTCTCTATCTGATAACTCATAACTCCTGAATTAAAGCAGAAAGCGGTCGTGTGGGAATTGATCCGTTTTTGACACCTTCTACGCTTCTCGCAATGTCAATAGCCTCGTCGCTCAAAGCAGTGTCTGACACTTTACACCTGATTTTCAATGCCTTCAAAAATGCAATAACAGCATCATACTCAAACCTTGTTTTCGTTGTCAAAGTGATGGTTGCCATAATAAATTCTCCTTATATTCTCCGACTGCAAAGATAAACATTTTCCAATTATGCACCGCTTTTCCGAAAGTTTTCCTTACCTTTGCCCAATCTTGGTTTTTTTATCTTAAATCCTCCGTCAAGTCCCATTTGTCACCCGTTTGTTTTCCCATTCATCTGAATAGACTTTGAAGAAGTTGCAGTCCAAAATATCACAAAGCCGCGAAAGGATTTCCATGTTGACCCATTGGCACTCGAAGAGGTGATAGACGTTCTGCCGCGAGCAGCACAGCTTGCGGGCCAGCCACGTCACCGTCCGCTCCTGCCGGGCGAGTTCTTCCTTGATAAGGTGTCCGATATGTGGTGTTTCCTGCGGTATCATTGTCCTTGTGTTTTGGGCATGGAAAAAGCGTGGAATCTATCTCTTGCTTGAACATCAGGGCTACCACACCCTACACACCTTACAAGTATTCCACGCCGTACAAATACGGCATTTAATAACTTGTTCTCGGCATGTTGCCCTCAATAAAGAGGGCGGGTGGTAGTTTGATGTTCAAGAACTTGCTACAAACGCTATTTTATGCTTTTATTTTGTTATGCCTACTTCTGCTTTAAATGGTTAGTTTCTTTGTTTATTGTTTGAGTTTGTTTTCTTCCATATAATGCTCTTTCGCTATGGCAACGGCCTTTTGCAACTTTTCAGCGAGCAGTTTTTTATCAGGTAATTGGGTATAGTATTGAGCCACTTTTATCGGGCTATTATCATCTAACATCAAATATTCAATGTGTTCCGTGTTTCCTTCGCTACATAGGATAAGCCCTATGGGAGAATCTTCGCCTTCTTTTCTTTCGTTTCTGTCAAGGTAACGCAGATAAAGCAACATTTGGCCCTCGTGCTCAGGCTTGAACTTGCCAAGTTTCAAATCAACCGCCACCAATCGATGCAAAGAGCGATGGTAGAATAAAAGGTCTATGTAATAGTCTATGGCATCAACGGTAATCCGTTTTTGTCTGCCAAGAAACGCGAAGTCGGTACCCAACTCACAAATGAACTTTTGCATCTGCGAGACAATGGCCGACTCCAAATCCTTTTCCGTATAAATATCCGGCAATCCCAACATGTCAAGAAAATAGCTACTGCGGAAAACCAAATCAGGTTGCAACACATTTTCTTCTTTCAACTGCGATAGTTCTTTCCTTATCAATTCCTCGGGCTTCTTACTTATTGCAGTTCTTTCAAACAATTGAGCATCAATTTTTGCATCAAGTGTCCGAGTATCCCAATGCTCGATGCGGCACATCTCCATATAAAACTGACGAGCGAGAGGATCCTCAACAAACATCAGCGACCGAATATGCGTCCAAGTGAATTGTCTCCGCACTGCGTATACAATTTCATCCTCCGTAAAAGTATACGCTACGCGTATACAATGCAGCAAGGTCCTATCGCTCCAACCGTTGCCATACCTTTCCGTCAACTTCAGAGCAAGGTTTTTGACCACTTGTTTCCCATACTCAGCACGTTGATTGTAAAGCACATCTTCCTTGATACGTTTGCCAACATACCATTTTGTCAGGCAAATCTCAGAGTTGACATAAACAGCAATGCGCTTGCGTGCATTGTCGATAATGCCGCAAACATCAGAAAACAAAACGGTTTCATCCTGTTCACCACTATGAGTCAGTTCTGTTTTAGCCATTTGGACAGACTATTGGACCATTTCATCCTGCAAAGATAAACATTTTCGGTTTACCCGTCACTTTCCTAAAAAAATTGCAGGCAAGTCGCCTGACCTACTGCCTCCATAGGAGCCGACGTTTCCAGCGTCGCCTTGTGCTTTCTTTGCGCGACGTTAGGAAACGTCGCCTCCTACGCCGCTCAGAAGCAGCCGGGGTTGGGTGGCGCACTACCGTGCGCGCCCCGTCCGACAATTTTCGCGTCCCTCGACCGTTGCCCGTGAACGGAACAAAAGTTAGTTTCTGCGGACAGGACGCACAGTGTGACCGTAGTAGCGTTTTGTATCACCCATCAAAAAAATGACTCCTGCACCATAATCACACGAAAGCATATGGAAATGCCATGCAAGGTCTGGACTATGCGTGGCAAGTGTACTCGACCAGTAGTAACCAATGCTACCAACATCATTAATCTCTCTGTCATAGCGGCGGCCAGCAGTAGGTAGGAAGATGCTGTTGCCATTAGAGGAAACGAAACGCCACCCATTCGCTCTGTACTGCGGAACAGGTATGTGGTCAGTGTGCTCTAATAGTTCCTCCCATTGCTCCTTTGTGGGTGTATACCAGCCATTACCCCAGTTGACTGTTGCCGCATCGTCATCAGATTGAAGGACAACCAGGTTGTCGGTGAAACCATTATAGCCGTAATCATAGTAGTTGCAGTACTTGGTCAACTGATCACTATAAAAGTTACAATACTTGTATGTAATCCAATCGTAAATACTCTTAGGCTGCGTCTCGCCCCAGGCGAAGTAGTCGCCATAGCCTTCGGGCGTGTCGGCACCCACGTTGCAGGTGGCCCAAAGGGTGCCGCTCGGCAGGCCAAGGTCTACCCACTCGTGGTCGTTCAAGCCGCCACCGCCGCCATTGCCACCACCTCCACCACCGTTATCGCCTTCGGTGATGAAGCTCTTGTCGTCGCCATAGTAGTACTCCAAGCCGCGCAAAGCGTAAGCACGAACATGATATTGCGTGCCAGGTTCAAGACCCGTGAGCGTACAAACATACGGCTCGTTCCAGTTCGTGGTGGAAAGGTGCGCGTCATCCACCGTGGGGTTGAGGCCCTTGCTCCAGCACACGCCCAGCCCGCTCATCGAAAGCCCTTGGGTTACTATCACATCACCGCCGCACACTGCGGAAGTCTGCGTGATGTCCTGAGGCGTGTAGGTCGTCACTTTCACCTCCTCGTTTATGGGTTCGGGTTCTTCGTTGTTTTCGGGTTTGTTGCAACTGCCGGCACAAACCACTGCCGTCATGAGCATCAAGGCTGCCATTGCCTTCATTACTTTTTTCATAGTGATTGATTTAGTGATTATTACGTTTGTTTATGGTACATTCATCCTCATGGCAAAATTAAAACAATTCATAGTAAGTCCATTGTTCGTAATATAACAAGTGTTTTGTCACAACCATAACAAGATACTTTCCTAAACTGTCAAATATTATTTTACACTTTCTTGTTCTCCCAATAGTCAGAATAGACCTTGAAAAAATTATAATCCATTATGTCGCAAAGCCTTGAAAGAATTTCGGTGCTCATCCATTGGCACTCGAAAAGATGATAGACGTTCTGCCGCGAGCAATGCAGCTTGCGAGCGAGCCACGCCACGGTACGCTCCTGGCGGGCGAGTTCTTCTTTGATAAGGTGACCGATATGTGGTGCTTCGTGCGTGGGCATTGTCCTTGAGGTTTGGGTACAAAAAAGCGTGGAATCTATTTCTTGCTTGACATCCAGGGCTTTCCACACCCCACGCACCATACAAGTATTCCACGCCGTGCCACACACGACGTTTAATAACTTGCTCTTGGTGCATTTGTCCTCCAAAGAGGACGCTGTGGAAAGTTTGGATGCCAAGAACTTGCTACAAACGCTATTTTATGCTATGTCAATTTTGGGTTTTCTGAGTTGTTTTCAATGTTTGTTTTGTTAATTATATGATTTCTATTTACTTACAACATCCAACAGGTCAAAATACATGTACCTTGTCTTCAAAGGTAATTGCATTCCGGCATTTTCAGCCTCTTGCTCTTCCGTGGAAAACAGATAACGAAATCCATTCTTCTCATAAAACGACAATGCATTCAGCACGTTGTATGAATCAACTGCAAGATAGCGGCATCCCGTTTTGTTATCCGACTGGACAAACCACCGCTTAATGAAATCCATCAACTCAGTGCCTACGCCTCTGCCTGCAAAATCAACATTCACACCCAAACGGCCAAGCAACACTGCGGGATAACGGCGCATTTGTTTTTCACGAGGTATAGCATCGTTTATCTTTTTCTTACGACTATTGGGCAGCTGGTCAACACGCACACTATCGTTAGAAAGCGTAAATGCACAAATGATAACAGAAGGTTCTTCATCCAAAAGATAGCAATACGTCTTGCCAAGAAGTTTTTCTGCATATTTGGATGAATCTTTCATGAAGAACTCATCAAGGTCGGAGTTTCCACATGAAAACGATTGGCACGAATCGATGATTTCACGGGTCAGCAAACGGAAAGTACCGTGTTCTGCAAGAAATCCCATAATCCGTTCAATTCAATTTTGCTTTGGCCATCATCCTCTCAAAATCCTCTTGAGAAAGCGCCAATTCAACGGTATGTGGATTACGCTCAGCCGCCTCTGCTTCCTCGATAAAACGCTCCGCGTCAACCCCAGTCAAAACAGGAATAGGTCTAATCTCTAAAGCCATGGTATTGTGCCTTTCATTTTAACGCCTGCAAAAATACATAAAATTTCTGAATCCATCCAAAACTTCATTCAAAAGAAATCCCTACCTTTGCAATTCCTATTTCTTAGACTGCTTCGTCCCTCGCAGTGACGCGAAGCGGCACTTCAACAACAATTAAACAATTAAACAATCAACAATTAAACACATACCATTATGCAAATCACCAACAACTACATCGAAGCCAACAAAGACCGTTTCCTTGAGGAACTCTTTGGCTTGATCAGAATCCCTTCAATCAGCTCAGAGTCGGCCCACAAGCCCGACATGGTACGTTGCGCAGAATGCTGGCGCGACAACCTGCTGAAAGCCGGTGCCGACAAGGCCGAGGTGATGCCCACCGAGGGCAATCCCATCGTCTACGGCGAGAAAATCATCGACCCGAAACTGCCCACCGTCTTGGTCTACGGCCACTACGACGTGATGCCCGTCGACCCCATCGACCTCTGGCACACCGACCCGTTTGAACCCGTCGTCAAGGACGGCAAGATCTGGGCTCGCGGCGCCGACGACGACAAAGGCCAGTCGTTCATGCACGCCAAGGCTTTCGAGACGATGGTGAAGACCAACACCCTCCCCTGCAACGTGAAGTTCATGCTCGAAGGCGAAGAGGAAATTGGCTCGGGCAGTCTCTCGAAGTGGATTGAGGACTACAAAGATTTGGTGAAGGCCGACATCATCCTCGTTTCCGACACCTCGATGATTGCCACCGACGTGCCGAGCATCACCACGGGACTGCGCGGCTTGGCCTACTGGGAAATCGAGGTCACCGGCCCCAACGCCGACCTGCACTCAGGCCTGTTCGGTGGTGCCGTGGCCAACCCGCTCAACACCTTGTGCGAGATGATTGCCAAGTGCATGGACGAAAACAACCACATCACCATCCCGCACTTCTACGACGACGTGGTGGAAAGCACGCCCCGCGAGCGCGAACTGCTCAACATGGCGCCTTACAGCGAGGACGACTTCAAGAAGAGCCTCGGCGTGAACGCCTTGCGCGGCGAGAACGGCTACACCAAGATTGAACGCGTCGGCATCCGCCCGACCTTCGACCTCTGCGGAATGTGGGGAGGCTACACGGGCGAAGGCTCCAAGACCGTGCTGCCCTCGAAGGCCTACGCCAAGCTGTCGTGCCGCCTCGTGCCCAACCAGAACCACGAGAAGATTGCCGAGCTGGTGAAGGACTACTTCGAGCAGAACGCTCCCGATTACGTAACCGTTAAAGTCACGCCGCTGCATGGCGGACAGGCCTACGGCTGCCCCATCGAGCTGCCGGCCTACAAAGCCGCCGAAGCTGCCTACATGGACACCTACGGCAAGCAGCCCATCCCGATGCGTTCAGGCGGCTCCATCCCGATTATCGCGAGGTTCGAGGAAGTGCTCGGCATCAAGTCCATCCTGATGGGCTTCGGCCTCGGCGAAGACGCCATCCACAGCCCCAACGAGAACTACCGCCTCGACCACTTCTACAAAGGCATCGAGACGATTATCGCTTTCTATCAGCATTTCGCTGATGGAGTTAAAACAGCCTAAAACCTTGTATCACATGGAATTGCAAAGGAAGAAACTACTAAGGTTCTTCCTTTTTTCATACCATTCACCAACACTTTGACCGACAGTCGTATCCCCCGTATCAGGCAAAACTTACAAAATACCCAATACCCTATGCACTTGCAAGGAAAGCCGCCAGCCATTGTTTTGCATCACTGCTTCCACACAGGATTTCATGTGGACATTCCGTTGTATTTCGTCTTCACAAAAACAAGGTTGCAAAAAACGCTGCATGGTCTGGATTTCATCGTATTGCGCCAAATCTTGGCCGAAAAAGACCACTTTCAACTCATCGCAAGCCGTTAATACACAAGGCTCTAAATCGCCGCCTTCAAATGCGGTCTTGGGCGACAGCGTCACCCAATCCAAATTCCTTGGCAAAAGTCGCGTCCCGTTGGTCTCAATGGCGATTTTCTTGCCTGTCTTTTGCTTCAGTTCCGCCACGAAAGCCTCGTCGATGAACAAAGAAGGCTCGCCTCCAGTCAGCACGAGCAAGGGAGCAATGGGATACTTATTAACCTCATCCACAATCTCTTGCACGGTCATCATTGCACCGTCCTGATGTTGCGTGTCGCAGAAATGGCAACGCAAATTGCAGCCGCTGAAGCGCACAAAGACGGCGGGCGTCCCCGTATGGAAGCCCTCGCCTTGCAGGGAATAGAATATTTCGTTGATGCGATACATTTAACTACGAATTGCACGAATTTAACGAATTGTTTCTCTGAATTATGTAGATGCAAGCATCCTATTTTTACGAATTTGTAGCTACGCGAACAAAAGATTCGTAAGATTTGCAGCCTTGGCTGCTAAATACTCATCGACTCTCATTCGCAAAATTCGTCAAATTCGAAGTCCCATTAATCAAAGTTCTGCGGCGCGTCGTCCTTGATGTAGGAAGCCTTGTTGTCGCGCGACTCCCACACATCAGCGCGGTAGCAGTTCGGAACAGTATCGACAATCCACTTGGCCAAGTTTTCGGCGGTCGGATTGAAATCCAACACCTCATTGATATTGGTATGGTCTATCTTCCCGTGAATCAGTCGCTTGATTTCGGTAAAGTCGAACACCATGCCGTTGCTGTCCAATTCCTTGGCGCGGCAATACACATTGATTTTCCAGTTGTGGCCATGCAGGTTCTCACACTTGCTCTCATAATCGAGGTAGAGCTGGTGGCAGGCCGAGATTTCTAAGGTCTTCCTGACGTAATACATATTCAGTTTATAGTTTGGAGTTGTTCAGTTATCAGTTATTATTTGACGCTGGACGCGGGAGGGCTGAAAGCTGGATTTGTGGCAGATTATGGAATAGGGCGCGATGACGAATCGGATGATTTGTTTTCGATTTATGTACGATTTGTTTCCCTTAACACTCGTATTCGGTTTTGTCGTCGATGCCGGCTTCGCGGAGGGCCTCGATGCGCTCGCGGCAGGTGCCGCATTTGCCGCAGTGCTTCTCGCCGCCTTTGTAGCAGGAGTAGGTTTCGGTGTAATCGAGGCCCAAAGCCTTGCCGTGCTCGGCTATTTCCTTCTTGCTGAGGTAAGTATATGGTGCGTACACCGTAATGTTTTCATACGTTCCCGCCGACATGGCCTCCGACATGGCCTTGACGAACGCGGGGCGGCAGTCGGGATAGATGCTGTGGTCGCCAGCGTGGTTGGCAATCATCACGCGCTTCAGGCCGTTGCTTTCGGCGATGCCCGCAGCGATGGCGAGCATGATGCCGTTGCGGAAAGGCACCACCGTCGATTTCATGTTCTCGTCGTTATAGTTGCCTTCGGGGATATCGTCAGCGGTCATCAGAAGGGCACTCTTGAAATAGCGGTGCATAAAGTCGAGCGGCACCACGATGTGCTTGATTCCCAAGCGTTGGCAATGCGTGACGGCACACACGCGCTCGCGACCGTTTTGCGTCGAGCCATAGTCGAAGGTGATGGCCAAGGCGATTTCGTCCTTGAACTCGTAGAGCATCGTGGTCGAGTCCATGCCGCCGGAGATGATGATTGCTGCGTCTTTCATAAATTTTGTATATCAACTATTTAACTACGAATTATACGAATATGACGAATTTGAGGGAGAATTTTGGATGCAAGCATCCGAATTATGACGAATCGTCAAATGATTCGTATTCATTCGCGGCTTGAGCCGCAAAATGCTATTGATAGTATTCGTTTCATTCGTGTAATTCGTAGTTTTCATTTCATTATGAATTGTGGAAGTTAGCCAAAAGGCGCTGTTTTACCATATCCTGGTGCTCGGTATCGCCGTAGTTGGCAAAAGGCTTGATGGAGATGCCGCCACGCGGATTGAAAAAGCCGATGACTTCCAGATACTTGGGATTCATCAGCTTGACCAAGTCCTTCATGATGATGTTCACGCAATCCTCGTGGAAGTCGCCATGGTTGCGGAAGCTGAAGAGGTAGAGCTTGAGGCTCTTGCTCTCCACCATCAGCGTGCGCGGGATGTAATTAATAATAAGGTGTCCGAAGTCGGGCTGGCCCGTCTTTGGACACAGCGAGGTAAACTCGGGGCAATCTAAAGTCACAAGGTATTCGTTTTCAGGGTGTTTGTTCTCGAAAACCTCCAGCACCTCGGGGGTATAGTCATAATTGTACTGGGTGTTTTGGTTGCCTAAGAGCGTCACGCCTTTTAATTCTTGTTCGTTTCTCGACATGGGTCTTTATTTTGCCTGCAAAAATAATAAAAATTGTAAGGCTGCCATAATATGACAGCCCTACAAACGTATTAAATTGATTTTCAGCAACCCGATGTAGCCTTTTCCAGCCGCTTCATGATTGAGAAGATGAACACGGCGGAGAGCAGGCACAGCACCACGAGCACACCCCAGACCATCCACAGCGGCATTCCCGTGCCCCAAATGCGGGCGATGACGCTGGTGAGGTAGTTGCCAATGGCGGTCACGCAGAACCACAGGCCCATCATCATGCCCTTGTACTTGGGCGGCGCCACCTTCGTGACGAACGAGATTCCGATGGGACTCAGCAACAACTCGGCGAAAGTCAAGACGAAATAGGTGCTAATCAGCCAATTGGGCGAAACCAAAGTGCTGCTCACGCCACCTTGTGCCTTCAGTTCGGCGGGACTGGCCAAGGGGAACGAACAAACGACCAAAATGAGGAAACCGAGGGCGGCCACAATCATGCCCATGCCAATCTTGCGCGGCGAGGAAGGCTCCTTGCCTTTCTTCGCCAAAGCGCCAAAGACCGCCATCGAAACTGGCGTCAACGCGACCACGAAGAACGGGTTGAACTGCTGGAACTGTTGCGGCAGGATGTTGATCGGGTCGGGCATGGTCTTATAGATGACCCACGCCATAATCCACAGGAAACACGTCACGCCGCATAAAATGCCACGGTTCAATGGTTTGGTGGCCTGAGCAGCGCCGAATATCGTATAAATCGAGATAGCCACCAGCGTCAACGACCAAATATTGAAGCCGAATCGGGTGAAACCGCTAACGGTGCTTTGTGTGTAGTCGCGGGCAAAGTAGGTCAGGCAGAGGCCCGCCTGCTGGAACGACATCCAGAAGAAGATGACCACGGCGAAGACCATCACCAAGGCGGTGATGCGCTCGCGGGTCTGTTCCTTCGAAAGTTCCTCGACGTGGACCGTGGTGTGTTCCATCGTCTTGGCCTGCTTTGCGTTGACATCGGCGTGTTGGAACCACTTGCGGCAGCTCAGGTAAATCGCCATGGAGAGAATCAGCGAGAGGCATGCCACACCAAAACCATAGTTGTAAGCCCCCGACAAAGCATCAATGTAGTTGTTGGCAAAGCCAGCCAAGTCGTTGACATTACCACCTTGCTGCACGGCAAGAGCCTCGAAGGTTGCTTGTGCTTCAGGCGTAATGGTTTTATCCAGATATTGGTGCGCCAACGAAGGGATTTGCGGCACATAGCTGAAGCCCGCCTTGCCAAGGAACAAGTCCGTGACCTTGGTGGCCGTGATGGGCGCAAACATCGAGCCGATGTTGATGGCCATGTAGAACAGGCTGAAGCCGTTGTCGCGGAAGGCGCTGTATTTGGCCTCATCATAGAGGTTGCCGACCATCACCTGCAGGTTGCCTTTGAACAAGCCTGTGCCGATGGCAATCAGCGCCAAAGCGGAGAACATGGTGACTTTGGCCGTTTCGGTGGCCATAGGCACTGCCAACAGCAGGTAACCGAGAAACATCACCACGATGCCGGTTTTCACCATCTTGCCGTAGCCGAAGCGGTCGGCCAGCATACCGCCGATGAGCGGCATGAAATAGACGCATCCGAGGAAGATGCCGTAGATGTTGCCCGCCTGCGCCTCGTTGAAGCCGAACTTGGCCTGCAGGAAGAGCACGAAAATCGCCAACATGGTGTAGTAGCCGAAGCGTTCGCCCGTGTTGGCCAATGCGAGGGCGTAAAGCCCTTTGGGATGACCTTTGAACATAGTTGATAGTTATTATAGTTATTTTGCTGCAAAGGTAGGAAAATGTTTGAAAACAGCAAAAAACACGGTGCGCCTCACACTGAGACGCACCGTGTTTTTTTGCTGTCATTCGCTAAAACGCGAACTCATATCCAGCCCCAACCCAGCCTCGGAAGCCGGTTTCCTTGGTGTAGGATTTCAGTTTTGTTCCCTCAGCGTTGGCATCCACCACTTTGTCGATGACGTAATCTCCTAAAACATAGAAATTCAGTGTGCTGCTCTTGCTCAACCTGACATCCACGCCGATTGAGCCTCGCACGCGATTGAGGTAGCCGCCGTTGAAGCCCGTGAGGAACCAACCCGCTTCGCCGGTCTCGGAATAGTCGTCCACGGTGTAATAGGTGGTGCCGTCGAAAGCGGCCTCAATGACGGGCGCGTTGAGATAGTTGCGAAGCTCGACGTAAGCGTAAGGCGACCATCTGCCATAGCGATTCTTGTAGCGAATCATCACGCGACTCTTGAGGGTCAGCTCGTTGGCGGGGTTTTGATATACGTTGTAGTCGCCCGTGCGGTGGGTCAGCTGGAAACGTTCCCTGAGCGACAAGTTCCATTCGCCGAAATGCAGCGTTCCCGTCACGTCGGCCATGGCACGATGGCGTGCGTTTTTGAAGGCCTTTTCGGTCGAGCTGTAGCCGTTGATTAAGGCATAACCGAGGCCTAATTTGATGTTGGGATGCACCTTGTAAGTCATTCGAAGCGTCGTGTGGAAACGGTCGAAGGCGCTGAAATTCTGGTCGAAGCGCACTTCCTCTTCGAGCGAAACGTGCAAACCACGGGTGATTCTCTTGTCCAACGAAACCGCGAGGCGACCGCCAAATTCGGGGGCGAGCGCGACGTCGGTTTGGGCTGCTGCTAAAATGGGGAATAACACTCCCAATGCCAATATGATAATGTGTTTTCTGTTCATAATTCGATTTTCTTTTTTTTGGGGGCAGGGGTTTACACCGCCTGCCTATGGTCTGTCGTCCCTACGGGACTAAAACGGTCCATGTCCGCCACCTCCCGGGCCACCGCCACCGCCGTTGCCGCCCGTGTAGGACGAAAGGCTGACCGAGGTGCCACCGGTAATATATGGGCTTTCAAAAAGCAAGCCTCCTAAATGGCTTGTGCCATTCGACGCCGAAACGCCAGACTGCAAAACAGGTGTGGCAGCACCCGAGACCACCAATGGGGTTCCGCCTCTCGATGGGGTCATGAAAGCCCACGTCGTGCCGTCAACGGTCATGGCGTACCATGTGTTTTGCGACCACGAAGCAGCCGAATAGCAACTTTGTGAGAGCGACGAGCCGCTTTCCAAGCCACCAATGGCGACGAGCGTGCCACCGGTGAGATACATCTTGTAGCCGCCTTCGGTGTTGGCGTCGATGGCCACTTCGGGCGAGGTGGTTCCCGTCACGAAGACCACGCCGCCTTTGAGGTAGAAATTGCCGTTGGCATCGAAGCCGTCGTTGCCTGCACTGTAGCCGTAGACGTAGCCCCCGCTGATAGTGAAATCGCTGCCAGAGTTGATGGCATCGTCGGCTTGCGAGATGGCCACCACCTCGCCGCCGGTAATCGTGATGCTTCCCTTGGCCTCGATGGCTTCGTGCGACGAGCTGTTGACGGTCACTTGTCCACCCGTAAACAAAAGGTTGCCATCGCACTTGATGCCTTTGGCCGCAACGCTTTCGGTGCTGCTGTTGTTGCCGCCGCCTGGGAAACCGCCACCGCCATTCGAGCCGTAGTTGCTTCCTTGGGCGCAGACTTCAACGGTGCCGCCGTCGAAATAGCCGTTGCCGTCGCAGCTGATGCCCTTGCCGCCGGTGCCCGTGTTGGTGATGCTGAGGATACCGTCGCTCATCCTGAAATAGCCGTCGGCCTTGATGCCAGCCGAGCCGGTGTATTCGCCGTCTTCGTCGTCGTAGGCCGTGCCCCCCGAAACGTTGATGGTGGTTTGACCTCCGTTGATGATGACATAGCCGTCCGTGCTGAGTCCTTTTTTCATGTTTGCCGAGGTGCTCACGGTGAGTGTGCCGCCCGAAACGAGGATGTAGTCCTGGCCGCGCATTCCGTGTCCGGCTGAAGAGGTGACGTCAACGGTCCCCGATTGGAAATGCAGATAGTCGTCGGAAACGATGCCGTTTTTGCCCGTGGCCACCACGTTGAGGCTACCGTCGCCGCAGAAGATGAACTGGCCTTCGCCAAACATGGCCGCCTTTTCGTCTTCGGTCGAGGGCGTGTCGGTGTAGGACGTGCCGTCGGCAAGACAGCTGTCGCCCGTCAACTTGATGAAGGTGCGCTTCCCTTTGTTCGGGTCCGATTGTGGACCTTGCACGTTAATGGCCGCGCCGTTGGGGTTGGTGATGTGTGTGTCGTTGAGTGTAATGCCTTGCTTACGGGAACTATACAACTTGAAGAAACCGTCTGTAGTCGTCCCCAAAAGCTCATACATCACGTATTCGTCGCCGCTGTAAACGATGGTCACGTCGTTGCCGTTGATGGTGACCGTGAAGTCGTCGGTCGCGCCTTCAACAGTGGCGTTGCCGTTCGTGGAAAACACGACGCTGACCGTTTGCGCAAAAGTGGTGTTGGCGATGTCGTCGTCGGTCGTGTCGGTCGCAATCGGGTCAATCTCCACGATGTTGTCCTTTTGGCAGCCTGAAACGAACAAGGCCAAAATGCCGAAAAGCAGCGCGAGTTTTAATGTTGGTCTATTCATGGCTGGAAATGTTTGGGTTTGGTTTGCTTCCATTGGAATAACGCTAATAATGGTGAAAAAGTATCTTTATGCTATTGCAAACAACAGGTAAAAGAAAACTCCTACGGAGTATAGCCCATTGATTCATTGCGCTTTGTTACTAAAAGAAAGCTCCTACGGAGCATTTTTATTGGTTTCCTTTCCCGATCATGTTGCCTGAGGAAAATGGAGGGCTTGCCGTTAGGCTCGCCCTCCCGTAATAAACTAGTGAATATAGAATGAAAATGAGTAGCTCGTCGACTGCCGAAAACAGCAATCAACGGAGTTTGATGAGTTTTTTCCCGTTTTGTATGTAAATGCCTTGGAAGTCGTCAGGCAAGGATTTGCCAAGGCAGCGACCATCAATAGTATAGATGTTGCCGTCATTGATTGTCGTTTCCTCCTCGTTTTCGTCTATTCCCGTCCCATTATTGATTGTACCAGAACCAGACAGACTGGTATAGGTCAATGTATAGCCATTGGTGTTGATGGTGCCGTTGTTAACGATGGCGAAGACCGAGGTGTTGGCCGTCAGGTTCCATGTTGCACCGCTGTTGACGGTCACGTTGGCGGTGTAACCCGAATCATATTTCACCTGGCCGCTGTAGGTGCCGTTGGAAAGCACAAGGGTGCCGATAGCGCCATTGGTGCTCCATTGGTCGTCGTCCATGACATACATCAGGATGCCGCTGGGCACGTTGATGGTGCAGTTGTCGAGTGTGCAGGTGGCGGTGACGGCTGTGGCCACTTCAAGCAACGGGGCGCTGGCATCGGTCATCGTTAGCGAAGTGCCGGTGATGGTCATCACGGGGTTGTAGCCTGAGGCATCGCCGCTGCCGCTTTGCATCATCAGTAGGCCGCGTTCGCTACTGCCGCTGGTCATGGTGCAGTTGGTCATGCTGATGCTGTTGTCGCCTTCAATGACGGCCATCTCGCCTTGTGCCGACGTGCCAGTCAGGTCGGTGGCCGACATGGTGCCTGTCGAGTAGATGACTGCCGACCTCGAGCCGTTGGCCGTGGCTGTGCCGCCCGTCACGCTGACGGTGCCGCCGCCTCGGTCGGTGGCGATGGTCGAGCTTGTTGCGCTGTTGGTGGTGATGTCGACATTGGTGGCGATGATGGTGCCGCCATAGGTGGCGTGCAGTCCGCGCGACACACTGCTATTGTTGACGATGGTGAGTCCGTCCACATAGATGGTGGCTCCGTTGGTGGCAAACACGGCGTTGGCGCCCTGCGAGTTGGATGTCAGCGTACCGCCCGTGATGTGGATGATGGAGTTCGCACCTGCTGTGGTGCTCTCATAGTTGGTGCTGCTGGCGGCTCCGACATAAATGCTTGAGTTGTTGCCGTAGAAGCTCGAATTGTCGCCCGAAGAGCCATCGCCGGTCTTGGTGTAGGAGCAGTTGTTCAAGTACAACGTTCCGTTGCTCACTTGCACGACATTGTAATACTGCGTGGAACAATCATAAGTCTGGTTTTCGAGCGTGACTGTTGAGCCATTGCTCAAAACGTAGGTGGCACCTTGTGGATAGGTTGGTGACGTGTCGCCTGGCGGTTGGGCCAGCAGGCCTGCGCTGAAGCAAAGGGCCAGCGAGAGTAAAAACAAATGCTTTTTCATCTTGATTCGGTTTTTGTAAGTTTAAGTTTGTCAACTTGCAAAATAAGGGAATCCATTCATGGCGGTTTCTTGCATATCGTAGGGCTTTTATGGCAAAAAGTCGGATTGTTTTTTCTTTTGTGTTGGAATAATCCGTATTTTTGTGGTATGGAAACAAAGCTAAAACAACCTCATCCATTGCTCGCCAATGTAGACAGGATCAGTGCGGAGGGCATCATCGTCTTCAACAACATCACCGACCTGCCGGCCGTGGGCGGGCCGTTTGTCTCGCCCGACTACGTGATTTGCATCGGGCAACGTGGCGTGATGAACCTCCTCTACGACGGCCAACCCGACGTGGCCAAGGCCCATACCGTGGCTGCCGTTTTCCCCAACCACGAACTAATGATGGTGGACAAGACCGACAACTACAAGGCAACGCTCGTCGTGGTTTCGGCCTCGGTGATGAGTGAACCCATGTTGCAAATCATCAATCATTTCCGCTATCGCTACGAGCAGCAGCCTCGCGTGACGCTCAACGCGCACGACTTCAAAATCATCATGCACATCGTGGAAGTGCTCTACGAGACCTCCGTCATCGACATCCCGAACCGCCGGACGATCATGATTCGGCAGATGGACTTTTTCTTGCGGATGCTCAACTTCTATCGGCAGAAAACGCTGAACGACGAAACGACGGCCAAAAGCATCAGTGCGCAATTCCAAGCGGCGCTGAACGAGCATTTCCGCGAACATCGCAGCGTGACCTACTACGCCGATTTGGCTTGCCTTTCGCCAAAGTATTTCGGGACGGTCGTCCACGAGCAGACGGGGCAGACGGCCTCCTATTGGATCAACGCAAAAGTGATTGCCGAGGCCAAAAGGCTGCTTCACACGCTGCCGAACCTATCCGTCAAGGCCGTGGCCGACATGTTAGGCTTCGCCGACCAGAACACCTTCAGCCGCTTCTTCAAGAAGGAAACGGGATTGTCGCCGAGCGAGTTTCGCTTGAGCAATTGAGGATGGGTAAACTAATCCTCTCGAAAGTCGTCGTCCACATCCCGCTTGGCGTTGGGTACGGCGAGCCAAACGACTAAGCAGCCCACCAAGCCGAAGATGATGTAGAGATAGCGTTTCATTTTGCGGATTTTCCGTTTGCAAAGAAACGAAAAATCAGCAAAACGAACAATTCACATTTTTGGATTGTTTTGCATCATTTCCCCGACCAACGTTCCATTCCCGCCAATGGTTTTGTGTCGATCAGCTTCAGCGACTTCACCATCTTGGCCGTGCCTTCCTTGTATTTCTTGAAGTGCGCGGTCTGGATGTGACTTTGGTAGGCCGCTTGGTTGGCGTAGATTTCGAGGATGTAGATTTTGCAGGGGTCTTCCTTGGCCTGCATCGAGAAAAGGGTCAGCACGCCAGGCTCCACTTTCGTCGAGGTCTCGC
>JAFSJF010000013.1 GCA_017439405.1 Bacteroidales bacterium
ACTGCGAAGTTGGCCTTGTCGCGTAGTATCTTCTTGGCTGCCCAATCGAAGCAAATGTATTTGGTGTCGTCGCTCATAGCATTATTGTTTTGTCTGTTTCGAAGGCAAAGATACAACTTTTTCACGAAAACAAGGCTTTTTCGGCAGTGTTTTTGCGCTTTCCCGCATGGTTTTCCCTACCTGACCACCACTTTCAGCGTCTGGCGCCAGCCGTCGGCATGGGTGAGGCGGAGCAGGTGGAAGCCTTTGGCGATGCCTTGCAGCGACAAGTCAAACTGCTGGCTGCCAGTGTCGTAATGCTTTGATTCGCGCTTCAGCAGCTGCCCTTGCGGCGACAGCAAGTCGCATTGCACTTGGCCTTCCTTGGGATTGTGGAAGCGCACCGTGACCCGCTCCGACGCGGGGTTGGGCGCGACGGTGGCCTGGAGGGGGGTGGACGTGTTTTCGCCGACACCCACCTTCATATCGACGGCGATTTTCATCGTCACGGGCAGGTGGTCGGAGGCGTCGAAAAGAGCTTCGGCCACGGCGGGCGGAACAGCGGCATTGCCGTTTTGGTCAACGCTTTGGTTGAAGTGCCTCCCGTCGTTGCCCACGGCGTGGTACGAACCGCCGACGTAGCGCAAGTGGTGGTAGCTGAACATGATCTCGTCGGCCATGAGGATGAAGTCGAAGCGGTCGTCGAGGCCGCCGCCCGAGAAGCATTCCTCGGAATAGCTTCGTGTGGATTGGGTGTGGAACGGGGCGAACTGGCTGTTGTTGTTCCATGCGCCCACGCCGCCCACGTAGGCCAGGGGATCGACGAAGCACACGGAGGGGTCGCTGTAGGTCTGCGTGAGCAGCCGGTAGCCGCTCTCGTCGGAGGTGTACATGTTGAAGTCGCCCATGATCAGCACGTTCTCGGTGGGATAATTGGCGTTGACGTAGTCCATCGCGGTCTGCATCAGGGCGCGGCGGCTGGACTCGTAACCTTGGCCGGCCTTGGGATGGGCCACGATGCAGACGAGCTTCACCGTGTCGCCGATGGCCAGCGAAGGCGTTTTCAGGTAAAGCTCGTAAATGTCGGTGTCGCGCGGGTTGGTGCGCAGGGCGACGTGCTTCTTCAAGCCCAGCTTGCGCGTGTCGTAGAAGATGTGGTTGACGATGTTGCTCCCGGCATGGTTGACGATGTTGTCAGCCTGCCACCAGTCGGCCCCGTTGATGTTCAGGTTGTGGCTGACGAAGGCGTCCAGTAACGCTTGCGTAGCCCCGAACTCGTTGACGGTCAGGATGTCGGGTTTCACGTAGTTCATCACGGTGCGGATGCATTCATCCTTGCGTTGCGTGTTGTTGTTGGTCTCGAAGCACTCGGCGAAGCCGCTGTTGTAGTTGCCGTAATACAGCAGGTTGTAGTGCATCACGGTGAGGGTGTCCTGCGCCTTCGCAAACTGGGCGGCAAGCAACGCCATGAGGATGAAAAGGACGGTTTTCTTCATTTTTCGGATGTTTTTGGGCAGCAAAAGTAGAAAAAATGGTTGGATATTGGAAGAAATACTAATTTTGCAGCGGAATTATGGTCAGGAAAAAGGTACAAATCTCGGTGATGGTTCTTGTGGCCCTGCTCATGTCGGCTTTGGGTTGCCGAAAGGAAAGCCAGATAGGGTCGCCCGTCGTAGGGCATTGGGCCTGTGAGCAATACGTCAGTTGCCGCATCGACAGCATAGGCGTCGGGCAGTGGGACACCTTGCGTTTCGAGGCCGTTGCGGGTGGCGAATATGAGGTTTTCTTCAACGCCGACGGCACTGGCTTGCTGAAGCTCAACAACAGTCCAGCGTTCATCAAGGAGTTCACCTGCAATTATGCCTACGACTCTGTTTCCCAAAAGATTACGATGGAGGGCAGTGCGTGGCTCTATGCGCTCTACGGTTCGCTCTTTTTGGATGAAAACAGCGCCACTTTCGACGTGGAAAGCCTCAACGGCACCAATCTGGTGGCTTCGTGGACGAATCGCCTCTCCGAACCTCAGCCTTTCTTTGAACGATTTTTTATCAAACGAATTGAATAACAAAAAATTACAGAAAAATGAAGAAAACTGCAATCATTACGTTTTGCATGATGGCATCCTTGTTTCTGGCTTCATGCGGACAGGACGATGACCACAAGACCTTCGTGGGCACTTGGGGTGTCGAGAAAATCGAGTATTACAACATCGACTATGCCGGCAACCCCATCGCGAGTTCGATGGTCACCTACGTTTACGATGCTGACGACGTCGAAAACGGCATCCAACTGGTTTTCAGGGCCGACAAGACCGGGGAGATGCGCGACAGCGACCGTGACACCATTTGGACAAGCGCCGACACCTACATCGTCAACCCCGACACGACGATAGTGGCGAAGTTCGACTATTCCTACGACAAGCGCGAAAGCACGCTCTACCTGAACATGGAGTACGTGAAGACCTTCAAGATGAAAGTCTCCGACTTGACCTCCGACCATTTCACCTATGAGACGGAGTATTTCAAGGACTATATGGAGCGCGCCTACCTGAAACGCCTTTCCAGCAATCCCGCGAGCAAGTCGGCCACCCGCCAAGGTCAGGGCCGGAAACGTCCCAGCAGGCCTGGCTCTCTGCTGAGCGGGAGATGATGCCAGCGCCTTGGCAGGTCATCGTGGCTCTTCCAGCTCCAACCGAATGATTTCCCAAAACATCGTCATCCCGATTTCCAGAATGTCGTCGGGGAAGTCGAACATTGGGTCGTGAAGGGCGGGTTGCTCCAAGCCCGAGCCGAGGCCGATGAAACCAATCGGGCAGACGTTTCCGAACCTCCCGAAGTCCTCCGACCAACGAAAAGGCTCGTCCAAGTGACCAAGGTTAAGTTCAAGGTTTGTGGCGGCTTGCTCGATGGTTTTCACACAGTTGGGGTCGCTGTTGGTGGCGGCGAAGGCTTCGTGTTCGGTGAAGCTGAAATCGAAAAGGTAGTCCTTGGCCTTGGCGCGACAGAACTCGATGATTTCGGTTGACATCAGTTCGAGGTTGCGGTCGTTGAAGCTGCGCAAGGTGAGCCAAATCTCGGCGTGGCCGGGCGCAACGCCAAAGGTCTCCTCGCCCAAGGTGGCGTGCGTTATGACGAAGGTGGTCAAGGGCTTCACGGCCTTCAGTTGCTCGCGTTTCTTTTCCAAATGGTGGATGAGTTGGGCCATGAGTTCCGAAGGGCTGTGTCCCGTTTCGGGCTGCGAGGCGTGCGCCGTGCGGCCGTCGAAAGCGAGTTTCAGGCCGAAACTTGCCGCCGCAAAACAGCCTTCTTTCACCATGATTTGGCCTTTCTCGAAGCCCGGCAGGTTGTGCAGACCGTAGGCCGCGTCGGGCTTGATTTGCGCAAACTGTGGGTCGTCGATGACGGCTTGCGCGCCTTGGCCGGTTTCTTCGGCGGGTTGGAAGAGCAGCACAACCTCGCCTTGGTCGGGGCGTTGTGCGCCGAGCCATTCAGCCAAGCCGCAGAGGATGGTGGCGTGCCCGTCGTGACCGCATTTGTGCGAAACGCCTTGGTTCTGTGAACGATAGGGTAGGTCGTTAGGTTCAGGAATGTGCAGCGCGTCGATGTCGCCTCGGATGAGGATGCGCTTGCCTGGTTTTGCACCTTTATATATGGCTGCCAGTCCGTGGCCGCCGATTCTTTCGATGGTTTGGTCGGGATGGGTTTGCTTCACCCATTCGTTCAAGATCCTGTTGGTCAGCGCCTCTTGTCCTGAAAGCTCTGGATGCGCGTGGAGGATATGCCGGAGTTCGATGAGGTTTTGCATGATTTCGGAATTTATGGCAAAGATACGTCTTTTTTGAAAAATTGTCCTATCTTTCCTCTATAAATCCTTGCCCCAAAGAGCGAGATAGGTCAAAAAGGTGCCAAATTAGGTGGCAGGCGACAATGCGGTAGCAAGCCGCCCCGTTGGGACGGTCAAAGAAAACAATGAAGTAATTTTCCTCTTCGAG